>DATCGY010000203.1:0-8004 GCA_036508635.1 Candidatus Anoxymicrobiaceae bacterium
CAGTCCAAGACGATGGACCTGAGGCCCCTGGCCGAACCCATATTCACCATGTGCCACATAATGGGGTTCGGGCAGTACGATTTTCTGGACTACCGCTACGAAAAAGACCCTGGTGATTTCGCGAGATGCAACATCTACAGGCCTTTCTCAGTGCCCGAGGTGTTCGGGTGCTACTCGGGCGGCGTGTCAGCCATGGTGGGCGGGGAACACTCCGTCTCTTACGAGGAGATATCGCCGGGGCTCTACGAAGTCGTCGCAAAATGGACAGAGTTCCCGGATATCCTCAAAGAAAAAATGCGTATCTATCACTATCGCCACAAAGATGGAGACGTCGAGCTCGAGCGATGCGGCACCTGCGGTTGCCCAAAGGCTTTCGCCGGCTACTATTGGGACCTGGCTAAGGGCGTCATAGTGAACGGGAAAACGGGAAGGCGCATGGCCCTTCTCGGGTTTGAGCTGACGGACCGTGTCTTTACCGCGCTGGAAGACGAACTCGGGGATACCATCCCGCGGGTCGTGGTCGAGGCGCAGAGGCGGTTCGTGAAAACGGGCTTCTATTCCATCGAGGAAATCCAAAACGAGCAGGAGTTTCGGGGGGCGAGCTCGCCTTGAGAGGTCTCGGCAACCTGCTGGAGCTGAAGATGACCTCGAAAGGCCTGCGCATGCGCATCGACAATGTCTCCGGGCACCTGCTGACCATAGGCATCGCCCAGGGTCTCTTCGAGGAAGCCATTGACGCGGAATCATTCGTGGACTGGGAGCTATCCGATGATGGTAACCTGGATGTCGAGGTCACCCCACGAAGCATAAAGGCGTTCATCAAGGCCTAGGACTCCAAAGACCTTCTCCTTTTTTCCTCTCCCCGTCAATTGACGTCCAAGGACAACCCTACCAAGTAAGAATTCAGTTGTATAATCTTCGTCACGGATGAACAGAATGGAGTTGCGTTGGTGGAAGACCCGCATGTGAAAGCCGAGCAGGTTCAGGAAAAGCGAGGGTGGCGAAGGACCGCGCCCTACATCGCGATAGGCAGTGTCGCGATAATCCTTGTGGCTGTGTTCGGTTGGTACCAGTTCGGGCACAGGGGGAAGGCGCCGATCGACACCGTCAAGTCGCATGCTATGGTCGGCACCGATATGACGATCGGGGAAGGGATCCTCAATTTTCTGGGTGAGTCAGGGATCAAGGTCGTAAATGAAGGGTTCAAACCCACGTGGGGCGCGGAAGAAACAGCTAGCGGAGTATGGGTCGTTTCCTACGTGTTCGAAGTCGGCAGGGAATCGAATCGGCTCTCCTGGAAGGTCGATACGCGAACCGGACGCGTTACACCGCTCGACAATCTCGCCCGGGTGTTATGGGAGGGAAAGTAGCCGGCTTGTCGGTAAACACCGGGGGTAATCGGTATGCCGAGGGTTCACCAAATGCGGCAGGCATACGCTATAATTATTTTTTCCAGGTAGGAAAAACTTTCCGGATCTAGAAAAAGGCAACGCGGATAATCACAACGGAGGTGTAGGCAGTTGGTAAGGGGACCACACGGACACGAGAGAACTGGCGAGGAGATCCTCAGGGTGCTGTGCCACAACTGTGGTAACCGTGTCACGATTGAAGCTGGCGAGGAACAGGTCAAGTGCCCTCACTGCGGCACGACTGTAAAGAGGCCCAAGAAACAGGCCTGAAATTGAGAAAACCTGAAATAAACCTGTTGACCCCCGGGGTGGGGTGCGAGTCAGGGAGGAGAACTTGGAATTAGAGGTTTCTACCCGGGATGTTAGTGATCATACTGTTGTCAAACTGAAGGGAGAGGTTGACATATATACCGCACCCTCCCTGCGCGAGACGATAGTGGATGCGGTCGAGAAAGGCCGATACAAGATCGCGGTGGATCTCGATGAAGTCGACTTCCTGGACAGCACCGGACTTGGGGTTCTGGTTGGCGGACTCAAGCGTGTAAAGCAGCACGACGGCGAGCTCGGCATCATCTGCAACCAGGAAAAGATACTGCGCATCTTCAAGATCACCGGCCTCACCAAGATCTTCAAGATGTACACGAGTGCCGACGAGTTCTGACGGGGAGGTTCTCCTGAAGGGCTTGGGTGTCATATAATATTAGGTGAGTCATCGAGGCGGATCCTGGTTCCGCCTCGTATTGCATTAGGAGACTTCCAGCCGAGATGGCCGAAAACAGAACGGAAGGCACTGATTACTACCAGAGCCTTCGCGACGAAATGGTAGAACACCAGATTAAGGCTCGAGGGGTCCACGACCCGCGGGTGCTCGAAGCGATGAGGCGCATCCCGAGGCACCTGTTCGTGCCCGAGCCCAACAAGCCGAGGGCCTACGAGGACAAGCCTCTCCCGGTCGGTGAGGGGCAGACGATATCCCAACCGTACATCGTCGGCTGGATGACCGAGTTGCTACGGCTCGATGGTCACGAAACCGTTCTGGAGATCGGAACGGGAACCGGCTATCAAGCCGCGATCCTTGGCATACTTGCACGAAAGGTCTACACGATGGAAAGGCTCGAGCCCCTGGCGAAATCAGCGCGCAGGCGGCTCGAGAAACTTGGGTTCAAGAATATCGAAGTCACTGTTGGCGACGGTAGCAAGGGTTTTCCGGAGCACGCTCCATATCACGGCATAATCGTAACCGCAGGTTCGCCGCAGGTTCCCCAGGCCCTTGTTGAACAGCTTGCGGATGGTGGCAGGCTGGTTATCCCGGTCGGGACTTCTTCGATGCAGATGCTCACTATTGTCGAAAAACACGGTGATACCATTTCGAGCACCGAAAAGGGCTCATGTGTGTTCGTCCCTCTCGTCGGGAAATACGGCTGGCGGCCGTAACGCGAGGCCCTCGAAGCCGAAAGGAATGTCCAGGATCTTCAGACGATGCCAGTAGACGCGAAAGGTGATAGATGAAACCCATAATCGTGATTCCGACTTACAACGAAAAAGAGAACCTCGAGAGAATAATAAAAGAGATCCTCGCTCTCGACTGCGGTGTAACCGTACTCGTTGTCGACGACAACTCTCCCGACGGCACCGGCGAAATCGCCGACCGTCTCGCGTCCGAGCTCGACGGCCAGGTCGCCGTCGTTCACAGGCAGAAAAAAGAAGGCCTTGGGCCGGCGTATATGAACGGTTTTGAAGTTGCGCTCGACATGGGCGCGGATTACATATTCGAGATGGACGCCGATTTTTCGCACAACCCCAAGTACATACCCGACATGCTCGACGCGATCAAGCAGTACGACGTGGTCATCGGGTCGCGTTACGTTACCGGCGGAGGGACCGAGAACTGGGGCCTCGTCCGAAGGTTGATCAGCCGTGGAGGAAGCGGCTATGCCCGGCTGTTCACGGGGATGAAGATAAGGGATTGTACTGCCGGGTTCAGGTGCTTCCGCCGCGACGTAATCGAGTCGATCGACTTCACGCGGGTGTCCGCCTCGGGATACGGTTTCCAGGTCGAGCTGGCGTACATATGCGAGAAGATGGGCTACGACGTCTTTGAGGTTCCCATTCTCTTCGTCGACAGGACCGAAGGTACATCCAAGATGAGCAAATCAATAATTTTCGAAGCCATGATCCTCGTTGCAGGTCTAAGAAAGAGGTACAGGGACCTGGACGACAAAAAGCTCAGGTGAGGGTGGCGGGCTTGGCGGCGGGAGCGGGGCGATGCCGTACAAGTTTACAGCAAAAAGGAAGTAGGAGCATGAGTACTGAAACCGCAGAACAGCTCAAGCATATGTTCGAGCCCCGAAGCGTCGCTGTCATCGGTGCGAGCAACACGATGGGCAAGTGGGGCTACATAGTCCCCGCGAACATAATCGCCGGTGGCTATACCGGGAAGTTCTACCCGGTGAACCCCAAGGCGAATGAGGTATTCGAGCGACCGGCCTTCAAATCAGTGAAAGACATCCCGGACGAGGTCGACCTGGCAATCATCTGTATTCCCGCAGCCGCGGCTCCGGGCGCTCTCAGGGAGTGTGTCGAAAAGGGAGTAAAGACCGCGATCGTCATCTCCGGAGGTTTCGGTGAGGTCGACGCTAAAGGCGCACAGCTCGAAGAAGATATGCTCGACGCTATCAAAGGCTCATCTCTGAGGCTTTGCGGACCCAACACGATGGGCATCTATTCCGGTCCGATCTCGCTGCACGCCCTGATGCCACCGGTCAGGCCGATACAGGGCAAGATAGCCTTCGCAGCCCAGAGTGGAAACCTGGGCACGCAGCTCATGAGCCTCGGCCGCGCGCTTGGCGTCGGGTTCTCGAGGTTCGTATGCATCGGCAACGAGACTGACCTCAAGGCGGTCGACTATGTTGAGTACTTCGCGGACGACCCCGCCACGGATGTCATCCTGTTGTACATTGAGGGCCTCAAAGACGCGAGGCGCTTCATCGAGGTCGCGGAAAGGACGTCGAGCCATAAGCCGATCGTAGTCCTGAAAGCGGGCAAGACCGAGGCAGGCGCCAAAGCAGCAGCCTCTCACAGCGCCGCGCTGGCGGCCGACCAGACGATATTCCAGGGAGTCCTGAAACAGACCGGTATGATTGAAGCCGACACAACCGAAGAGATGCTCGATATAGCCAAGGCCTTTGCCGCCGTTCCGCTCCCGAAGGGCAAGGGGGTGGGTGTCGTGACCTGGGGCGGTGGTTGGGGAGTCGTTACCGCTGATGCCCTGTCGAGGTACGGGCTCGAGCTCGTCGAACTCCCGAAAGAGACCCTGGACGAGCTCGCCAAGGTGCTCCCCGAATACTGGAGTCCGGGGAACCCGGTCGACCTGGTTGCCGCTCTCGATATGTCTATACATTTCAAGTGCCTCGAGATAGTGGCGCGCTGCCCGGTGGTCGACTCAGTCATCAGCCTTGGGACCATGGGCGCCACATCGTCGTTCCAGGCGTTCGCACTCGACAGCCAGGTCATGGACGATGTCATGCGCGAGCACATCAAGCCGAAAGTCATTAACAGCGATTTCCTCAAGCAGCTGCAGCGCACGGACGAAGCGTACCGGGACGAGGTCTTCGACCTGATGCAGGAGACCCAGAAACCTATCATGGCGGTCTCTCTTCCGACGGCCGGAGCGACAAGCCCGATGCTCGCGCGCCAGCACGAGGTAGTGATATATCCTTCTCCGGAGCGTGGCGCCAAGACGCTTGCGGCGCTTTACGAATACAGAGAATTCCTTGAAAAAAAGGTCTCGCTGGTATAGGAAGAGCCTGGCAAGAGAGCTGGCGTCCTTAACCATCGGTTTTCCGCCCCGGAACACTGCTCCTGATGCTCAGGCGACAACAGAGAGGAAGACATGCACGAGATGTCCGTTACCGAGTCCATGCTGGGGGTAGTCCTGCGGCACGCCGAGTCCAACAAGGCGACCAGCGTAACACGGATAAACATTGTGCTCGGCGAGTTCAGTACAGTCATGCCCGAGTCGGTGCAGTTCTACTTTGACATCATAGGCAAGGACACCTTAGCGGAGGGAGCGGAGCTCAACTTCCGCAGGACCAAGCTGGCGTCGCGTTGCAAGGATTGCGGCAAGGAGTTCGAGGTCGTCGAGTACGACTTCACGTGCACGAAGTGTAAAGGAGAAAACACCGAGATAATCTCCGGCAGGGAGTTCCAGGTGGAATCCATCGAGATAGACTAGCGCAACACGAAACGGCAACAGGAGCGGGAGGCCCAGAACATGGAGATCGAGGTACTGGAAGGCGTATTCGACGCCAACGAGATCATCGCAAAAGAGAACCGCACGCTGCTCGACGGGCGGGGCGCTTTCATGGTTAACCTCATGGCGAGCCCGGGCGCGGGCAAGACTTCGTTTATCATGCGGACGCTCGATGGCGTCTCCGGTGAGATAAAGGCGGCGGTCATCGAGGGCGATATCGCAGGCAAGGTCGACTCCGAGCGAATCGCCGAGACCGGCGTCGCCGCCATCCAGATAAACACCGGTGGCTCGTGCCACCTGGAGGCAAGACAGGTAAACACCGCTCTCAACCACCTCAACCTCGACGGCGTTCAGCTCGTCATCATAGAGAACGTAGGCAACCTGGTCTGTCCCGCCGAGTTCAAGCTGGGCGAGGACCTCAAAGTCATGATCCTGTCCGTAGCCGAAGGTCATGACAAGCCTCTCAAGTACCCACTCATGTTCTCCGAGAGCGACGTACTGATCGTCAACAAGATCGACCTGATCCCTCACACTGATTTCGACATGGCGTTCCTTGAGGACACCGTCCGCAAGATGAACCCATCCGTCGAGATATTCAAGATCTCCTGCCGCTCGGGCGTTGGCGTAGACGCCTGGATAGACTGGCTCAAGAACCGGGTAAAAGCCTCGTAAGCCATCGCGGACAGATCTTGCTTCACGTTGACCCGGGTGCGGGTACCGCCTGCTTCCTTGAGGGAATGACGGCGACTCATAAGAACGTATCAAACCATCAGATAGACAGAGTCGCGTAGCTGCAAACCGTCATGGTGACGGCGGCAGGATGATCGGAAAATCCTTGAATTAATAATAAGAGTGTGGTAAATTCCCTTCCACACTTTACTGGAAGGCAACAAGACGGCAACCGACTAGAAGACATCTGAACGCGGCAGTAGTCATCTCGGTAGGGGAAGGGCGAAACCGATGCTACACATGACCGCCTTCGAGTCTATCTCCCTTTGGGTCGTTCTGGGGATTGCGTTACTTGGTCTTGCCTACGCATTGTTCCTGCGGCGCCAGGTAATGACCGAGGACATGGGCACACCCGAGATGCGCAGGGTCTGGTCGGGTATCAAGGCAGGCGCCGATACCTACCTCGACAAGCAGCAGAAGATGATCCTGCCCATAATGGTCGTCTTGACATTTGCTCTATTCCTGAGCGTCTATGTCGTGCCTCCTACTGCCGGGGCCATCGCCAGGTTCCACGGCCAGAGCCCGGACACGATCAGGGTGATCATCGGACTGGGCCGCGCGCTTGCGTTCGTGATGGGCGCGCTTTTCAGCCTCACCGTCGGCAAGTTCGGGATGCGAACGGCCGTTCAAGGTAATATCCGGGTGGCCGCCGCGGCACGCAGCAGTTTCAGCGATGCCCTCAGGATCGCATACCGTTCGGGCACGATCACCGGCATGCTGACGGACGGCCTGGGATTACTTGGCGGCGTAGTCATATTCATGATATTCGGCCTGGCGGCGCCGGACGTCCTGCTCGGGTTCGGGTTCGGTGGAACGCTCCTGGCTCTGTTCATGCGTGTCGGCGGCGGCATATATACAAAAGCGGCCGACGTGGGGGCCGACCTCGTCGGCAAAGTGGAGGCGGGCATCCCGGAGGACGACCCGAGAAACCCCGCGGTCGTAGCAGACCTCGTCGGAGACAACGTGGGAGACTGCGCGGGCATGGCCGCGGACATATTCGAGAGTTACGAGGTAACGATGGTCTCGGGGCTTATCCTCGGCCTCGTCCTCGTGGGTATGACCCACCAGATCAAGTGGATAATCTTTCCGCTGCTCGTGCGAGGCATAGGCGTGTTCTCGTCGATCATCGGAACATACCTCGTGCGGGTCGGGTCCTCCGGGGAAGAGAACGGAACCAGTGCCATGCGCGCGATCAACGCCGGGTACTATACGTCCGCCGCGATGTGTCTTGTCGCCTTCGCTTTCGTGGCGCACTTCTACATGCACGAGTGGAGGGCGTTCTTCTCGGTGGGTGCTGGCATCCTGCTCGCGATATCGATCGACGAGCTGACGAGGCATTTCACCGATCCGAACCACAAGCCGGTAAGGGAGATAGCTCGCGCCTCTACAACAGGTACGGCGACGCTGTTGCTCCAGGGACTCTTCGTCGGGTTCCAGTCCACGGTGTGGGCGGCTCTCGTCATCGCGGCCACAATACTGTCCGCGGTGATCATCTACCACGGCCAGCCCGTCACCTACGTCCTCTACGGGGTGGCGATGACCGGCATAGGCATGCTGACCCTGACGGGGAACAACGTCGCCATGGACTCGTTCGGGCCCATAGCCGACAACGCC
>DATCGY010000204.1:0-3365 GCA_036508635.1 Candidatus Anoxymicrobiaceae bacterium
GTTGGGCACCCCATATACATTACCCTCCCTGGCGGCCGGCGGAGCGCTTGCCACGTAGAAGTCGACGCACCTCCTGTACAGCCTGTCGAGGACGGCCCCGTAAGACGCCACAGTTTCTTCGATGACATCCTCCAGCGTGACGCTCCCTTTGCCGATCACCCACTGGTTGTAGATATGCACCCGGCAGTCTATCTCTCCGAACACCATGAGAACCTTGTCGTCCGGCCTCACCAGGTACTTCATGATGCCGGACAGCCTCCTGCCGGACTTCGTCGTGCTGTCCGGGCTTTTCAGGTTATAGGCGGTGGCCGGACCGAACCAGTGCACGAGGAAAGGCTTCCGCTTGAGAAAGATGCCCACGTGGCTGTCGCCGAGCACGAAGACCAGCGGGCGCCGGGACAGCCGCGATCGCAGGAACGAGCGAAGGAAGACCGCCTTCATGTACAGCTCCCGCTTCGCCAGCCGGAGCCTCCAGGACAGTGTGCTGGTATCCACCTTCTGCGGTTCGTCCGCGCTTACGGACTCGAACACGCCGCCCTTCAAATGCCCTGCCTCCCGGAGTCGTTGCGCTTCGCCGCCTCGATGAACATGGTCGCGCTCGCAGGCCGAGGGCGCGGTCGGGGCGGCAGGTACTCCGCCCTGCGCTTCTTCTCCAGGAACGTCTCGAATGGCATCTCCCGCGCGAAGACCCACTTGAAGACGTACAACAGCAGCATCGACATGTGCTCCCACATGCCGCCGCCGTACATCACGCGGCGGAGGGCAAAGCCGCCCTTCTCCAGAAGCGCGCCCATGCCGGCTGCCGTGTAGTGGCGATGGCCGAAATAGAACGCGGGGTCGAGGAAGGTGGACACCATCCCGCGGTACGGGACCGATACGAGCAGGCGGCCGCCTTTGTCGAGCGCCAAGGCCGCGTTCTCGAGCACCTCCGGCACGAGGTCGCGCGGCAGGTGCTCGAGGAAGTCGAACATGGCGATCACCTTGTAAGACCCCTCCGATGGCAGCGCGGTAGCATCCCCGGTTATGAAAGAGGCGGCGGGCGCCTGTTGTCTGGCGGACTCGAGGCGCACCTCGTCGGTATCCACCCCGACCACGCCCGAGCACCCCTGCGCCAGCGCGTATTCCTCGAACCACCCGAAGCCGCAACCGAGGTCGAGTATGTTGTCTCCGGCCAGCGGGCCGGCCAGCTCGCACAGGAAAAGGTGCCTGCCCGTCAGGCTGTTGCCGATGTCCTTCCTTGTTCTCACGTGACAGTCCCTCGCTTGACCCCGATCAGTTCCCAGTTGTAATACCCGGGGATAGGTATCTTTATCTTCCTCAACAGGCTCAGCACGCCGTTCCGGTAGACCCAGCCGGACGTCTTCAGCCTGTGCAGCACGAAGTCGAGTATCGAGTACCACGCCAGGCTCTTACTGCTGTCGGTGACCTCCAGGCCGTTTCGCTCGAGGATGTCCGTCAACTGGCGGTCATCAGTGTACTCCCTCAGGTGAGTCGGCTCGATCGTCCACTTCCCGTTGCAGCGATGGTAATACCAGCCGTACCACTTCTTGAACACGGTGGACATGTAGAAAGTCCCCCCTGCGCGGAGTACCCTGCTCACTTCACGCACCATCCGCTCGTCGTCGGGGACGTGCTCTATCACCTGGGTGCTGAGGAGCAGGTCGACGGAGCCGTCGGGGACGCTCGTCATCTCGCAGGCGTCCTCCACAAGGTAGCTGACGTCGAGACCGAGTAACTTTACGCGCTCGATCCTGGTCGCGGCCGCGTCGAGCGCGCATGTTTCCGTGCCTGCCAGGTATCCCTTCCTGTCGAGGGCGTAGAGCAGGCAACCGTCGCCGCATCCGGCGTCCAGCATGGTATGCCAGTCGACCCGGTCGATGTGCCCTGCGAGCAGCGCGGGGATCTCCTCCGAGTAGAAATGTATATGGTCTTCACGGTATCCAGGATCGCTCATCATCCACCGCATGGCTGTCGCGGGCGGGTCGCCGATTCAACGGAGTCGGTTGTTAGTATACTATCGGTGAATCGGCTACGACAGGAACACTGATGAAGCTCATCGGCAGAGCCCTCGACCTGGAACTGGCATACTCCAAGCTCAGAAAGCGCCCCCTCGCTTCGTTCATCCAGGGCGCCCAGAAGGTGCGCCAGATAACGGGCCTGGACCGGCACCTGGCTCCGGGCGGATGGAGCCTGTGCCCGCTCATCGTCACCTGGGAGGTCACCCACAGGTGCAACCTGAGGTGCAGGACCTGCTGGCTCTGGGGGCCGCAGGGGAAATGCTCGCAGGACTTCGAGTCGGGCGAGATGACCCTCGCCGAAACGCGGCGCTTCATCGATTCCATCTCGTCTTTCAGGCCTTACCTGCTGCTGACCGGCGGCGAGCCCCTGCTCCACGAGAAGATCGAAGACATCGTCTCTTACGCTTCGTCGAAGGGACTCTTCGTGGGCCTGATCACGAACGGCATGCTGGCCGAAAGCGGACGGCTCGAGGCCGTCGTTCGGGCAGGCCTGGATTTTCTTACCGTCTCCATCGACAGCCCTGACAGGGACACCCACAACCTCATCAGAGGCAACCCGCGGTCCTACGACAACTGCATCCTGACCCTCGAGCTCCTGAAGCGGCTCAAGCGCGGGAGGTCTCCCCTGGTGACGATCAACGTCACGGTATCGGACTACAACTATGAAGACCTGGCCGGAATGCTCGCGCTCGCGGAGGAAGGCGGGGCCGACGTGCTGCAGTTCCAGCACCAGTGGTTCTGCGATGATGATGCCGCCGCAGCTTACGGCGGGTGGGCGCAGAAAACCCTTGGCATGCGCTCCGCGCACATGGAGGCGTTCGAGACTCACTCCACTCAGCGGGTCGACGGCAGCCTGGTGTACCGGCAGTTGAGGCAGCTCAAGGCGGACTCGAAGGTCCAGGTGCGGGTGGTCCCGGACCTGACCGGGGAGGACACTGTCACCTACTACGCAGGCATGAGCCCGGTGGGCGGCGAACGCTGTACAACCCCGTGGTGCGGGGCTATAGTGAAGCCCAACGGGGACGTCGTACCCTGCATCGATTACGTGGTCGGAAACGTCACCGAAACCCCTTTCAGGCAGATATGGAACTCGGAGAGAATGAGGCTATTCCGAAAGGTCGTAAGAGAACAGCGATACTTCCCCGGATGCACGAGATGCTGCGGGTTCTTCGGATGAGACGCGCGACAAGGGCTCACTCTTGATCGGCGAACCGTCGGGCGGGCTCGAGAGCGTCGATACCGACCACGGTCCGGTCGCCTCAACGGGCGGTCCGGGCGCCTGGCTCAAGGCGAGGGAGTACAGGCCCCTCTGGCACGCCGCGGCGGTCATACTGATCGTCGGGTTCG
>DATCGY010000205.1:0-15926 GCA_036508635.1 Candidatus Anoxymicrobiaceae bacterium
GAAAGATTACCGCGTGATAGAGAAGGACGAAGCGCTCCGGATCGTGAGGGAGTGCTACGAGATGGGCCTTGTGCCGATGCTCGATCGCCACATGTACTGGAAAGGCACGTCGAACTACTTCGTCATATGCAACTGCTGTGGCTGCTCGTGCCTTCCGATCATCGGTATGAGGACTTTCAAGCGCGACGGTTACCACTACATACCGTCGGTCTACCGCTCCGTTGTCGACGCGAGCTCTTGCAAGGCGTGCGGCACCTGCGTTGAGGTCTGCAGCTGGAACGAGAGGTTGGTGCGCGCCGGCAGGGCTCGAGTGCTGGACTGCCACGGATGCGGCCAGTGTGTAGCGGTCTGCCCCAATAGAGCCAATAGCATGGTCAAGAGGTAGGGGGGTCGAACCTCTCAAACGACCGGCAAAGCTGCCGCTTCCGGGCGACAGGCACTGTGTGCGCTATTACACTATGGAAGCGTTCAGATACTCTATGGTCTTCTGGGCGTCCTCCCAGCCTTCACTGGTGACGACTTTCGCCTCGAGCCTCTTGTAGGTCAGGAAGAAGTTCTCGATCTCGTTGAGAAGATGTGGCGGGATATCGTGGATATCTGCGACGTATTTCCACCTCGGGTCGCCGATCGCTACTCCAAGGACCTTGTTGTCGGGTCCCTTCTCGTCCCTCATCAGGAGCATTCCCACGGGCTTGGCGTCCATGAGGCATCCGGCGAACGTGGGCTCTTCCAGCATCACCAGGATGTCGACTTCGTCTCCGTCCTCGGCGAGGGTCCCCTGGATGAATCCGTAATCGGCTGGATAATGAACGGCGCTGTACAGCACCCTGTTTAGTTTTATACGGTCACTGTCATGGTCGTATTCGTATTTGTTTCTGCTACCTTTGGGAACCTCGACGATTACCTCGACTATGTCGGGAAACGTATCGTTTACCATCTTGCCTCCTAGCTTGTCATGGTATTGGAGCATATTATTGTCAAAACCCTGAGTCAAGACAAGGAAAGTTGGCCAAGAAGGGGAAACATAGGAAGTGTCCACATTGAGAGCGATCAAATAGAACTTGCCGGGCACATGACGCATACGTAAGGAGAAAGGGGAAGGGAATGAAGAAGTCTTTGGTTCTCTTGATGGTAGTCTTGCTTGGCATTTCGATTTTGTTCGTCGTCGGTTGTGGAAGCGGCGATACGCCCAAGGCACAACAGTATCTCAAGCAGGCTGACGCAAGTTGGAGCGCCATTGACAAACAGCTTAACCAGCTTTCCCAGACCCTGACGACAACCCTCGGAGGGGCCTTCAGCGGAGACTATTCGGCCATTACCGCAGCGGTTCTGCAGCCGGCCGTTGACTCCATCAACAAGGCGCTTCAGGAGATGCCGAACGTCAAGGCGGAGTACGCGAAAGTCAACAGCCTCAGTGGCGTGGCGGATTATAAGGCTTACGCGGACGCCATGCAGAAGGCCATCGACTCCTACAGTGCCTCGATGACGGCGGTGAAACAGCTTCTGGAGGGTCTCATTCCCCTGGCAGGCAACCAGGCCGCCATCGCGCAGTACGTCCAGCAGCAGAGCAGTCAGGTGACAAAACTGCAGGAAGCTACCAACAAGGCAGCCGAACAGCTCAAGGCCGCCCAGCAGATCAAGCAAGACAAGAAATTGAAGTTCTGAGAAATATTTGCGACCCCCATGAAAGGGTCGCACCTGTACACGGACCTGACACGTGGGGCATTGCGTTCGTGAAGAGACCGGGAGCTTTCAAGCTCCCGGTCTTGCTCTTACGCGTCGCGAGCGAACTGCATCTTAAGCGATGGGTACAGGTTACGGTAGCGCAAATAAGCCTTGTGATACGCCCCGAAGGTGCTCTCGTCCGGCTCGAGCCGTTCTCCATTGGAAGAAAGGGCGCTACAGGCGTCGTTGACCGAATCGAAGACCCCGGCGGCCACTCCGGCGAGAATTCCCGCTCCCAGCATCGCCGAATCGCTGGTACCCGCGGCCGTGATGGGCAGTTCAAAGACGTCCGCCTGGACCTGTCTCCAGAACCTCGAGCGTGACCCGCCTCCGCCCGAGACCACTTCGTCAAGCGGCACCCCCATGTCACGCATGATTTCAAGAGAATCCTCCAGGCCGAAGGTTACCCCTTCGAGTATCGCACGCACCATGTGCGCTCTTCTCTTCGTGAGATCGAGTCCGTAGAGAACGCCTCGGGCGTCAGGGTCGGTGTGCGGCGTGCGTTCGCCCGACAGGTATGGAAGGAAAGTGAGCCCATCGCAACCGACGGGGGCCATCGAAGCCTCGTCGATAAGGATTTCGTACGGGTCTATCCCGAGCCTCGAGGCCTCTGTCACCTCAAGCTCCCCGAGTTCGTCCCGGAACCACCGCAAAGCGAGGCCGGCCGACAGCATCACGCCCATCAGGTACCACGTTCCCGGGACGGCGTGGCAGAACGAATGAAGCCGCATCTCCGGATCGTGCACGGGTGTGGACGTGGGCGCGAGGACGGTCCCCGAACTACCGAGGCTCACGGCTATCCTCCCGGGCTCCAGAACGCCCATCCCGAGGGCCCCGCACGCGTTGTCGGCGCCCCCGGCAGCGACAGGGGTACCCTCCGGCAGGCCGGTAGCCTTCGCCGCGTCCGGTGACAGGCCACCTATCCGGTCGCCCGACTCGAAGACCGGCGGCAGCCACCCGGTCGGGATCTCCAGCGCATCGAGCATCGGGCCGGACCAGTTCCTCGAACCAACATCGAACAGGAGGGTGCCGGAAGCATCGGACATCTCGGTGGATTCAACGCCGGTCAGGCGCAGGTTTATGTAATCTTTGGGGAGCAGCAGGCGTCGCACCCGCCCGTAGCAGTCGGGTTCGTTCTTCCTGAGCCACAGGACCTTCGGCGCGGTAAAACCCGGCAGAGCGGGATTGCCGGTCCATTTCGACAGGCGGTCCAGCCCGATGGTGCGGGTTATCTGTTCGCATTGCGACGAGGTCCGCTGGTCACACCAGAGTATGCAGGGCCTTACGACCGTACCGGAACCATCGAGGAAGACGCTTCCGTGCATCTGGCCGGAGACCCCGATACCCGCTATATCTCCAGGTTCCGCTCCGCTGGACTCGACAGCGTCTCTAACGGACCTCGTTGCCGCATCCCACCAGTCGGCAGGGTCCTGTTCCGCCCACCCTGGGCGCGGCGTGGAGGTTTCGTAGGAGACAAACGAGGTTGCCATTACCGCGCCGGTCGTGCCGATGACCCCGGCCTTCGCGCCGGTCGTGCCGAGATCCAATCCGACCAGAAAAGGCCCTTTGCCACACTTTTTCATGCCATCTCCCCGTCAATATCAGCCGGAGAACTATGGTACCATTAACAGCACGCCGGGGAGGCCGGGTTTTGTGTCTCGGCGTGCTGGCTACTGAGACGTTCGGTTCCCTTGAGAACCTGCATGAACGCGCACGCATTTTCCGTTGAAGGGAGAATCCGATGGCAAATGAAGAGCTCATACTGGAAGCGATGAAAGAAGTGCTCATCACGGGCCAGGAGATGGCGCGGCGCGGCCTGGTGGCAGGGACGTCGGGCAACTGCTCGGTCAGGGTACCGGAGACGGACCTCGTTGTTATCACTCCAACCTCGCTCGAATACGAGCTCATGCTCCACGAGGATATCTGTGTTATCAATATGGGCGGCGATCAGGTCAAGGGCCGCCACAAGCCATCGATCGAGATCAACATGCACCTTGCGATCTACGAGGCACGCCCCGAGATTGGAGGCATAGTCCACACGCACCAGACGATGGGCACCGCCGTGGCGGTTGCCGGAAAAGCGATTCCACCGATACTCGAGGAGCAGGTGTTCTCGTTGCTGGGAGCGGTTGACTTAGCCGAATACGGCGGCCCCGGCTCTGTCGAGCTTGCCAGGAACACGGTGGAAGCTCTCGGATTCAAGAACGCATGCCTCCTTGCTCACCACGGCGTAGTCGCCGTCGGTCAAAAGATCAGGAACGCTCTCCACAACGCTGAAATAGTCGAGCGCGCCGCTTCTATCTACATAATGTCCAACATCCTCGGCGGCCCGAAAATAGTCCCCTTCATGGCCGCCGAATACGAGGGCAAAGACCTCTAAAAACCTGGGGTCAGATCTGTTTTTTGAAGGGGCTATTTTTGGCAGGTGGGGCAGAAGTAGCTGGTTCGGCCGGCGATTGTCTTCTTTGAGAGCTTGTCGTGTGTGCGGGGGCACTCTCCGTCCTTACCGCGATTGGGGATGATCAACCTGTCGGCCCATCCGTCGAGCTCCGCATTCAGATTGACGGCTTGTTTCAGGACCCACTTCATCTTGTCGTAGAGCCGTCGGACCTCCCCATCGGAAAGGCTGGTTGTCATTCGGTCCGGCCGCACACCCGCCTGGTATGCGATCTCGTCGGAGTATTCGTTGCCGATGCCCGCAATGAGCTCCTGGACCATCAGCACCTGGTGCAACGTCGTCTTATGCCCGCGGATCACATCGTTGAACCTCTTGAAAGTGAAGGCCCGGCTCAGTGGCTCGGGGCCAAGCTTCGCGATCTCGGGAATATCGTCGTCGTCTGTGGTCTCGTACAGCGCTATCTTGCCGAATAACCTCGGGTCGGTGTAGTGCAGGCAGGACCCTCCCTCGAAATAGAACTCAGCTTTGCTGAATCTCGGCTTCCGCTCCCCACGCTCCCTGAAGAAAAGGGCTCCAGTGAGCCCGAAGTGAATTAGGAGAATGCTGTTTCTGTCGGTCCTGACGAGAAGGTACTTCGCCCGTCTTTCCACATCGGTGAAGGACGCTCCTTTCAGGCCCCGGCTCAGGGCCGCCGGGGTGGCCTTGTCCAGGATGCGCTTGTCCGGCACCGATACCCTGTCTATCTTTCTGCCGAGGGCATTTGCGGCCAGGCAGCGCCGTCTCGCCTCAACTTCGGGCAGCTCCGGCAACTGATCAGCCTCCCACTTCCGACAGCATGCTCTTGAGCTCCAGGGCGTTCTCTATCGCGTAGCACGCGTAGTCGTTGTTGAAGTAGACGAAACAGTCGCGTCCTTCCTCGAGCTCGCCGCCGACTTCCTGCGCCAGCTCCCACAGCTCGTTTCTTTCGTAGCCGGGACTGTCCGAGAGGTGTCCGCCGTGCATGCGCCAAAACGAGAAGTCCGCGGTACGCTTGCGGGGTGCGGGGTAGAACGGGCTGTCTGCCGCACACAGTGCAACGCCGTGACTGCTCATCAGATCGAAGACGTCGTCGTTGAGCCACGTATCGTCCCCGAACTCGAGCACCGACCTGTATCGATTGTGAACCGCGCCCAGGAACTCCTCGAGCCTCTCCAGGTTTACGTGCCAGCGTGGAGGAAGCTGGAAGAGCACCGCCGCGCACCTCCTGCCCATCCCCGCAAGATTCGTGTAGAAGTTCTCGAGCCCCGTCCCAGGGTCCTTGAGCTTCTTCACGTGGGTTATGTAGCGGCTGGCCTTCACGGTGAACCTGAACCCCGTAGGAGCCATCTGCCGCCAGCCGTCAAAGGTCTCCCTGCTCGGTAGCCTGTAAAACGAGTTATTGATCTCGACCGTATCGAAGTGCCGGGCGTAGTATTTGAACCATTCGCTCTCCGGCATATCCTCGGGATAAAACCTTTCTTTCCAGTGAGGGTAGACCCACCCCGACGTTCCAACGAAAAGTTCCGCCATCGATTCTCCAGTCCGCGACTCCGGGTCGCACCGTTCGGCCGACTTTCACGGGCAACGCCCGTCTCGGTCTATTCTCTTCTGCGTCGCGACGCTTTTTCCCGTCGAGACGCCCGATACCCGCATAACGTTATGGTACGATTCTAGCCGTATCAAGGGGGAATTTGTTGAAGAACGGAGTACTGGTCGTTGGCAGTATGAACATGGATCTGGTGGCCGTCGCACCGCACATACCTGCGCCGGGTGAATACATCCACGCCTCCGGGTTCCATGTCGTAACGGGAGGGAAGGGAGCAAACCAGGCGCTTGCTTCTCACCGACTCGGAAGCGAAACGAAGCTGCTCGCCAGGGTCGGCGATGACAGCTTTGGACGGATACTCATCGAGAAGCTCGAGGCCGAAGGCGTTTCCACCGAGCTCGTAGGCGTAGCCCCCGGTTACGCCACTGGTGTAGCGCTGATTGTGGTTGAAGAGCATACGGGCGAGAACACCATCGTGGTGGATCCCGGTGCCAACCGATCCATGACCGTCGAGGACCTTGACGCCGTCGACGCCTGTCTTCAGACCACCGCGGTTGTGTTGTTCCAGCTCGAGATACCTGTTGATGTCTCGAAGGAGGCCTCTGTGCGCGCTCGCGCACGTGGTGCCTTAACGATCCTTGACTCGGGCCCGGCTCTAAGGGCCGATGCGTCGGTGGCCCCTTTCTTTGATGTCATATCTCCTAACGAGCCGGAGCTTGAAGCCCTTACCGGAAAGCCGGTAACGGGCCTGCGGGCCGCCGCCTCCGCGGCGCAAGGCCTGCTGATCGACGGAGTGAGAATGGTCGTCGTGAAGATGGGAGGCTCGGGGGCCCTACTTGTCGAAAAGGAAGGTGCCAGGCACTTTCCGGCGTATGACGTGGCGTGCCTGGATTCGACCGGCGCGGGCGACGCGTTCACCGCTGGGCTGGCCTGCGGCCTGGCCGAGGAAATGAACCCCACTGAGGCGGTTGCTTTCGCCAATGCCGCCGGGGCCATCGCGGTCACGGTCGTGGGGACCCAGCCATCGATGCCAACCCGCGCCAGGGTCAAGGAGTTGATGGACTCGCAAAACGTAAAGAGCAGGGAGCTATGAGGAGACTGCGGCGCCGCGTAAGAGAATCGAGGTACGCAAGGCACATTTTCATTGCCGCCTCCATCCTGGCTTCGGTGATAGTCATCGGCGTGATCGGCTACGTGCTGATAGAGAAGATGACGTTCACTCACGCGCTCTACATGACGATAATAACCATCTCAACGGTTGGCTACCGCGAAGTCGAACCACTGGGCACCGGCGGCGAGTATTTCACAATGTTCGTCATAGCTACCGGTGTCAGCGCGGTGCTCTTCTTTCTCGCGGGGCTGTTCGAGTATGCCGTCAGCGAAATGCTTGGCGACGTCTGGGGGCGAAGGAGGATGATGATCAACATCTCGAAGCTATCCAGCCACTACATTATCTGCGGGTACGGCAGGGTCGGCAGGAGCGTCGCCGACGAGCTTGCCGAGCACGCCAAGAAGTTTGTTGTCATCGAGCGCGATGAGGAGGCCTTCGCGCAGTGCATGCGGGACGGTTACTTCGCTATCAATGGCAGCGCAACAGAGAACGAGGTCCTGGTCGATGCAGGCATCGAGCGGGCTGTCGGGCTCGTGAGCGCGCTTCGTTCCGACGCCGACAACGTTTTCGTCGTACTGAGCGCACGGACCATGAACCCCAACCTGCTGCTCATAGCCAGGGCTGATCAGCTCGAGTCGGAACAGAAGCTCGAGATGGTTGGGGCTGACAGGGTCATATCTCCACACAAGATCGCCGGCAAGAGGATGGCGAACCTTATGGTCAGGCCGGGCGCTTGCGAGTTCCTCGACGTCGCCATGGCCCAGAATATCCCGGAATACTTTCTGAGCGAGATCAAGGTGGGGGAGACCTCGGCTCTGCTCGGAAGGTCGATAAAAGAGAGCAAGCTCAGGGAGCGCACCGGCGTGACAGTGCTGGCGGTCAGAAAGCTTGATGAACAGGCTTTCAACCCGAATCCTTCCGTCGACGCGGTGATAGAGAAGGGTGACATCCTCGTGCTGATAGGCACACCGGAACAGATGGCACTCATGGAGGTCGCAAACTCGGGCAAGAAGTAGCCCTGGAGGGTTCTTTGACATTCGCAAGCGCTGAGAACGGAAAGATCAGAGTAGAGTTCAACAAGCCCGGTGTCCATCCGTTTATCACGCTATCCGTTCGTGGCGACGGAGCCTGGCGCCCCGTCATGCGGCTGGGAGCCAGGCACGTCCGTTACCTGCACAAAGGCGCGTCGTTTCCGCGCCTTGTGGTTAACGGCAATGAGGCTGAATCTGCCGTCGGCGTCCAGATGAGCGTACTGCCCGAAGGTGATGGTGCGGTGGTCACCGACGCCCGCGGAGGGCTTTCCATCCGGACGCGGCTGACGATTGAGCGCGGTGCGCCGCTCGTCCACGTCGTACACGCTCTCGTCCCGGACGAGGAGACGAAGGTCAACAGGGTTTTCGACCGCTACGATTTCACTTGCTGCCCCGGAGAAGAAGGCTGCGACTCGCTCGACTATCATTTCGTGCCGCACCTCAGGCCGCGGTCCGATATGGTTATCTCTGACCAGGTCTTTCGCTCGCCCGTCGTCATGATGAGGCGAGAAGACGTGTTCTTTGCGCTCATTCCCGACCTCGAGCTCCTGGAGCCGGTGTACCGCACGACCGGCGCTCGCTATTACATGGACTTCCTTGCCTCCGGTGGGGAGAACCTTTGTCCGAGCACGTCGTTCGGCCTGGGGCGGACGCGAGTCAAAGGCCACACATACTTCGAGAACGACTTCCAACGCGAGACCAGGTTCGCCGCAGGCAGGGAGTTTGTCGTCGCTTATTATCTCGCACTGGACTGTAACGGGTTCGGCGCCGCTGACGTGGTTTCATTCCTGTGGGAGCGCTTCGGCAGGCGCTATCTCACCGGGGGCCTGCCTCAAGTGACCGGGTGGGACCGTTATGCCGCGGCCGGTCTCGAGCGCATGTTCAAGAGCCAGGATCTCTACAGGCGTTTTTCACTCGAAGGCCAACCTTGCGGCGGGACGGTTGCGATGCACTTCGTCACGCGAAAGGGCGTGCGCTTGATGGACCTTGGCGAGCTGCGCCGGTACCTCGGATACCAGGACCTGGCTCTATCCGCGTCGCGAGGCATAATCGAGCTTGTGAGCGAGCATCCCCGTTCGAGCCTGCTCGAGAAGGCTCTGTACAGGTACGGACCCAAGGTCCCACCCGGCATCATGTTCCAATCCTGGTTCAACAACCTGCGCAGCGCTTACGGGGCCTACTGGTTCGCCCGCAAGTGGCACGACAGCGAATTGCTCGAGAGCGCGCTTGCCGTAAAGAACCTGGCGATACTTGCTCCGCGAGACCATGGAGCTTCTCCGGCGGTCTGCTATGCGACCGACCAGGGGACGTTCTGGTCCGCGGGCACGCGCGGTTTCAAACATTTCGACTGGCATCACACGGCGGACTGTGCCACTACCGGGTACTATATGACCCAATGGTTCAGGGACCATGAGGGCGACCCGAGACTGATCGGTAGGTGTCACGAGCTCGCCCTTTTCCTCATGTCCGCACAGCTTCCTTCGGGTGCGTTCCCCGCGTGGGTGAAACCTGACGGGTCCAAACCCATTTCGGCGCCGGAGCTGAGAGAGAGCGCGACCACGGCATGTCCCGCGATGTTTCTTGCCCAGCTCTTCATGGTGGAGAATGACGTCCGTTACCTCGAGTCGACTCTGAGGGCGATCGACTTTCTGGCGGCGGAAGTGATACCGGGTCAGAAGTGGTTCGATTACGAGACGTTCTACTCGTGCTCCCGGAAGAGGCTGGGTTTCGTGGATCCCAATACGAAGACCGTGCCCCAGAACACGATGAGCATGTACTGGGCGGCAGAGGCCCTGCGCCTGGCATTCACGGCCACGCTGGATCCCAATTACCTGCGGATGGGCCTCCAGGTGCTCGACCACCTATGCCTGTACCAGCAGGTGTGGGATCCGCCGTTCCTTTCCATCAACGCGTTCGGCGGCTTCGGCTCGATGAACACCGACGCCGAGTGGAACGACGCAAGACAGGCGCTGATGGCGCCCCTGTTCATGGATTACTACAGGGTCACCGGAAAATCGGAGCATATGGAGCGCGGCATAGCGGCGCTTCGAGCTGCTTTCACGCTGATGTTCCTGGATGAGAACACGCTCGTTGCCCCCGGCAACATGAAGGACGCGCCGACCGAAGAGACCGGCTCCGTGGCGGAGAACTACGCTCATTTTGGTTACGACCACAGGGTGCCGGGGTTCCTCGACTCGGATTGGGGGGCCGGGAGCGCCTGTCATGCCGCTGCATACGTTCAGAGGCACTACGGAGATATCTACGTAGACCTCGACAGAGAAGCGGCGTTCGGCATCAACGGGTGCAGGGTCGAGGATTATAAGCTGGAGGGCCGAAAGCTGTCCCTCCACGTCGAAAAGCAGATCGATTCGGGTGTCGAGGTGGCCGTCAAGCTCGCAGGCGGACGCCGGGACCTGGACATCGTGGTCAACGGGATGCCTGCCAGAAAAGCCCCGCTTGGAGAGCACAAAGTGTTGCTGTGAGCAGGAGGCTGGCTCTGAACCCGAATCGGGAGTCTACTTCTTGTTCTTGTGACGGTTCTTCTTAAGTTGCTTCTTGTGCTTCTTCTTGCGCATCTTCTTGCGCCGCTTCTTGATGACTGAACTCATCTAACTTGTTATTTCCCCTCTTCCGGGTACCTGACAATACAACAGGGAGAATCCTACCACAAAGAAAGCGTGAGTGGCACGTCCAGGGAAGGTTAGCCGCGCGTCAGGCCGGCGTGATGTAGTCCTGGAGTGTGAACTCGAAACACGCGCCGTTGTCGTTGAACGCTCGGATCGTACCGCCGTATACGTGTACGATCTTTTCCACCGTTGCGAGGCCGATGCCCGTATCGCCGTCCGAGGTCGCGTAGAACGGCAGGAAGATATTGTCGATCGCCTTCGGGTCGATACCGCTGCCGTTATCGCAGACAGAGTAACGGTGGAGGCCGACCTCGTTGCGGCCTCCGTACGAAACGTGTACCTCGGGTTTGCGATTATCGTTGTGGCTTATCGAGTTCTGGACGAGGTTGGCGAAGAGCTGGTACATGTGCGTCGGATTCGCGATCACGTGTCCCAGGTTCGCGTCGAGCTTTATCTTGAACTTGCGCTTCTTGATCTCTTCCGCCCGTTCGCCAAGGACGCGCTCGATGACAGAGGCGATGTCCACGTCGCTGACCTCCCACGGATTCTGACCTGCCTCCGCGAGATCCAGAAGGTCGTCGATGAGGGCTGTCGATTTCTTGACGTTGGATTCTATGATACCGACGAGCTCTTGAGCGCTCTGGGTCGCCTGTTCGTTCCACTCGCCTTTCGAAAGGCCTCGCAACGCGAGGGCGGCAGCCATCATTGAAGACAGCGGACCCTTGAGGTCGTGCGATACCACGTGGGCGTAGCCATCCAGCTCGCTGTTCAGTAACTGGAGCTCGTGCTCCGCTTTCTTGCGCTCGGTCACGTCGCGGATTACGTCGATGTACCCCCTTGGATTGCCGTTACGGTCCTTGAGCACGGCCGAGTTGACCTCGCCGATTATCAAAGTGCCGTCCTTCTGGCGAATTGTGAGCTCTACGTTTCTGACGGCGCCGTCCTCCAGGACTTTACCCACAGTCATAACGACTTTTTCCCACTCCTCGGGAGGAACGAGCTCGCGACCGTTGATGCTGATGATCTCGGATTGATCCTCGCATCCATACAGGTCGGCCGTCGCCCGCGAGCAATCGATGACGTTACCCTCCAAATCGAAGACAGTGACCGCATCAGGAGAGGCGTAAAGGAGCGTGCGATAGAGCTCCTCGGATTCGCGTAGCACATCCTCGGCACTTTTCCGGTCGGTGATATCCCTGATGATGACAGTGAAGTTAATCAGGCCACCGACCTTCCAAGTGGAGCGCGAAAGCTCCATAGGGAACTCGGTGCCATCGGCGCGCAGGCCGGCCATCTCGAAGATCCTGCTGGGAGTCTTGTCTTCTGTCACCTCGCGTAGCATCGATTGCATTCGGGCCTCTCGAAGACGTTTCGGCAGGATGGTGGTCAGAGGCTTGCCCATCATCTCGTCAGCTCCGTATCCAAATATATGCTCGGCGCTGGCGTTCCAGAACGTGATCAGGGCGTTGCTGTCGGCGCAGATTATCGCTTCCATCGCGGTTTCGGCCACGGACCTGAAGCGCTCCTCACTATCCTGCAGCTTTTCGAGGGTTCGGCTGTCGCGAAGCGCAACCGAGGCGACCTCTCCGAATGCCGAAGCCATGAGCGCGTCACGGCCGTTGAAGCCGCCGGGCTTATTTGCGAAACCGATCATGCCGGCGGGCTCGCCGTCGACCAGAAGGGGGGCGATGAGAACGCTCTCGACCTTGAAATTCTCATCGGGCATCCGCCGGGCCCAATCACTGTCCGGGAAGTCGTTGTGGTAAAACGCCTTGCCGGACATGAAAGCCGGCGTGATGAGCTGTTCGATAGGCATGCGGCTCAGTCCATCGAAGCTCGTGCGAAGCGCTTCCGGTTCGACGAAGAGGACCTCGGGCTCGGCGCTTCTCTCATCGATCAAGGCCAGGTAACCGGAGCCCGAACCAACGAGCTTCCAGCAGAGGTTGAAGATGTCTCTCGCCGCTCTATCGAAATCTTTTTGCTCCAGGACGAGGCGTGTGCTCTCGAGCAACGCGGTGATCTCTTCGCGGCGCTCGTTGGTCTCTTTGATGACGTTTCTCAGTGCGTCCTCGGCGCGCTTGCGCTCCGAGATGTCGCGACCGGTCCCGGCGACTCCTAGAGGGTTGCCTTCGCGGTCCCTGATAAGCGAGCCTGTCATCTCGTAGGGGATCTTACGCCCGTCTTTGTCTAGTATCATCGCGTCGAGCTTGCGAGACTCGCCGGTCTGCGTGACATTTTCGACCAGGGCCCTGAGGCGCATGTAATCTTCGGAGGAGAGGAACTCGTAGGAATGCATTGCCCCGATCTCCTCGTCAGAATAGCCTGTCACTTCTCCAAGGCTCCGGTTCCACTTGTAGAAGCTGCCCGAGAGGTTCGCGACCACGAAGATGTCCTGGATCGCGTCGAGAGCGTCATCGGTGAAAGCGCGCTCGTCGTCGAGAGCCTTCTTAGCCGAAACCCGCTCGCTGATATCGCGCGCCACGACGATGTAGCGGGTGCCGCGGCGGGTTATCACCTCTTTTGCCGTCATCTCAACGGGAACGACAGTGCCGTCTTTTCGAACGTTTTCGAATACTATACGAGCGCCTTCGACGAGCGTGGCAACGGCTTCCTCGAACTCATTTCTCCTCGCTGGTGGGACGAGATCGAGGGCGGATTTGCCCTGCAGTTCCGTGACCTCGTAACCGAGCATCCGGCACGCGGCCCTGTTGGCGTCTTCGATGATGCCATCGGGTGTCTCGATAAAGAGCAGATCAGAGGCCTCGTTGAAGAGCGTGTGGTAGAAAACCTCGCTCTCGCGAACGGCTTCGATGGCTTTGACCAGGATGTATTCGTGAAGAGCTTTTGTAACAGCCTGCGGGAGGGTGGTCGCCAGTTTTTCGTTCTTGACAATGTAACCCACTGCTCCACGCTGGAATGCGAGCGAGGCTACGTTCTCGTCGCCGCGCCCGGTGACCATTATTACCGGAGGATGCTTTTCCGAGGCCGTTATCTCGGACAGGAAGTCCAGGCTTAAGCCGTCCGGAAGATGGTAGTCGAGGGTTATGAGGTCGAACGCAGACCCACGCATTCTCATGCGGGCCTCATCAAGGCTGTCGGCTATCTCGACTTCCGCCGACGATTTTACCTCCAGCAGTTGCCGGAATACGTCCGCTGTTTCAGGCTCGTCCTCAATTATCAGTATTTTTGGATGGCCATCCGGCTCGGGTTTCATCTTTCACCTCTACGCGAGGCGCAGTTCGCGAACGTCATCGACTCATGATAGTTGAACAGATTCAGCCGCTTTGCGATGCTTATTTCCAGATAAAACTAGTATCTCTCGATAAATGATATCACAAGCACTACCCTCTGGCTTTTTCCAATTTCAAGATTTACAGGTCATAGCGAGAGAATGCTTCGGTGGCTTTCCGGCGGTCACCTCCGAGCAAAGCTCCAGCCAGCTCTCCGTAGGTTCTTGCGGCATTTAC
The DNA here is from genome assembly GCA_036508635.1 of Candidatus Anoxymicrobiaceae bacterium. Lineage (GTDB taxonomy): Bacteria > Actinomycetota > Geothermincolia > Fen-727 > Anoxymicrobiaceae > FEN-727. The sequence goes on from DATCGY010000205.1 coordinate 13,924, forward strand.
GCCCCACGCGTCAACGGAGCTCACTCTTACCGGGGTCCTCGACCTGTCCACCGTGTGGATGCCGAACCGCGGCTCGTAAGAGCCCCACTCGTAATTATCCACGAGCGTCCAGCAGAAATAGCCACCCACGGGTATTCCGTCCTTTACGGCCCGCATGACCTCATAGATATAGCTTTGCAGGAACCTGTCTCTCGTCGCCCCATCATGTCTTTGTTCCACCCTGCCGTTGCTCACCCGGTGGCACATCCCACTCTCGAGAACGAGGAGCGGCAACCCGGTGCCGTTGACCGCGTAGCCCTTCAGGAAGTGGTAGAGCCCCACGGGGTTGAGCACCTGTTCCCATAACTCGGAGATAGGCATAAGCCGTCGCTCGCGGATATCTCTCAGGGAGGGGATCTTCGGATAGTTCCTGAACCACGGATCGTAGTAATCCAGCGCCAGGAAATCGAGCTTCTCGCTCAGAGGAGAGGAGTAGATTGCTTCCACGGCGCCATTGAAGCTGTCCAGGTTGAAATGTCTTTCAGCCCACTTTCCGATCGTCTTTTCGACCAACATTTTCACGGCGGGTGTTTTTCTTACGTCCGGGACGGCGGAGATCTCCCGGTCCCAGCCGATCTTGCTCTCTTGGATGTATTCGCGCAGGCCGGCTTTCGGCACGTCGTTCCTGCGCGCCAGCAGAAGATCCGTGGCGAATTTGTCCATGTGATAGTGGCACCAGTTGACCGTGTTGCAGGCGACGAGCGGCGGTTCCCAGCCTTTTTCCTCGTAAACGCGATGCAAGGTATCGTAGGCGCGGCAGTGCGCGTCGATCATGTTGTTCCAGGCGCGGACGGATTCGGCGGCGCCGGACCGACCGTGAGGGAAATATCGCAACGCGTAGAGGAGCAAGCACAACACGTTCGGTTCGTTGATGGTCACCCAGTACCTTACCGGCTTCGCCCCGCGCTTTTCGACAAGGATGGTGTTCACCTGGCTCGCCACCTCCTCTACGTAGCGGGTGAACATGTCCAGCTTTCCCCGGTCCAGCCAGAAGTCGAGGCCCAGCCAGTTGGGGTGCGTGAAGTGGTGAAGGGTGACCACGGGCTCCATGCCCGCCGCCTCGATCGCGGCGATCATCCCGGCGTAAGCTTCAATCGCGTCACGGTCGAACGCGGGAGGGCTCCCTGTGCCGGCCGCCGTGGTGGACGGCTGTACCCTGGCCCATTCGATGCTCATGCGAAAGGCGTTGAGGTTCATGCTTCTAGCGAGGTCGATCTGCTCCGGGTAGTCGGTCCAGAACCGTGCGGCGTCACCGCTGGTCTCGACTTTTCCTTTACGCTCGAAATCCGCCCAGTTGTTCAGCGGTTCTCCGCGGCCGTTGAACCCACCTTCGACCTGAAACGCCGAGTTAGCCACGCCAAAAAGGAAGTCATCGGGAAGTCGGAAGCCGCTATCGAAGAGCCTCTCCAGGTCGTCGCCGGTGTAATGCAGCCTGAAATCCATCAGAGTCCTCCCAAGAGATAGTCAGGTTAACTCCCGAGCCGTGAACACTCGCCGCGCGAGTTTCAACAGAGGGGCGTAACTAGCAGCAGAACCTGCAGCCCATCGGGATGTCTATCCAGATGGCCGAGAGTGGAATGTCGGAATCGAGCGGCTCTTCCATCCAGTAGAAGAGGTCCTCGGCGTCGAGATACTCCTCAATTTCGACCCACGACTCGCGTTCTTCCTGCAACTCTCTCTACCTCCGAACCAATTCTATCAAAAATCCCCCCACGTGCTAGAGGACGCCGGTGGCGATGAGGATGCCGAAGGCGATGAAGACGATGCCGGAAGCCCAGCGGATCCATTTGAACGGCACGACGCGGGAGAGCCATTTCCCGGCGATAGCACCTATGAAGGACGTGAGGAGCAGGGCAAGTGTGCCTCCCAGGAAGATGAAGATCGGTTCTTTGAACCTGGAGGTCATGGCTACGAGAGCGAGCTGGGTCTTGTCGCCGAGCTCCATGACGGCGATAACGGCGAGT
>DATCGY010000206.1:0-17634 GCA_036508635.1 Candidatus Anoxymicrobiaceae bacterium
TCTCTGTCTGGACAAACGAGAATCGTAAGAATGGATACACAATGAAACGGGGCGGCGCATGGCCGCCCCGTTTCTCTCGCTGGTTCGCTATCGGTATCAGACTTCGATGCCCACGAGCTCCTCTTCCACTTCCTCCACGGCCGCAAGCTCCCACACCGGGGTTCCTTCGATTGTGTCAACACGCAGCAATCGCTTCATTATCGCCGGGCCGATACCTTTCTTGCTCATCACGCCGCCCCAGAAGAGGCCTGCAAACGCCAGGCTGCCCTTTATCCAGCCCAGCCACCTGATAAGCAGGTGAGCCACCGCGGCAACTCCGAGGAGACCGAAGGCAAAGGACAGAAACAACCCTCCGGACTCAGCCATCCGCTTCATCCTGTCGTCTGCTTCGATCGGCACCTCGAGCATCTCCATCTCTTCGGTGTATCCATCCTCGATCCACTTTGTCATCCAGTAGAGCAGGATCGGGATGAGGAACACGCCGTACGACAGCAGTATGCGCACTACATCGCTTCCGACCCATCCGAAGACGTTGGTCCACTTCCAGTCATCGAAAGCCTCGCGGTTCTTTGAGAAGAAGCGCTTGTACCCGGTCTTGTCCCAGCCGTTGACCAGGATGAACCAGAAGGCGAGCCACGAGAGCGCCGTCTGCTGGGCGGCCTTGAAGTACTTACCCTGCATCAGGTAGTTGTAGGTGACCCAGTAGCCGAGGATGCCCTGGGTTACGTTGGTGATCGTGAAGCCGCTGACGAGCCAGCCTGGGATCGTCTCGTAGCTTCCGACCTGCATGGTCTCCCAGTTGGGGTTGGACCAGAGCAGGTTTGAGCCCGACGGCACGAACAGGAGCGAAAGGAAGAGCAGGTTCTTAAGGAAGTACTCGTTCTGGAACGCCGGGCTCTTTCCGCTCTCGATCTCTTTCACAATCTTGCGGATGTCGACCATGTCTTTGATACCGAACCTGGAATCGGTATCGCCGCTCGCGGCCTGGAGCTTCCTCAGCTGGCGGAACGACGCCAGAGCGAAGCCCGACCCGAACGCGTACGACCAGAACACGTCAACTTCAACCATCCGATCACCCTCCCTCTCGCCGGCGGCTGCCGCAATGCCGGCGCCCCGGCCCTATAGAGCCAGGCCGTCGAGCATCAGGCCGACAATTGTCTCGGACCACGCTTCTTTCATTTCCTCGTTTATCTCAGGCGCCAGGGACAGCCTCCTGGCGGCTTCGAACAACATGGCGTTTATGGCGTATGAAGTCTCTTGCGTGTGGATATCCGGTCTGAGGTACCCGTGCTTGATGCCGTTCTTCAGGTACATTTCGGTGTACGCGGCGAAAAGTGTGAAAGCGGCGTTGATCTTGATGGTGACCGACTCGTCTATCGAGAGCGCCTCAAAAAAGAGAAACTTGTGGAGTTCGGGGTTATCCTCGAGCAGCTCAAAGAAGCGTGTCCCGATCTCGCCTAGTTGCGCGCGGTACTCCTCGAGGGTCCTGATACCCTCCGGCGGCTCAGTAACAACCACCTCTGTGATCTTTACGATGATGTCGTCGATGACCGACGTCGCGATATCGAGCTTGTTCCTGAAGTACCTGTAGAGCGTGCCATGCCCCACGCCGAGCTCGGCGGCGATATCGGCGATGGCAGTGTTGTGGTAGCCCTTTTCGGAAAAGACCTTGTATGCCCCGTCGATGATCTCCCTACGACGAATATCGGTGATATTGACCCTCGCCATCGTACCGCCTCGTCTGGAGCGGAATGCAATGTCACATTCCGGAACCGCATGTCACATTTCGCATCATACACCCTCATGAATCCCAAGAGCAACCGGAGTCTCCTACTTCGCTGAGGCCCAGGAAGAGGCTATCAAAGAGATCTTTTCGGAAGTGACCACGACCGTTCGCGGCATTCCGGTGAAGTACACATTGATAAATCGGATGGCATGCCCCGGGAGTGCTGTCAACCTCGACAACATCGTCACCATCAAGCGCTCCACGCTGGCCATTCGTATCACAATGCTGGGTCCGGAAAAGATGTCGCGAGTCAGGAAAGCAATCATTTACGCCCTCGACCTGCAGGAGCCCGCTTGAGCGCCACCCGCATCCTGAACCTGTGGTAGCATCAAGAGCATAGCGGTGCGTCACAGGGAGGTTGCAATGGATAAGCTCGGTGGCTCGGGAGTGGAAGTTGCTGGCGTTGACGGCACGGTCTCAATCTCCAGGAACGAACACGGTATCCCCCGCATCAAGGCCGGGAGCAATATCGACCTCTTCTTCGGGCTCGGGTGGGTGCACGCATACGACCGCCCCGTGGAGCTCGAGCTGACTCGCCTCGTCGCCAAGGGCGTCGCCGCCGAGTTTCTTGAAGCTTCCGAGGAGCTGATCGCCACCGACATCTACATGCGCCGCTACGACATATGGGGCGACGGTCAGGAGCAGGTCTCATCTCTGACCCCCGAAGCACGTCGCATCGCCGACGTATACTGCGCCGGGGTCAACGAACTCGTCGTCAGCAAGAAGCGTCCGTTCGAGTTCAAGCTCATCGGTCACAGGCCGCAGCCGTGGACACCCGCCGACTGCATCATGATGACGAAGCTCATCGGCCTCATCGACATGACCGAGACCCAGGGCTGGATCGAGAAGCTCATCGTCCAGATGTTGCAGAAGGGCGTAGGGCTCGAGCAGCTCCGCGAGCTCTTCCCCTATCTCACCGACGAGCCTGACCCGGAGTTCATCGACATCCTAAAGGAGGTCAAGCTCTCGGAGCCCATCGTGCCCCCCACGGTGCGATGGCAGGCGCTCCCGCGCATGAAGGCCAGCAACAACTGGGTGGTGGCCGGCAGCAGGAGCGCGTCGGGCAAGCCGATCCTCTGCGGGGATCCGCACCTCGACAGCGCGAGGCTTCCCGCGATCTGGCAGGAGGTCATGCTACGCTCGGACGAGCTCTGGTTCGCCGGCTGCACCGTGCCCGGCATCCCGCTGCCGGCGCTCGGGCGCACAGGAACCCTCGCCTGGTCGCCGACGTACGGCTATATGGACGACATCGATTTCTTCGTCGAGGACGTCAGGGGAGGTCGGTACCGACGTGGAGACAAGTGGCAGGACTTCAAGGTGCGTGAAGAGGTAATCAGGCTTAAAAAAAGCGAGCCCCGGACTGTGCGCTACTACGAGAACGAGCACGGCGTGCTGGATGGCGACCCAGCCATCGACGGCTACCAGCTCTGCATGGCGTGGACGCTCGGGCGCGGGACCGGCGCCGATACGCTCAACCACGGCGCCCATCTTATGACCGCGGCGAGCGTAGAGGAAGCAATGCCACACTTCGCCGCCATCGACTTCTGCTCGCAGAACTGGGTCTGCGCCGACTCGGCGGGCAACATCGGATATCACCAGAGCGGCAGGTCCCCGGTGCGCGCCGCCGGTTGTGGCGGGCTTTTTCCCATGCCGGGCTGGGACCCGGCCTACGATTGGAAGGGCACGTGTCCGGTCTCTGACAACCCGTCTCTGTTCAACCCGCCGGAGGGCTATATAGGCACGTCCAACCAGGACATGAACTACTGCGCCGGCGCGCAGGTGTGCACAATTGCCATGGGCGACTGGCGAGCGAGGCGTATCCACGAGCTGCTGGCCGCGCGGAATGACCACAGCGTCGAATCGATGCAGAAGATGCACTACGACCTCTACTCGACGCACGCCGAGGACTGGATGGCGATACTGAAACCGCTAATGCCCGAAGGGCCGCGTTACGACGTGCTTCGAAACTGGAACATGCGGTACGAAAGCGACTCGGTCGCCGCGTCCGCCTTCGAGAACGTATACCTTGAGTTTGCTAGCCTGGTGTTCGGCGAGAAGTCCTTCGGTGCGGACGTTATCGCCTATCTTATGGATGAATCCATTATCTTCGCGGACTTCACCGGCAGCTTCGACCAGGTCCTGCAGCGCGAGGAGTCGCTCTGGTTCGGTGGCGCGACGCGCGATGACCTGCTGCCGATAGCACTGGAGCGCGGGCTCGACAGGGAGGCGAGACCGTGGGGCGAGGGCCGCAAAGTCATGATGAACAACATCATGTTCGCGGGCAGGCTGCCCAAATGGCTGGGCTTTGACTACGGGCCTATCGAGATAATCGGCAACCGCGCCACCATCCCGCAGGGCCAGATATTCCATACGTTCGGTGGGCGGCAGGGCACGTTTTCTCCGACCTTCAAGTTCGTGACCGACTTCGCGGAAGAGTGCATACACTCGACCATGGCCGGAGGTCCCTCCGACCGTCGCTTCTCGCGCTGGTACACTTCAGGCATCAAGGATTGGCTCGCCGGCCGCTATCGCACAAACCGCCCATAACCTCGCTCCACTTGAGGGCGGTCTCTCCAGGCCTGGTGAGGTCGCCAGAGAGCCTGACCCCCCGGCTGGTTGCGCTATCAGCCGATCGGCACCAGGTGGCGGAACTTTGCGGATAGCTGGTCGAGATGGCTCATCTCCTTGTCGGAGAGCTTGAGCTCGTTGGCCATGAGGTTCTGCTCGACCTGGCTCACCTTGGAAGCCCCGGGGATGGCCACAACCGTCTCGCCATAGAAGTTGACGAGCCAGCTCAGCGCGACGACCGACGGCGGGACCCCGTTCGCGGCAGCTATCTCCTCGAGGCCAGCGATGAGTTCGCGGCTTCGCTTCATCTGGCGCTCCATGTACAGCCTTCGGCCGATAGGGCGGTCTTTGAGGAGCGAGGGGTCCTTGTGGAACTTGCCGGTCAGGACTCCCATCTCGAGCGGAGACCAGGAGATGATCGTCATCCCTAGATCCTTACATGTCTTGAGCACGCCGCTCGTCTCGATATGGCGGTCGAGAAGGCTCACTTTGATCTGGTTGGATGCGAGGGGCATATCGTGCGCGGCCAGCGCCGCATGCGCGCGCTTGATCATCCAGGCAGGGAAGTTGCTGACGCCGACGGAGCGGATGAGGTTGAGGTCGACCAGCTCGGCCATGGCATCCATCTGGGCCTTGCAGGTAGCGAACGCTATCGCCTGGTGAACCTGGTAGAGACCGATGGAGTACGGCTTGAGGCAGCGCCTCCGCTTGACGATCGTGCGCCCGAGGCTTTCGGCGGTCCGGAAGGCGGGCATCCACTTGGTGGCGATGAGGACGTCTTCGTCTTTTGCGCTGGCGACCCCCAGCGCGCACGCGAGACGCTGCTCTGAGCGTCCCATCCCGTAGGCCTCGGCGGTGTCGAACCAGTTGATGCCGCCGTCCAGGGCGGTCTTGACTATCTCGTTGGTGACTTCGTCGGACATTCCCTGCCAGACCAGGTTGTCAAAGCCTTTGCCTCCGGCGAACTGCCAGGTCCCGAGTCCGATTGGGGTTATCTCAATGCCCGTGCGGCCAAGTTGCCGCTTCTTTATCGATGCGGAAGATATCGTGCTCATAACTCGCCTTCCTTTTCCTCTGCTGTGGACCGGACAGGACGGTCCACTAAAGCCCTCCTTGGATTTGCATAGTAGTGTCAGTCCTGACAAATGTCAACAATATCACATAGCTAATTTGCTATCATTGGCTTAAATAAAGGAATTATTAAAATAGTCATAACCTGGCATTCATGCCAATATCAGTCCTGTTAACGTTGATTCTACGCCATGGATTTGTCATAATGCCCGCATGAGCAAAGAAGCACTGGAGAAGATACTCGGCAGGCGCGAGCGAAAAAAACAGCAGACCCGTGACGCACTCGAAGCGACTGCTGGAGGCTCTTCCAGCGAAAAGGGTTCGACCAGACCACGATCGAGGACATCACAGACGCCGTTGACGTCTCACCGCGCACGTTCTTCCGCTATTTCGACTCCAAGGAGGCCGTACTGTTCGGGGACTGGCGCGAAAACCTCGACAGGGTCTCCGAGGCGATACTGGCGAGGCCGGCCGACGAGCCGCCTCTCGTAGCGCTCTTCAACGCCGCGCAGGAGCTCAACGACGTCAACGCCGCGAACCAGTCACAGATACTGCTGCGCCGGGACCTCGCCCGAAAGTCCAAGAAGGTGGGCGAGTACGAGCGCAACGTCATGATGCCCGAGCTCGAGCGGTCCATAGCCAATGCTCTCGCACAGAGGCTCGGCACTAACATAGAGTCCGACCTGCGGCCCAATCTATACGCCGCCGTCGCGGTGGGCGCGCTCACCGCCGCCCGCCGGATATGGCTCGCGAGCGATTGCAAGACGTCGATGTCGGAGCTCCTCCAGCAGGCGTTCGACTTCGTCACGTACCCCGCCGACAAGGTCGCTAATAAGGAATCATAGACCATTCCTCTCGCAACCACCCCCGCACCCTCGAAGGAAAAATTCTCTCCAGCGTTGAAATCTGAAATGGAATGCTTGGTCTGACAAGGGTGCACGGTTTGCGGCTACCCGAGTATCTCTCGTAGCCGTTGCCTTGATGCTCGCGTGCGCTCGCACGCCCGTTCGCGGCAAACCGGGCCCCTGCTCAAGAAAAGCCCGATAGCCGGGGTTGGGAGAGTGCGCAAATGGATCAATCTGTGGCATGGGGCCTCAACTGGGTGCTACTGCTGGCCGTGATCTTCTGGGCGGTAGCGTTCGGGATAGCATTCGGGTACGTATCCGGCAAGATCGCGGAGAACGCAGCGCTCGACTTCACTCCGTTCTTCCTGCTCGGGTTCTTCCTGGAGCCGGTCGGCCTGCTGATCGCGCTAGTTGCTCGCTTCTTCAAGATCAGGAACATCAGGGAGCGCAGCAAGATACTCCCCTGCAGCGTCGAGGTTCCAAGCTACTATCAGCCGGTCTATCTCCACGAGACACATGAATTGATGGCGCCGGGCAACCAGTTTCCGACAGCGGCCAGCGATAAGCGCCACGAGATGCTGGTGGGAATGGGAACGTGCCCGTGTTGCGAAGCGGACATTCCGAAAGGCACGGAATTCTGCTGGAAATGCGGAGGGATCGTCTCGACGCACCACTCGATGGCCCAGGGCGAATGAGCTCGAAGGAGCGATTGATAGTGCGGGAGTTCTCGGGTAAGAACGTGGTCGTAACCGGTGCGGCAAGCGGCATCGGCCGCGAAACCGCGCTTGCCTTCGCCAGGCTTGGCGCGTCACTGGCTCTCGCCGACCTCGACGCGGTCGGCCTGCAGCGCGTGAAGGAAGAGCTAAAGGCGCTTGGTTGCGATCCCTATATAGAGCAGGTCGATGTCTCCGACCCCGCGCAGGTGGAGCGGTTCTGCAACAACGTCTACGACACGAGCGGAAGGGTAGACGTGCTCGTGAATAATGCGGGCGTCGGGATAGGCGGCAAGTTTGAGCACATGACCCTGGACGACTGGAACTGGATCGTCGGCGTAAACCTCTGGGGGGTCGTCCACGGTTGTCATTACTTCTACCCGAAGATGATCGCGCAAGACGGGGGCGGGCACATTGTGAACACTGCCTCGGGAGCCGGGCTCACGCCGCTTCCGACCATGACCGCCTACTGCTGCACCAAGAGTGCGGTGCTCGGTTTCAGCGAGACGCTCCGGGCCGAAGCAGCGCTTCACGGTATCGGCGTGTCGGCCATCTGCCCCGGCTTCATCCGGACCAATATCACAAAGACGTCACGATACTGTTCCGACCTCGACAGCTCGGCCGCACAGGAGTTCATGGCCAGGGTCGACAAGTTCTACGAACGCCGCAACTACCCGCCCTCGAAGGTCGCCGCGAACATCGTCAAGGCCGTGGAGAAGAACAAGGGAGTTGTACCCGTCTCACCCGAGGCCTACGTCGGCGACGTCATCTACCGCATGAGCCGCCGCCTCTGGGACGCGTTCCTCACCTTGAATGTCAAGATCGCAGACCGCTTCATGTAACCGAAATCGTTTCATTCGCGCTTCTTAATAGCCGGCTCTCTCCAGGCCTGGATCCTGGCGGCATCCCTCCTACTTCTTGAGACGAGTCTCTCCAGGCCCGGCTCCGCAACCTTAAGATTTTTTTATCAATAGAGGCTTTTTCTCTTTAAATAAGAATATTTGTATGATAGAAGGCTATTTAGCTTGAGGTACAGGCGGCCTGACGGCAAGCGAATTGACGACTCTCGGTTTGACTCGAGAAGAAACCAGAGTACCCGGCGGCATTTGATGCTCGCGGCGACACGGGGTCAGTTCGAGTCGAGGCTAGTGGCGGGTTTCTTTCCTGGCTGGGGGGTTGGAAGATGAATGCCTTGGTTCTGGCGAGTGTCAACTGGGGAATCGTCATCGTCTATGCCTTTCTAGCAATCGCTATCGGGATGTGCTGCGGTTATTTCGCGGGTAAGATCGCCAAGAGCGCTTCACTCAGTTTCACCATCTTCTTCATGCTCGGCCTGTTATTGAACGTGATCGGCGTGGCGGCTGCTACCGTTGCGCGCGCGACTGCAAAAAGCAGTGCGAGAAAGCGTGCCAAAGCCGTGCCCGAAGTCCCATACAGCTCCGAGACACCGAGCTATTACCAGCCCGTATACCTCGAAGGTTACGTGCTCCCCGAGGCGGCGCTTTCACCTTCTCCGGTGCACCACGTGCGTACGAGCATCAGGGAGTATGACGACACGGTCGGCATGCCCAAGTGCCCGTCGTGTGACGCCGATAATCCCCGCAACAACGAGTTCTGCTGGAAGTGCGGCGAGTTCCTGAGGCTGGCAAGGACCAACTGACCTGCTTTTCCTCGGCTCCACGCAAAATGTTCCATTTCTCTCTTTCCTCTGCGAAGATATGCAAGGAAAATCATGTCCCGGGTCTTGACCTTCTTGAGCCGGGTCTCTCAGGCCCGGCTCCGGGCGGCCTGAGAGACCGCCCTCAAGTGTTTGGTCTTCAGGCCTGGTGTAGATTGCAGAAAGGGGCGTTGACTACGATATGCATCCGCTCAACCAGTTGATGAACCCGACGTCTATAGCAATGTGGGGCGCCTCGAACAACCCGATGAAGATGGGCACCATCCAGCTCGCGAACATCCTCGAGACTGGTTTCAGAGGAGACGTTTACCCCATCCACCCGACCGAGTCCGAGGTCATGGGCGTACCGGCCTTCAAGAGCGTGCTCGACGTTGGCAAGCCTATCGACCTTGCCTTCATGACTCTTCCGACGGAGGTCGTGCCGCAGGTGCTAGAAGAGTGCGGCCGCGCAGGCATCAAGAGAGCAATCGTCATATCCGGCGGCTTCAAGGAAGCCCAGGGCGACAGGGGCAAGGAGCTCGAGCGGGAGATCAAAGAGATAGCCGGCAGGTACGGCATCCGCTTCCTTGGCCCCAACTGCGTCGGCGTAGTCAACTCGCTCGTCTCGCTCAACTCCACCACCATCCCGATGCCGCCTTTCGACGGGCGCATCGGTCTCGCGTCCCAGTCGGGCGCGTACACCGCGATGATCAACCCCTACCTGCGCTCGATGGGCATCAAGATCTGCCAGACGATAAGCGTCGGAAACGAGGCGGACATCGACCTCACCGATTGCCTCGAATACTACGCTGAAGTGCCAGAGGTAAAGGCCATAGGCCTCTACATCGAGACGGTCAGGCGCCCGCGTGAGTTCATCCGCGCCGCGCGCGAGGCGATCAGGCGCAAGCCGGTCCTGGCGATGTATGTCGGGGGAACGGAGGCTGGCTCGAGGTCTTCGCTATCCCACACCGGCGCCCTCACCGGTCCGGACGAGGTCTACGACGGGCTGTTCCGCCAGGCGGGAATCATCAGGGCGAACGACATGGACCAGATGCTCGATATGCTGTGGGCTCTCTCATGCCAGCCGGCTCCGGTTGGCCCCCGCATGGCGGTCATTACAAACTCGGGCGGCCCTGGAACGTCGCTCGCGTACCACGCTGAGAAGGTCGGGCTGCGCGTTCCGGCATTCAGCCCCGAGCTCGTCGCGCGGCTTGACGCCGTGACCGGGAAGCTCGCCTTCGTAGGTAACCCAATCGACCTCACTTTCGATACCAACATGGGGCTCTTCAAACAGCTCGTGGAGATCGTCTTTGATTCCGGAGAGGTGGACGGAGTGTTCCTGTACGGACTCATGGGTGGGCCCGATTTCATGGTCAACCTCCAGACGCGCTTCCCGGCGCTCGAACAGATACAGGCTGAATGGCTGGCACATTACGATTCGTTCCTGGAGCAGTTCGCCGCCGTGCCACGCGAGTACGGCAAGCCACTCATCGTGATGTCTTTCATCTCGCCCAGTAGCCCCTCCATCGCCCACATCATCGACGAAGGAGTGCCGATCTACTCCTCAGCCAGCCGCGCGGCCCGTGTCATGCGCACCATGCTCGACTATAACAGTATCCGCGAGAATGGCTGAGCCGGGCCTGACCCCGCTCAAGCTCAAGAACGCTTGCCCCTCGATGGGGAGGAAGAGGCTGAGACTGTGCTTTCCGGCGTAATTCTAGTATCATGGCATTTCCACCGATACGGGAGCGATCTCAGATGGAAGTGCTGGTCACCTACGAGTCTCTCACCGGCAATACAAGGTTCGCGGTAGAAATGGACGAATACGAAAGCGTGGCATAGATATGTGGTTGCGTTTCATAGTCATCAAGCCCATAGGCCTGGCGATGGCCAGGGGCAAGAAATATGACCTCAAGTACACCGGCGAAGAGCACGCTCCGTACCGGGGTCCGTTCATCGTGGTGTCAAACCACCAGACCGGCGTCGATGTCTTCGCCGAGGGCCTCGCCTTCCGCAAGGTGATCAGCCGCAGCAGGATGCTCCCCTGGGCCAAGACCGAGATCAACCGCGGGCAGGAAGGTTTTCTGGGTAGGGTCCTCTGGTACTGGCTGGGGACCATCCCCATCGACCGTGGGGCCACCAACGAAGCGCCCAAGGCGATCCGCAAGAGCATGGATTACCTGCGCAAGGGAAAGATAATCTTCGTACATCCCGAGGGCACGAGGTTCCCTTACGGGCAGTTGGGCCCGTTCACTTACGGGCTGGCCAACCTCGCCCGAGCCGTTCCTGTGCCCGTCCTGCCGGTAGGCATCTGGCGGCGCCTGGACGGTGATGGCGGCATCCAGGTCAATATCGGCATACCTTTCTTCATGCCCGACTTCGAGCCCATGCCCGAGGGGCAGGAGGCACAACCGGTGAGTGTCTTCCGCCAGCGGGTCGAGGGTCTCAAGAAATGGAGCGAGCAGATCGACCGCGACAAGAACGGCATGAAGCTGATGGCCGGCATGATAGACCTCGTGCTTGACGCGGTGACCAGGATGGAGCAGAAGATAACGCACGAGAAACTGTTCAGGGTGGCCGACCCCGACGACAACGAGTACCTCCGCGACAAGGTGTTCGAGCTCCTGCCCGAAGGCTGGAAGAAAGTCGACGAGGCCGACTGGGGCGGAGAACGTCCCCCCTCCAGGGAACGGCGCTAGGCGAGTAACGCCAACTCCTGTAGTTCGAGACGGCTCGAGCCTGTAGCACTCATGGGGCAACTCCCCGAAGACGCCCGCCATCAAGCGCCAGGATTCCATGTCGTAGCCTCGTGTTATGATCCTCAAACAGCTCGCGGGGAACCGTTCAAGGGGGCTTGATGAGATTCGTGCATTCAGCGGACTGGCAGATCGGCATGAAGGCCGCCCACGTCGGCGAGGTGGGATCCACCCTGAGAGAAGAGCGATTCGAGGCCGCCAGGCGCGTGATCAAAGCCGCCGATGATTTTAGCGCTGATCTAATACTGCTTGCGGGCGACACTTTTGAGGACAACGGCGTCGACCGGCTCAACGTCCAGAGGGTCGCCGACATCCTGGCATCGTTCGCCGGCGCGGTCTACCTTATACCTGGTAACCACGACCCACTGGTCCCGGGCTCGGTCTGGGAGCATCCCTCATGGTCGTCGCATTCAAACCTGCACGTCCTCACCGAGCCGGCCCCGGTCGAGATAGAGGGCGGGTTCCTCTACCCGTGCCCGGTCTTCGAAAAGCACTCGAGCAAAGACCCGACGTCTTGGATAGACGCCGGCGGCGCACAGGGCATAAAGATCGGCATCGCGCACGGCACAGTAGAAGGGGTCGACCCCGACGATCGTTATTACCCTATCCCGCTCGACGCGCCGGCTCGCTCAGGCCTCGACTACCTGGCCCTGGGCCACTGGCACTCCTGCACCATCTTCGAGACGGGCGGCGCGGCGCGCATGGCTTACTCCGGCACGCACGAGACCACGAGCTTCGGCGAGCGTGACAGCGGCCACGTGCTCCTCGTCGAGATCGCCGCCCCCGGAGAAGATCCCGAGGTAAGCCGCGAGAAGACGGGCTCGCTCGATTGGCTGCTCTTGAGAGAGCAGGTCCGCGAAAACGGAGATATCACACGCTTACGCGAGAAGATCGAGTCGATAGGCGACCCGGAGAAAACGCTGCTCAACTTGAGCGTTTCGGGGATCATCCACATGGACGAAGCCCCAGAGTTGCCGAGGCTTCAAGAGATAGTGGAGGCCAGGTTCTTCTACGGCAGGATCGACAGCCTCGAGCTCCATCCATTGCCTGACGACGCCGGGCTCATCGAGTCGTTCCCTCCGGGCATAATGCGAGAAGCCGCGCGGCAGATACTGGAGCTTTCCGACCCGTCCCATGCCGGCGCTCGCCCCGAGGGGGCGACGCCCGAGGTCGCGTCCATGGCGATACTGGAGCTCTACGCGATTGCCATGGAGGCCGGGCGATGATCCTGCGAAAGATAAGTGTGCGCGGGTGGAGGTGTTTTGTCGACACCTTTGAGGTGGGGCCTTTTTCCGACGGGCTCAACGTCCTGTACGCTCCAAACGCGTTCGGCAAGTCCACGCTCTTTGACGCCCTGTTGCGCGCCCTTTTCGACGGCCATCGAGTCGGCGGCGCACAGATGGAAGCCGTGCGCCCGTGGGGGCGGGTCCTCGCGCCCCAGGTGGACGTCGAGTTCTTTCACGACGGTCAAGAGTACAGCCTTTCAAAGAGATTCCTCGACAAGCCGACCTCCGAGCTGTCGCGCAAAGAGGGCGGCAAGTTCACACGGCTTGCCGAGAGCGATGCCGCCGATGAGCAGGTCCGCCAAGTCCTTTGCGGCAAACCGTCTTTGCACGGGCTTACACGCGCCTCCAACTGGGGCATCTGCCAGGCGCTCTGGGCACCCCAGGGCGAGATGAAGCTCGCCGGGATATCGAGTGACGTCGTGGCCAACATCCAGGAATCGCTCGGCGCCCAGGTGTCCGGCGGGCAATCCGCGAGTAAGCTCGAGGAAAAGATCGGGCAACTTTACGACCGTTATTACACCTCCACCGGAAGGCTCAAGGCGGGCAAGGGTGGGGCCCCGGTTCTCGAGCTCACCGGGCAGCTCGACAAGGCCAGGGCCGAGCTGCAAGATCTGTCGCTGGCGGTGATCGCTTTCGAGGAGGCCAGCCGCAGGGTCGAAGACTCGAGGGCGCAGCGCTCCCAGGCAAAACTCAACGCCGCCGAGACCTCGAGGGAGCTCGAGAAAGCCCGGGGGCGGGCCAAGGAGCATACAGCCCTCCAGGCTAAGCAAGGCGAGCAACTGCAAAAGGTCGAGGCCTCCGGGGCAAAGCACTCCGAGCTCTCCGCCCACATCGCTTCCATAGCCGAGGCCAAAAAAGATCTAAAAGCGGCAAAAGACGAGCTCGAACAGTTCGAGGCAAAAGCGCCGCTGCAGCTTAAGGAGGTCGAACAGCTCGACGTCGAGGCAAGCGCCGCAAAAGCCGACCTCGAGGAAGTGCGACAGGGGCGAGGCGCCGTAGAGACGGCCGACCGCGAGTCCAGGCTCGCCCGGCGTTACCTCGACACCCGCGACAGGCTCGCCGACGAGCAGGCGCTCGTCGACAAGGTCACCGAGGCCGAAAAGAAGTTGCGCGAGCGTCGCGAAGAGAGAAACAGGCTGGTCGCGCCCGATTCGAGGTCGCTCAGCGCAATCCGCGAGGCGATACGCGACCGGGACGACGCGGGCATACGGCTCGAGGCCGTGCTAATCACCCTCGAGATCGTGCCCGAAAAGAGCTTGAAGCTCGATGTCCTCGAGGCCGAGAAGCTCGAGACGATTGACCTTAAGCCTGGCGTCTCATCTGAGATCAAGGGTGCCCCGGAGGTCGTCGTAGACATCTCCGGCGTGGCGCGAGTGAGGGCCAGGGGGCCTGCCGGGTCCGTCGAGGAGCTTCGCGACGCCCTGGCCGCGGCGGCCGACAAGGTCGAAAGACTCACTCTCGAATACGGCACCTCAGAGCTCGCGAAGCTCGAATCCCTCGCGGAGCGGCATAAGGAGCTCGATGACCTGGTGACCACGGCCACCACGGTGCTCGACACACTGCTCGCCGAGAGGTCCATCGAGGAGATCGAGCAGGAGCGCTCTCGCCTCGCCGCGCAAGTCGACGAGCTTCTAACCGGTCACGAGGAGTGGAGGCAAACGCCGCCCGATCACGACGATATGGAGGCGGCGGCTCGCAAGATAAGTGACTCGTTCGTCTCGGCGGTCGAAGAGGCCGAAAAGCTGATGGACGCCGCCCAGGGCGCGTCGAGCTCTGCCGGTAAGCGGCACTCCGCGCTTCAGGCCGACCTCGAATCGACGAAGCGCCGGGTGGCAACGCTTGCCGAAAAAGTCGAGAAGCTCCAGGCCGACGGCAAAGGCGAGGCCCGGAGGGCCGAACAGCTCAAAGCCCTGGCGCTCGAGTGGGACGCCGCGCGAGCAGGGCTCGAGCAATTGGAGGGCGAGCTCAAAGCGATGGGCGAAGACCCGGCGAGGTCGGTCGCCAAGCTCGAGGCGTCGCTCAGCTCCGCTGAGGAAACCGCAAAAGACGCACTCGAAAAAGAAAAATCAGAAGAGGGCCGGCTGGGGCAACTGGCGAGCGAAGGAAACTACTCGAGAGCCTCGGTCGCCGAAGAGAGCATCGCCAGCCTCAGCGATAAGATCCGGCGGGAAGAGCTGCGGATCAACGCTGTCAAGCTTCTCCACGACACCGCCGACGCCTACAGGAAGCAGGCGATCGAGGCGATATCAAAACCGGTCGAAGACCTCGCGACCGACTTCATGACCCGCATCGCGGGCCCCAGGCTCGGCGGAGTCTCGGTCTCCGGCGACTTCACGCCGATCGAGGTCAACCCGGGCGCCATTGATAACGCGCTTGTGTCCATCGACCAGTTGTCCGGAGGCGAGCAGGAGCAGGTCCACTTCGCCGTCCGGCTCGCGCTGGCCGAGGTCCTCGCAAAGAACGAGAGACAACTGGTGGTCCTGGACGACGCGCTCACCGCGACCGACACCGGCCGGTTCGCCCGCGTGCTCTCTCTGATCGAGGACGTCGCCTCAAAGCTTCAGGTGCTCATTCTCACATGCCACCCCGAGAAATACCGCGCCCTCGACCAGGCCACCTTCTTCGACCTCGAGCGAATCGCCGCCGGAAACTGAACCGACTCTCGTCCTCTCGAGCCAGGTCACGAATTTCTTGAGCCTGGTCTCTCAGGCCCGGCGCCGCGCGGCCTCCCCGGTCGCCGTCACCTGGGGAAAGGGCGACAATATCTCAGGAGCTCGATTGTTCTTGCCCGTGGGTCCCTCCAATCGCTTTCCTTCGCTTCAAACTCGACATTTGAGCGCACGAACGCGAGCAGACTGGACATCCTTGATTCTGTCTTGGCGACTTCTTTGGGAGCGTTTCGATCGATGTTCGCCGAAGAGAACTCCTCGATCTGTTGCTCGAGTAAGACGCGATCCAATTCCCCGTGAATCGCGTTTTCCGTCACCACGCAGTTCTTCCAGGAGTCCCATATTCTCAGGTAGTAGTCGAGGGAGACGAGAACGGCAGCCGCCGCGAGTGCCACCGATGACCAAAATGGGGGAATCGCCTGGTTTCCATTGTCGTTGACAAGTTGAGAGACGATCGGCAATAGCACGCCGATGGTTACGAGGGCTACCGAGACGGACCGGATTGACAACGCCCGGATCCGTCTTGTCCGGATTGCTTCCTTATAGAGGTCTTCAATACCTCTTATCGTAGCAAGGTATGAATCCGTCGGAGCCGGCTGCGAGTTCTCCAATTCGGCCAACCGTGATTCAATACGCTTACGCCAACTTGTTCCGCGCATCAGGAGACTCCCCGATGTACGAACAAGATGCGAGTTTCGTGCATAACGGATGCTTTGACCATGGTTACATCTACTAGCTATTAAACCTTCGAAAAGGGTATCGTATGCAGTCCCCTCGTTCAGGTGGTTTCTTTTTCGGCCAGTACGTATATGAGTAATTTGTCCGAGGTCTTTGTGATGGTGAAAGAATCACCAGCTGGAATGTCGATACTGTCACCCTGGTCTACATCCTCAGGATCTTTATCGCCGACTTTTATTGTTCCCTTACCCTGAACGATGAGACATATCCGCGCCTTTTCCCGGGCTTCCACAGCTTGCGGGTTTTTGTCAGTTATCTCGATGGGCTCACCCGCATTTGTTCCGTCCGAATCCCCATCCCCGTCTGTTCCGGTTGCTTCTTCCAATATCTTCGCGAACTCGGCGCTCGCTTTCTTGTAGTCGCTTATCCAGGTCTTGGTCTCGGTCTCGATGGTCTTGTTGACCCTATCCACGAATTCTTTTGCAAGGTCGATCATTTGAGGGATTTCGGTCACCTGGGGCCCTTTCCTGGAAAGGCGTGATCTTGCTTTCGACCACTGCAGATTGAAACCATCGAGGAGAGTATGGATTGCGCCTGCAGTCTTCATGTATCGAATCCAGGCATTCGACCAACCCAGCGTGCGGTCCAGTCCGAAAAGGGCCGCGGCAAAAGCGGCGGCCAGGGTTGCATAAACCGGTGGCAGCTTGGTGTGCCCAGCGCTGTTGGTAAGCAACTGGGAGATCGTCGGGAGGACCGCGGCGACGGCGACGGAAATGGCGGAGACCAGTCTAATACCCCACCCCATCCTCCTGTTCCACTTTGTCTTAGTAATGTAATAATTGATGGCGGCTTTTGCTTCGCCCGTCGCCCACTTGAAAACTAGATTCAATGATTCGTTGAGCTTCTCCTTACCGTCATCCCAATCAACAGGAGGAAAATCATTTGTGGCGATGTTTTCTGACATGGCGGCTCCCTTCCTCTGAAATGCCCTTGCCGACGTTGTACCGACAGGCATTGTCGAAAGAAGCGACCTGACCTCGATACCGCCAGGTATGCTTCAACTAACGGCAATGCCTGTCGTCAGCCAACAGCAACGATGGGTGGTTGGTGCTCATAGTTTCTGTTCAGACCAACGGAATCTACCTTTTTGAACACAGGTGTACGTTGGTCTTAAAATCGCCCCGCTATCGCTGCCATTTCTCGTTGCCGCTCCCGATTATCTCATGGGATTTCAAATCAACGCAAACATTATTCTTGGGAATTTGAATACGCTCTGGAGAGAGGCTGTCTCTTGATATCGGGTTGGCTTCTCCGCGACCGGAGGTAACCGAGAGGGCTTTTGCCAGCGGGTACTTTCACCTCGAGATTCGGCGCACTTCGAGACAAAAGAAAAGACCCCGGTTTCCCGGGGCCTTTTCGCTTCATTTCTTCAGGTGCGTGCTCAGGGTGTGTACCCGACCACGTCACTGCCTCCGTTCCAGTTCAGCACGCCGGGCACGTAGTTGAAGTACATGGGACGTTCGACAATGATCTGCTGCCCGTTGGTGCATTGCACCTTGCTAGAGAAGTCGTAGGCCACCGTGTTTCCTTCACCCAGGGTTTGCC
>DATCGY010000207.1:0-2622 GCA_036508635.1 Candidatus Anoxymicrobiaceae bacterium
GGTTCGAGACCGGCAGCCGTCAGCACCTCGATAGGGGTGTAAGCACAGAACCACGCCGCAGTGGGTTTCGAGCCGGCTGAATTCCGGGGGGCGGACGTTCCTTCCATGGCGATCACCGGCTCCCCTGGTAGTAGTCACACACCGCATTGACGGGGCATATCTCGTGTGCGGGATTGCGGGCGTGGCAGACTTCGCGGCCCAGGTGGACCAGGTTCAGGTGCATCCCCGGCCTCTTCGCCGGCGGCACAAGCGCCTCCAGCTCGGATTGAGCCTGTTCCGCGCTTGTATTCTCGTCGATGAGCCCGATCCTCTTGCTGGTCCGCAGGACGTGTGTGTCGACGGGAAGCACTTTGCGCCCGTCGGCGAACATCAGTACGACCGAGGCGGTCTTGGGGCCCACACCGGGAAGCGATTCCATGAACCGGCGCGCGTCCGGCACCGACATGTCCCGGACGAACTCGAGCGAGTAGTCTCCACGTTTCTCCCTGATGACACCGAGGATCTCTTTTATGGCCGTGGACTTCTGCTTCGACAGCCCGCCGGGCCTGATAGCTTCCTCGATTCGGGATAAAGGCGCCCCGGCGATTGCCTGCACGGTCCCGAACTCCTCCATGAGCCTTCCGTAAGCCAGGTTATAATTTCGCCTGTGTGTGTTTTGTGAAAGCACCGCGTGGATCAGCTCGTGAACAATATCCCGGTCGTCGGCGGGAAGTGTTATCCTGAAAGCCGCCACCAGCCGCCTGTCCACTTCGAGCGCTTTCTTCTTCCTGGCCACAAACTCCGCGTCTTTGATGCCCTCTTCTCCCCGCCTTTGTTCCGCCATTCTCTCTGTCTGGTACTCTACTCCTTGTAGCGCGAACCGTCAGCGCGTTTCAGATCCGTATCCGGCGTCCAACCCCGTTAGAAATGCACAAGGGGTGGGATACGCGCGGTGGACCTGTGGAGCTTCGCTTGCGCGAGAAGTTGCAGGGACTTGAGGGGACTTATCGGCACCATCTTAAGGGCATTTACCTTCATGAGCTTAGTCAAGCCTCCGGTCGTACCCGCAAGGTCGTTGCACTCACGCGTGAAGGCGACGTTCCGCTTTCCAAGCCGGCGGATCAGGGTCTCGCCCACTTCGTCATACGCGCACTGGCCGGCTACCAGCACCTTTCCCTGGAGGGCGTCTATCTTCTGTCGGTCAAACCCCTTACCCATGACGATGCTGAATCCACCTTTTCCGTCGAAATCGAGATAGAGCATCTGAAGGAGCGCGAGAGTGTTGGCGTCGCAACCTTCAAGGCAGTTGCGCTCCTCGCCACGGATTATCTCGACGTCCGGCGGGAACGCGTCGTAGAGCTGGTACGGGTATTTCTTCTCGAACCGGGACAGGGGCTCGCCCCTCACCTCGATGCCGTCCAGGTCCGCGCAGCCGAGGCCCATGTCCCGCGCCTCCGCCAGGTGCCCGACTTCATCGACCTCGTAGCCGAAGACCCTCGCGCATACGGTGTCTACGGCCAGCGTATCCCTGCCGCCAATGACGATGTTGAACGGAACGAGACACTGTCTCTGCAGGGCCTCTGGTGGATAGTGCCCGTTAATGGTCGCTACGGTACCGTCGACCAGCGTGAAGTCGGGCTGCACCACGCTGTAGATGTCGGCGATTTTGCGGTGGAGCCGCCAGTTGTGGTCCCTGGAGCGGTCGTGGTGCATCACGAGCCCGTACTGGTTCTTTATCCCACACGTCAGGACTGTCATCGAGTGGGTCTTGAGCCTGGGAACGTCGACGTATGTGACGCTATCCCTCTGGTCGATTATCCGCTTGACGTGCTCGGAGACGTGGATGTCATATCCCATGTGGGGAAGGTTGACCACCGATTGTCTTCCCTCGTCGAGGTACAGCGGTACGGCTTTGCTCTCCTTTGCGAGCTTGTCGAAACCGGCGACGTGGAACACCAGCCGCGTAAAGTTGCTCTGGGTTGAGTTCTCCATCAGGAAGAGCTTCCTGGCCCCCGCCTTCCGGCAGTAGTCGAGCACCGCTCCTGTTACCTCAAGGCTGGTGTAGCAGTATGGCTTGAAGTCGATGGCGTTGATCTTGACATAGACCTCGGGCTTCGAACGGATGGTCTCGGCAACGGAGTGCTCGTCCATTACCGAAGCAACCGTTCCGGAAAGGTCTCGCTTGGCATCCACCAGAGAAACGACGGCCCGCTCATGCGTCATGCCCGTCTCCTTCGACTTCGAAAGCTCGCCCGCGCGTCCGCCCCGAACTACATGTCGTCGGGGATGGCCTCGCCGCGAATCAGGTCCTCGAACGTTTCCCTCCGCCTGATAACGTAAGCTTTGCGACCCGAGACGAGGATCTCGGGCACGCGCGTGCGTGAGTTGTAATTGGACGACATCGCGAACCCGTACGCGCCGGCGGTGAACACCGCGAGGAGGTCTCCGGGTTGAACTTCGGGAAGGCTCACGTCCTGCCCGAGGAAATCGCCCGACTCGCAGATCGGGCCGACGACGTCGACTGTCAGCTCCTCGGCTCCGTCCCTCTCGGCGACGGCGCTTATCTGGTGGCTCGCCTTGTAGAGGCTCGGCCTGATGAGATCGTTCATCGCGGCATCCACGACGACGAACCTCTTCTCCTCG
>DATCGY010000208.1:0-13849 GCA_036508635.1 Candidatus Anoxymicrobiaceae bacterium
ATGGCCAGATGCGCCCGGTGTTATCCGCGAGCAGCTACATCAGTTTCGCCGGCTGGTTTATGCTCGGTCTCGGCGCTTCCTTCGAGACTCCTGTCTTCATCTGGCTTCTCGTTGCCCTCAGGGTGGTATCGCCGGAACAGCTTACCAAGCAGTGGCGATGGGCGCTCATAATCATTCTCATAGTTGCTTCGGTCATCACGCCCGACTGGAGTCCCGTGACGATGGTCCTCGTCGCCATTCCCATGACTCTGCTATACGTCATAAGCATCGCGCTCGCCTGGATGACGACTCGAAAACGACGAGCGCGCGAGGCCGAGGCCGCCGAGGCCGCCGAGGCCGCCTGAAAGACTTCCCTCACAAGGAAAGCGAGAAAACCCATGATGATTGAAACAGTTGACCCTGGCGCGGCCGGCGTCAGAGAAGCACGCGAGGAATACCTCAACATGTACCCGGAGTATTCCGACGCTCTCCACATGTACTGCTCGATAATGGAGGCGCAGCAGGATGCCCTGGAAAAGATCCAATGCTACCTTGAACTCGCAGAGGATGAGAAAGAGAAGCGACTTCTGGCCGGTATCCCCCTGCTGGATCCAACCGAAGTAGATATCGATCCGGCGATCTTCAGGGATCTCGTCGCCGGGATTTGTGAAGCGGTCGATCGATACCGTCCGGGCGGGTTTAAACATACAGACGAACTCCTCTCGTGGGATGGCATCAACTCGAAGAATCTACCCGCGACCAGGGACCGGGTACTCGGCGGAGAGGCGCTGACCGTTTTTGAGACATGGGACTCCGATGCGGACAAGAATATTGCTCACAATATTTTTCTTGAAGCACTTGTACCGTTCTACAGGAAGTGTGGTAGTATCCTTTACTGTAAAATAGAGCAACCTTCGTGCATACAGGCAAGATGCCCGGTGTGCGGGAGTTCTCCTCTAATGGGATTGTTCCGGAGCGAGGATGGCCTCTGCGTGGTGGAGTGTTCGCTCTGCCATACCCGCTGGAACGTTCAACGGGCCAGGTGCCCTTTCTGTGACGAGACGCAGGGGTTTCTCGAGTACATGCACATCGAGGAGCACCCGGAGCGCAGAGCCCAGTTCTGCAAGAAGTGTAAGGTCTATTTGAAGACCGTGGATTTGCGCGGCACCGGTCGCAATGTGCTGTTGCCGCTCGAGGACATCGTAACCGTCGACTTGGACTTTGCCGCGGCTGAAGATGGATTGAAGCCACCCGGCAAGTAGCAAGATAGGGACCACAAAACAAATATCTCGGGAGAAGTAAGAACTCAGGGGGGTGGATTTTGTTTTTCCCCGGGAAAAACCCGGACGGAACATGACTGAAGAAAGTGAGGGGGGACATGGATCTTTCGCGTAGGGATTTCCTGAAGCTCTCCGGCTCCGGTCTCGGCGCTGCGGCTTTTGTAAATCTCGGCATGAAGCTTCCTGCGCGTGCAACCGATACGCCTCTCCGAATCGTGAAGGCCACCGAGTCCACCACTGTATGTCCGTACTGTGCGGTGGGCTGCGGTATCCTGGTTCGGGCGGTTAACGGCAAGGTAGTGAATACCGAGGGCAATCCCGACCATCCCATCAACCAGGGCAATCTTTGCAGCAAGGGAAGCTCACTTATCCAAGTGTCTTATGTCAATGGCAACGTAAATAAAGAGCGCCTGACCAAGCCGCTGTACCGCGCCAAGGGCGCGTCCAGCTGGCAGGAGATAACCTGGGACGATGCGATCGGCAGGATAGCTAAAAAGATCAAAGACACCAGGGATAGCACCTGGATCGCAGAGGACGCAATCCTCGACGCTGCCGGAAATCCTACCGGCAAGAAGGTCGTATGCAACCGCACCGAGGCTATTGCAAACCTCGGCGGAGCGGCGCTCGACAACGAGGAACTGCACCTTCTTCAAAAATTCGCGAGGGGGATAGGCCTGGTCTACGTAGACAACCAGGCACGGATATGACACTCCCCAACGGTCGCCAGTCTGGCGCCCACGTATGGCAGGGGAGCGATGACCAACCAATGGACGGACGTAAAGAAAACCGACTGCACAATGGTGTGCGGCTCGAACTGCGCTGAAAGCCACCCGATAGCTTTCAAGTGGATTGAGGCTTCAAGAAACCGCGAAAAAGATCCCGCCAAGTTGATAGTGGTCGATCCGAGATTCACCCGGACAGCCGCCCGCGCGGATATCTACGCCCAGATCAGGCCCGGCACTGACATAGTGTTCTTCGGCGGCCTCATCAACTACGCTCTGAGCAACAATACTATCCAGTGGGAGTACGTCAACAACTACACCAACGCATCTTACCTTGTGAACCCGGGATACAGCTTCGACGCGAAGACCGGCCTCTTTGCAGGGTACAACGCGGAGAAGCGCAAGTACGATCCCGCAAAGTGGGCGTACCAGTTCGACAAGTACGGCCCGGACGGTAAGCCGACGGCCGATGCCAAGCCCGTTAAAGATCCTACTTACGCCAACCCCAACACCGTGCTGAACATACTCAAAGCTCACTACGCGAGATACACCCCGGAAAAAGTAGAGGCCATCACTGGCATCCCGAAGGACAAGTTCCTCGAGATAGCCAAGACCTACTGCGCGACCTCGGAGCCCGCTAAGAGCGGGAACCTTATGTACGCGATGGGCCTTGCTCACCACAGCGTAGGCACGCAGAACATCCGCGCTTTCGCCCTGTTGCAGTTGCTACTTGGCAATACCGGCATGCCGGGTGGCGGAATCAACGCGCTGAGGGGCGAGTCGAACGTTCAGTCTTCGACGGACTTCGCGCTGCTCTGGAACAACCTGCCCGGTTACCTGGCCGCCATCAACAGCACGACCAACCCGACGCTACAGGACTACGTCACGAAGTTCGTGGCGTCCAAGGGCACAGGCAGCTTCTGGGCCAACGCCGGCAAGTGGATGGTAAGCTTCCTCAAGTCCATGTACGGCGACAACGCCACGGCAGCCAACCAGTTCGGGTTCGACTGGATGCCCAAAGTCCAGGACGGAAAGAACTACAGCCACATCGCGCTCTTCGAGGCGATGTACGCCAAGGAGAAAGGCAAAGAGGTCAAAGGCCTGCTCCTCTGGGGACAGAACCCGTGCGTCGGCGGCCCCAACGCCAACATGGAAGCCAAGGCGCTCGAGAACCTCAACTGGATGGTCGCCATCGACCTCTGGGAGACCGAGACCTCGGTGTTCTGGAAGAGGCCCGGCGCGAACGCCGCGGATATTGATACCGAGGTGTTCCTGCTTCCGGCAGCGGCTTCGATAGAGAAAGAGGGTACCGTTACCAATAGCGGCCGCGTCATCCAGTGGCGCTACAAGGCTGCCAACCCCCCGGGAGAGGCGAAGAGCGACGGCGCCATTGTCAGCCTGCTCATGACCAAGCTCAAGGAGCTCTACAAAGCTGATGGCGGACCGAACGCCGCCGCCATCAACAGCCTGTACTGGCCGTACGATCCCGAAGAGCCCAGCTCAGACGAGATCCTCAAGGAGATAAACGGCTACACCACCGCGGACAAGAAGCAGCTGGCAAACTTCACCAAGCTTGCGGCGGACGGCTCGACTACTTGCGGAATATGGATCTTCTCCGGTGTCTACGCTCCGGATCCGAAGGACCCCGCAAAGACGGTCAAGAACTTCTCCAAGCGAACTGATAACGAGGATGTCGGAGGCGTGGGAATCTATCCCAAGTGGGCGTTCGCGTGGCCGGTCAACCGGCGGATCATCTATAACCGATGCTCAACCAACCCCGCGGGCGTGCCATGGAACGCGGACAAGACACTCGTGAAATGGGACGGCGCAAAGTGGGTCAACACGGATGTACCGGACTTCTTCTTCAAGCAGCCGCTACCGGGGGAGGAGCCCACGCTTCCGCCCGCCAACTCCGCGGTCAACTCGTACATCATGCAACCGTGGGGCGTTGGCCACTTGTTCGCTCCGACGGGCCTCACGGACGGGCCGCTCCCCGAGCACTACGAGCCGGTCGAAAGCCCGTTCAAAAACACGATGAGCGACACGCAGTACAACCCGGCCGTCAAGGTGTGGAACTCCGAGATGGACAAGCTGGCGCCGGTGGGGGACAAGAACTATCCGATAGTCGGCACCACCTGGCGGTTGACGGAGCACTGGCAGGCAGGCCAGATGACCAGGAACCTGCCCTGGCTGGCCGAGCTGCAACCCGAGATGATCGTCGAGATGTCAAAGAATCTCGCCGACCGCAAGGGCATCAGCAATGGCGACACCGTAACGGTGAAGAGCGCCAGGGGCCAGGTCAACGCGGTTGCGCTCGTGACCGACAGGATCCAGGTCCTCACCGTGAACGGCCAGAAATGCGACGTGATAGGGATGCCCTGGCACTACGGCTACACCGGTTACGTGATCGGCGGCCCGAGCGGAAAGAGCTATGCGGCCAACCAGCTCACACCGCACATTGGTGACGCAAACACAATGGTGCCGGAGTACAAAGCGTTCGTTGTAGACGTAAATAAAGCATAGGAGGTGACGTGGCATGGCTAATGAGAAAGCAATCCTTGTAGACACAACGAAATGTACCGCTTGCCGCGCCTGCCAGGTCGCCTGCAAGCAGTGGAACCAGAACGACGCCGAGAAGACCAGCAACCAGGGGTCCTACGAGAACCCTCCTACCCTTAGCTCGCGGACCTGGATGCGAATACTGTTCAAAGAGCAGTACAAGGACGGCAAGATGAGCTGGCTGTTCACCAAGCACCAGTGCATGCACTGCACCGATGCCGCCTGCGTGGCAGTCTGCCCGTCCGGCGCTACGTCCCAGCAGGAGTTCCAGCTGAAGGATGGAGCGGTGCTAAAGCGGGTTGCCACCAACCCGAGGCAGTGCATCGGATGCAACTACTGCCGGGTCGCGTGTCCTTTCGACGTCCCCGGGTACGGCCAGAAGAAAAAAGGCATATACCGCTGTACGATGTGCATGGACAGGGTCACCAACAACGTGAACAGCTACTCGGTGCCCGCGTGCGTCAAGGCGTGTGCTCCCGGCACCCTCTCATTCGGAAATCGCGACGACCTGGTCGCGAATGCGGAGAAGCGGGTTGTTGAGCTCCAGAAGGCTGGTTACGCAAAGGCACAGACCTACGGAATAACCCAGCTCAAGGGGCTTCGGTACATGTATGTGCTGACAGACGAGCCGGCCGCTTACAGCCTGCCGAATTCGCCTTCCATCCCGACCTCCGTGGAGGTATGGAAAGCGCTCACGAAGCCGTTCGGGCTGGTGGCCACGATCGGGCTTGCGGTCGCACTGGCATGGAACGCGATAGTAAACGCCCGGAACCGCGGACTCGAAGAGAAATACAAGCTGGAGAACTGAGAAAGGAGGGACATTGATGGAACTCAAGACATTCCGTGGCGGAATCCATCCGCCGTATAACAAAGAGGCTACCGCCGGTAAGGCGACCGTCGAGATCTCCCTCCCCGCAGAGGTGGTAATCCCGATGCAGCAGCACGTGGGCGCGCCCAACAACCCCACGGTCGCTTTCGGAGATCACGTCGAAGCAGGACAGAAGATCGGCGTGACAGACGCGTTTATCTCCTCGCCGGTGCACTCCAGCGTCACGGGAACGGTCAAGGCGATCGAGGAGCGCAGGAACTTCACGGGCATCATGGTAAACTCCGTGGTCATCAAGGTCGACCCAAACCAGCCGAGCAAGTGGAACGAAAAGCGCGACGTCGAGGGATTGACCCCCGAGCAGATCCGGGAAGTTGCCAAAGAGGGCGGCCTCGTCGGCTTGGGAGGCGCGGCGTTCCCGACATTCGTCAAGCTGTCTCCACCGAAGGGCAAGCCGATCGATACAGTCATAATAAACGCCTGCGAGTGCGAGCCGTTCCTCACCTGCGACCATCGCCTGATGCTCGAGCGGCCCGACGCTCTCCTGTCCGGCTTAAAGCTGATGATGAAAGCCGTCGGTGCGGCCAAGGGCTATATCGGGATCGAGGCAAACAAGAAAGACGCCTCCGACCTGCTCAAGTCCCAGGCGACCCGGGTTACTGGAGTCGAGGTCGTCGACCTCGAGGTCAAGTACCCGGAGGGCGCCGAGAAGATGCTGATCGACGCGATAACCGGACGCAGGGTTCCGCCTGGCAGGCTACCGAGCGAGGTGTCCGTCCTTGTCCAGAACGTGCAGACCGCCGTGGCACTGTCCGACGCGGCCACCACCGGCAAACCGGTGATAGAGCGCGTTATCACGGTCACGGGTCCCGCCATGCGGCAGCCCAAGAACGTGATGGCTAAGATCGGGACACCGATCGAGCACATAATCGAGCAGTGTGGGGGGATGAGCTCCGAAGTCGTGAAGGTCATCATGGGTGGTCCGATGACGGGCTGGGCGCAGAACGACCTGACCGCCTCGGTAGTAAAGGGCACCAGCGGAATACTCGCACTGACGCAGGAGGTATTAGACCTCAACTCCGAGGAACAGTGCGTGAGTTGCGACAAGTGCCTGGAAGTCTGTCCGATGTTCCTGATGCCGAACTTCATAGTGAAGTACTCGAGGAGAGGCAAGTGGGACCTCGCGAACAAGTACGGGGCTCGCGACTGCTTCGAGTGCGGGTGCTGCTCGTTCGAGTGTCCGGCAAAGATACCTCACGTTGCATACGTTCGTAAGGCCAAGGCGGAGATTGCCGCCGCGGAGAAGAAGTGAAAGGGGGCGAGACCGACATGGCAAATAACGGGTATGTTGTGACGGCGCCGCCGCACATCAAGAGGAAGGAACAGACCGGCTCGGCCATGAGGGACGTCGCTATCGCCCTAATACCGGTTATCGTAATGGCGATCATCTTTTTCAGGCTCTATGCGGTCGTGAACCTTGCGGCAGCTGTCCTGATGGCGATCGCCTCCGAGTGGGTCATGAGGAAGATAATGGGCAGGGAGCCGACCATCGGCGACTTCAGCGCCATTGTGACAGGCCTCTTTGTAGCGTTGCTTCTGCCGCCCACGGTGCCGTTCTGGTACGTGATGATAGGCGTGTTCATAGCAGTCGCGCTGGTCAAAGAGCTGATGGGCGGACTCGGTACCAACGTTTTCAACCCGGCGCTGTTCGGGTTCGTATCGTTGCTTATCGTGTCGAGGCTGTTCGCTCTCGGTAACCTGACACTCAATCTGGGGAGCCTCGATGGAGTGACGTCCGCGACTCCCCTGACCTTCATCAAGGCCGGAGCGCTGAACGGGCTGCGGCCGGGATACTGGTGGTTGCTCTTCGCCCATGCCGGTGGAGCGATGGCCGAGGTCTCGGTGCTGGCGGTCCTTCTGGGTGCCGCATACCTCATGTACAAGGGGCACATCACGTGGCAGATACCGGTGTCGATCATAGGCACGGTATTCATATTGACCGCGATACTGGGTGAGAACCCACTGTACATGATACTGGCCGGAGGCCTGGTGTTCGGCGCGTTCTTCATGGCAACGGACTGGGTGACGAGTCCAGACAACAAGGTCGCGCAGATAATGTACGGAGTGTTGATTGGTGTTTTGGTGACGGTAATTCGGCTTTACGCCGCGCCGACCGGCGCAGTCGCCTACTCCATACTGATCGGCAACGCGTTTACACCGCTGTTGAACCGCGCGTTCGTGCGGAGCAAGTTCGGTGAGATCAAGGCAATTGCCGCAGGTGAGACCGAATAGCGAAAGCAGATTCACCAACAAAGGGGGGCTCCTTCTGGAGCCTCCCTTTTACGTCTGGAGACCCAACCCCAATCTCTCCCCGGCGAGGCGAACAGTCTCGGCAAGGACATCACTGAAGTTCTCGGAGTCGTAGTCGAAGAACATCACGATTGCCTTCGACGCCCTCGCGTGAATTCGTTTCTCCAATGCGGCACGATCCATCTGCATGAGTGCACCCGTTCTGTCTACAAGAACCAGGTCGGCTTTTTCCAGGGCGGATGAAGCCGATGGCTTGAAATCTTCGAACGGGACGCCCATGACGAAGACGGTAAAGTCGGGCTTTATGTGTGTGAGCGCGCTGTTACCCTCGATCACGAGCAATCCTCCGGGAGGGAACATGGACAGAGCCCGGTCCAACTCGGCGGCTAGTTCCGGCTTGGAGGCGTTGACCCAAATGACCTTCTTAGCGCCGGCCCCGATCAGTGCCCCGGTATCGGTTCCCGGTGTGGAGATGAGTTGCGGGTCGGTGATAACGGGCGCCCCGGTGTGCGAGCCCCCGGAACTAACCTTGAGACCATATTCGGCACCCAGGTCACCGACAAGCCGGGCGGCGACGGTACTCTTGCCGGCTTTCTTGGAGGATGCCCCGACGACTATTATCCTGGTGCGGCTTTCCGTCGCCGGCGTGTCGTTACTTTTCACCTGAGGCCATCTCAAGAAAAGCGGCGGCCGCTACGGAAAGCGGCCTTTTACTATCGTTTACAGCATAGAAATCGCGAGAGAGGTCGGTACCTGTTACCTCGATCAAGGAGATGAACCCGGCGCGCGCGGGGTGCTCGGCGACCTTGCGACTAACGATGGAGATCCCCATGCCCGCCTGTACCGCCGATATTACGGCCTGGTTGGTGCCGAGTTCGGCGACCACCTCGAAACCGTCGGGACCGATATCGCTCTGTTCCAGGGCGTCCTCGAACCTCTTTCTTGTCCCGCTTCCTTCCCTTCGGTTCACGAAGCGTTCACCAGTAAGTGAGCTCAAGGTAACTTTCTGCTTGACCGACAGTGGGTGGTGCAGAGGCGTGATGACCACGAGGTTGTCCTGGGAGAAGCGTTGGTAAGTGACTTCCCCGCGAGGCTCGGTGCCCACGAAAGCCAGCTCGATCTGTTCATCACCGAGCATGACGAGCACTTCTGCGGAGTCTCTGATCTCGAGGACTATGGAGACCTCGGGATAAATCGCATGGAACTCGCTGAGGATGGGGGGGAGGAGGTATTCACCGGGAATGGTGCTCGCTCCAAGGAGGAGCTTTCCGGCGACGCGACCGGTAGACCTGGGAATGTCGGCGATCATCAGCTCACGGTCAGAGAGTATCTTCTTTGCGTGCCAGTAGGCCGTACGGCCGGCGGGAGTCAGTATGACCTTACCCCGGGAGCGATCTATCAGGCGCGCGGATACTTCTTTTTCGAGAGATTTGATCTGCAGCGATACCGCCGGCTGCGTTATGCCCAGGCTGCGAGCCGCCGCGCTGAACGACCCGAGGTCCGCCACTAATGTGAAAGTCTCCAACAGTGAAATATCAAGGCCCAAACCGCGGACCACCTTCTTCCGACTTCACCCTTCAAATATATTTGACCCGATGTCGGGATTATATTCTGGCGGAGGTGCGTAAGAATCGAACTTACCCAGCGCCGATCAAGACGCCACAACGGTTTTGAAGACCGCGCCGCCCACCAGGACGGATCCACCTCCTGATCCTGGCACGACAAATGATACACGATTACCTGAGTTTTCGAACGTCGCCCACTCTCACCGTGACGCGCGTCCTGTCGAAGTATTCGAGCAGGGGAAGGGCGTACTTGCGAGTCGTTCCGACCTGGTTCTTGAAATCGCCCACCGCGATGCCATCCGGCCCCATAGAGCTCTGAAGCTTCGTCTTCACGAGGGCAATAGCTTCGGGGGAGAAGTACAGTTCCGGCGACACCCTCACCACCTTCCGCTCTTTCTCCGCGATGCCCAGGAGTTCCGAGAGCATGCGCCTGTCCTGGCCGAGCTCGTCGGCGAGCTCGCTAAGGGTTGGTGGCGCGACCGGGTTGGCCTCTATCCTGTGGATGATGTCCGTCATGACGGTCTGCTGGTCAGAAGTGACCGACGCTTGCGAGCCCGCCAGGCGAACGACCTTGCCATCTATCTCGAGATCGCCGTTCTCTGCCATGCGCTCGATAAGTGTGTCCGCCGACCTGGCATCCCACGACTTGAGCGCTTTCTTCTTCAAGGTCTCCTTGACCATGCCATCGGCAAGGGGCTTGCTCGCATGGAATTCCTCGAGATCCGAACGCAACCTCTCTATAGCATCGTCGTACTGGCTCTTGTGTAAGTACGCGGCAGAGCGGTTCTCACCCAGCGCGACAGCGAGCCCGGAGGAGCGCATCGCCTCGAGGCCGTCGCTTACCGCCACAGGAGGCAACCCGCTCGAGATTATGAGCTCCTTTTCCGAAACCGGCTTGGCTGCTTTTGCCAGGTGCACCGCGACCGTGCGCCCCGGATCGGCTGTCTCCAGCTCGGCGAAATCACTGAGCGCCGCGGGGTCGTGGACCTTGTGTTTTCTCGGGTGTGCATCTACGACCGTACCGCCTCCTATCGTGGTCACCGGCGAGTAGCTCCGTAAGACGAAGCGATCCCCGGGGGTGCACACGACGGAGCTCTCGAGCCTCAGTTGCGCCGGCACCCTGTCGCCCGGCTCGATGCGGTCCGCTTCCAGGGGATATATACGCCCGAGCACCTCGCGAGTACCGTGATGAAGGCGCAGCCGCGCGCCTCGCTTCAGCACTTTGCCCCAGTCTCGCAGGAGCTTCACCCGCGCGTCTACCATGTACGTCGGACGCATGATTCCGGGAGCCGTCAGCAGGTCGCCTCTCGAGACCTCGTCCTTGGATATTCCCGCGAGGTTCATGGCCGCCCTCTCGCCCGCGTAGACCGTCTCCCTTTCCGAATCGTGGACCTGCAGCGCTCGGACCCTCACACTCCGCTCCGCCGGAAGCAGCTCGAGCTGGTCGCCGTCGCTGACCGTGCCGCTCCAGACGGTGCCTGTGACGACGGTCCCGATACCCTTGAGCGTAAAGACCCTGTCTATGGGAAGGCGGGGAGGTAGCGCCTCGTCCTTGAGCCGGACCTCAGCGGCTTGCCGTTCGATCTCAGAGCGAAGCTCATCGATGCCCTGCCCCGTGACGCCGGAGACGGGAACGACCGGCGAACCCTCGAGGGCCGTTCCTTCGAGAAGCTCGTCGACCTCGTCGATCACCAGCTCGAGCATATCTTCCTCAACTATATCGACCTTGGTTACCGCCACCACTCCCCGGGAGACGCCGAGGAGGTCGAGAATCGCGAGGTGTTCCTTCGTCTGCGGCATGACGCCGTCGTCCGCGGCGACGACCAGCAACGCGAGGTCCACGCCCGTTGCTCCGGCGAGCATATTCCTTACGAAGTTCTCGTGGCCCGGAACGTCTACAATGCCCGCGACCGAACCATCCGAGAGTACCAGCGGGGCAAACCCCAGGTCGATCGAGATGCCCCTCTCTTTCTCCTCGGCGAGACGGTCGGTATCGCGACCGGTCAGAGCTTTGACGAGCACGGTCTTGCCGTGGTCTATATGGCCGGCCGTCCCGATGATGATGTTTCGGCGAGGGGTCAAGAGGCTGGCTCCTTGTCGTATCAGGTGATAGATGTGCCTATTGCTTCGGCAAGCGACGAGATCTCGGTGTCCATGACGGTGCGGAGGTCGAGTATCAGCCTGTCGTCCTTCACACGCGCCAGCACTGGCGGGTCGCCCCCGCGGAGCCGCGCTTCGAGCGCGGATGCCGAAAGCGCTTCGTGCCTGAGACCGAGGCAGTACGTCGGAATCTCGGATGTCGGCAGGGAGCCGCCTCCCGCGCATGAGACACCAGGGGCAACCGTGTAATCCAGGCCCGGGACGCCGGCGCGGTCGAGGAGACGCTTCAGCTTGTTAGCCCGACTTCGAACCGATTCCGCGGGCTCCGATAACATTCTCAGGGCCGGTATCCGCGACCATGCCTTTTCCGGGTCCAGGTAGAGCCGGAGCGTCGCTTCCAGCGCGGCGATCGTCATTTTGCCGATCCGAAGCGCCCTGGCGAGCGGATGCCCGCGCACGGCTTCGACGTACTCGGAGGAACCGGCTATTATGCCAGCCTGCGGTCCGCCCAGCAGCTTGTCGCCGCTGAAGGTGACGAGGTCCGCGCCTTGAGAAATGCTGTCGGCCGCCGTATGTTCGCCCGACAAGCCCAGGGGCTCGAGGTCGACGAGCGAGCCGCTGCCGAGGTCTTCGACAACCGGGACGAAGTGCTGTGAACCAAGCGCGACCAGGTCGTCGAGGGGTACATCTTCAGTGTATCCGACGATGCGGAAGTTGCTGGGGTGTATCTTCATTATGAGCGCGGTGTCGGGGCCGATCGCGTTGCTGTAGTCGCTCAGGCTCGTGCGATTGGTAGTGCCGACTTCGACCAGCCGGGCGCCACTCTGGCCCATGATATCCGGAAGCCGGAATGAGTCGCCAATCTCGACGAGCTGGCCGCGGGATACGATGACCTCTCGACCCCGGGCGATCGCGGCGAGCACGAGCAGCACGGCGGCCGCGTTGTTGTTGACGGCCATCGCGGCTCCGGCCCCCGTCAACATGCACACCAGGCGCTCCAGGTGTTCCTGACGCGACGCCCTGGTCCCGTCAGCCAGTCGATACTCGAGGTTGCAGTAGCCACCGGCGGTTTCGACGACGGCGTCAAGTGCAGCACCAGGGAGAGGAGCCCTTCCGAAGTTCGTATGGAGCACGACCCCGGTCGCGTTGATAACTTTCTTGAGGTTCGGCAGCATCGCGGCGCGCGCGGAGCTCAGGACCTTCCGGGCCAGCGTGTTGGCGTCGAGGTCCTCCGGCGTCGGAACGGACGGTGAGCCATCGCCACCCCACAAGATGGTGGCGCGCAGTGAGTCGAGCAGTTGCCGCGTGGCTTCCACGACGACTCCTCGCGGCAGCCCGGAACCTTCATCCGACTCGTGGACGGCTTCCGCCAGCTCGTTCACCTGTGGGATGAGCCTGAGCAGCTCGCGCGTTTTTTCATCAGGGGGATTCATATCCATTAATTATAAGCAATCAAACGCGAATCGTGCATGTGCGTCCGCATGTTTCGCAATGCTTTCAGGTAGAAGCGCCCCATCCCTGGCTAAAGCGCGACGAGGTTATCCGCGCTGATGAGCGTAGTCTGTATCTCGTACATGTTACCCACGCGCCCCGCGGCGAGGCGTTCCTTGAGGCCGTAGTAGTCCAGGCAGGTGCCGCACGCTATGATGTCGACACCACGGTCCTCGAGCGTCTTGATGTGGGCTATCGTCTCGTCGTTCTCGGTCACGAGCCGGACGCCGCTGTTCATGAAGATCATGGTGGCCGGTACTTCATCGGCTTCGACACACGCGTACAGAAACGACTTCATGAGCGTCGTACCGAGCTCGCGCTTGCCCTTGCCTATCTCGTCGGCTGTCACCAGTATCACCGAACCGGAACGCGGGGCGCGCTTTTCATGAGCCTTCACCGCCGCTCTTTCGTCCGCCGCCGCGCCGGCTTTGGCAACGCTCAACACGAAACCGCCTTCGATCTCGGATACATCGACCTCACACCCGGAGGTTCGTGCAAAACGCGAGACGTTGTCACGCGCGGTCTCGTTGTCCACCGTGATCTTCAGGCTCTTCCTGCCTTCCGCGAGCGCCCGCTTTGTACGTATAACCGGCTCGGGGCAAATGAGCCCGCGGCAGTCCAACTCGAAGTCGGCCATCAATAGTTCCTTTCGTGTCTCACCCGCAACAGCTTCTCCGAGCGCGGGGTAACCTTTCCAATAACGGCTGCCCGGGGCGCACCCCCCCCGCGCAGCTCCTCGACAGCCGCGTCCGCCTGGCTGGCCTCGATGGCGGCGAGCAGGCCACCAGAGGTCTGGGGGTCGTAGATGCAGGCAACCAGGAGGTCGTCTTTGTCGTTGTTCGCCGGAAGCTCCGCACCAATAACGTAGCGTCGGTTCCGGAACTGCCCTTCGGGCACCATCCCCATGGAGGCCATCTCGAGAGCGCGCTCGAGTAGGGGGACCTCGTCCGCCCAAAGCTCGGCCGAAACGTTGCCGGCCCTTAGCATTTCAAAGAGGTGGCCGGCAAGACCGAACCC
>DATCGY010000209.1:0-3432 GCA_036508635.1 Candidatus Anoxymicrobiaceae bacterium
ATACTCGTACTTGTTCCTGCAGCCCTTCGGCACCTCGACGATGACATCCACGATGTCCGGGAACTTCTCATTAACCATTGTTGTCTTCCTCCTTCTTTCGCTGTTCTAATTGCCGAATCCATTCTGTATTGTCTCGCCCAGGAAAGAGAATCATCCTGGCAACTATGTCTTTTCTATCACGACTCGCTATCCCGAGTGTGTAGCATAGGAGATCCTGACTCGTTCGGGAATCAGTGTTTGAACCAGCAGAAGCTCGATAGAAGTCGTCACTCAGCTTAAACACCCCTCTTTTTCAATGCCCATTTCTCTTATAAGCTCTTTCGCTCGAAGCATCTGCTCTTCTTTCGGTAGCTTGAGCAGTTTCTGTATTCTTTCAGTGCCGATAACACAACCTTATGACAGAACGCTGCCGAGGGCGACGAACAACGCCTCAACATCTGGGTCAAGCCGGGTTAGGTGTATGAAGCTTCTCAATCTTGTTGGTGATATTCCGAGCGTTGCCGCAAACTCGGCCTGAGAGCGCCACTTCCCACTATCCATCTCATTCTCCAACTCGCGACCAAGAACAACCGGGTTGCGGTATATTCCCTCTTTTCCATCTACTTCCGTCAGCCATCTCGTTTTGAAACGGGGTAGTTTGCATCTGATAGTAGAGGTTCTACGTTTCGTAGCGTTTGGGCCACCACTCCAAATCAGAACTCCCGTTTACGCATAGAGGATTTGAACCAATGGGGCCGCTGTCTCCGACTCGCGGGAAGAGTATCTTCCCGCAGCGAGCGTAGCGAGCCAGTACAAGTAGGGTTAGCGTCACGTCTTGAAAGTAAGGCTTGTGTTCCGGGCGAACCACGCGAGTTCGACCAGACCTCGTTCTCTTGGCTCAGACTTTTCCGGTGGCCTTCAGCCAGTCCCAGACCAGGACCACCCCGCCGGATGCGGCAACGATTATCCCAACGAAGACCACCAGCCAGAAGACTACCCCGGTGCCGAACCAGCTTCTGCTGGCCGCCTCGAAGTTGTTCTGGGTTGCTCCGGGCATCCTGGCTATGTTGATGGCGAACCCGAACACCCCCACGACCACCAAGATCCCACCGACAACGAGAAGAATTATCCCCATGGTCCGCTTGCTGCCTGGCTTCATGAACTTATCCCCTTCCGCCGCCCCAATTGATGTTCCCGGCGCCTGTTCAGTCTCCCGCACTGCTGTGGCCTATGTCCATAGTTGGCTTCTCTCGCCCCTCGCTGCGGGTGATTCGCGATCGCCCCCGCAGGAGGCAGGCTTGCTCTGTTGAAATCAGGGAATTATGAAGCTGACGTTCCTGGGGACCAGGGGATATATCAAGCCGCGGACCGAGCGGCATTACATGATGGCGTCGCTGCTGGTCTCCTACCGTCACAGCAGGATCATCATCGATCGCGGCGAGGATTGGATCGGCAACGAGGAGTGGTACGGCGCCAGGGCGGTCCTCGTCACCCACGCCCACCCCGACCATGCCTGGGGACTCAAGCAGGGCACTCCCTGCCCGGTCTTCGCCAGCGAAGATTCCTGGGAGCGCATGCAGTCGTTCCAGGTCAAGGACAGACGGACCGCCGGCATCCGCGAGCCTGCCTCGGTCGGCGACATCACCTTCGAGGCCTTCGGGGTCGAGCACTCCACCCGCGCGCCGGCCGTCGGGTACCGCGTCATCTGCGGCCGCCATACATTCTTCTACGCTCCCGACCTTGTCTATATATATGACCGCGCCGAAGCGCTGGGCGGAGCAGAGATATACATCGGCGACGGCTCGACCGTGGACAGGTCCTTCGTGCGCAGGCGCGAGGACGCGCTCATCGGCCACAGCCCGATCCGCACCGAGCTGACTTGGTGCCAGAAGGAAGGCGTCCCGCTGATGATCGTCACCCATTGCGGCGCGCAGATCGTGGGGGCCGGCGACGAGCAAGTACTGATCGACCGCATCGACGCGTTCGCGGCGGAGCGCGGCGTGCGGGCCGCCGTTGCTTTTGACGGGATGGAGCTCACACTTCGCTAAAACGCAAGAAAGGGGTCTAACCCCTTTCTTGCGTTTATTTGAGGTCGAGGAACGTGAGCGTCCAGATCGAGCTGGCAGTGATGCTGAAGATCCCGGCCGTCGCCGAGGCGATCGCCCACGCCAGGATGAACGCCACCATGCTCAGTGCGATCAGGAAGGCGTTGTGTTGCTTGTCCGCCGTGGTGAAGACCCAGGAGAGCGGGCTCGAGAGAAGCGCGATGACGATGGCGCTCACCACGGTCCCTATAATGGTGACCACCAGCACGTAGAGCCAGGCCAGCAGCACCTCTCTCCAGTAATCCTTGAGGGTGAGCCCGGCCAGGTGGACCGACTCGAAGAAGCCCTTGTCCTCCAGGACCAGGAAGCGGGCAGCGAGCTCGAACAGCACGCTCATCAGGATCACCACCACCGCGAACCCCACGCCCAGTATCAGCGCGCCCAGGCAGGGCAGGACGAACCCTTTCTTGCCGATGGTCCACCAGAAAAGGTAGGAGGGCACCGCGAATATGGCGAGCACCACCAGGTACCCGATCAGCAGCGCGAAGAATCGCACGAAGTGGCTCTTGCCCCACTCCATGGCGCCTGAGAAGCCCGAAGGCTTGCCGTACTCGATGTCGGCCACCGCGCCGATCGCCGAGGCCTGCGCGAACGCACCGGCCGCGAGCACCGCCAGGCCGACGATGCCGCCGATGACCAGGAACAGTGCCCAGAAGAGCGAGTTCCCGTGGGCGAAGTCGGTTATCTTCTGGCCGACCATGTGAATCGGGTTGAGCCCGGAGAGCCCGCGCGGG
Organism: Candidatus Anoxymicrobiaceae bacterium; assembly: GCA_036508635.1. Lineage (GTDB taxonomy): Bacteria > Actinomycetota > Geothermincolia > Fen-727 > Anoxymicrobiaceae > FEN-727. The sequence continues at coordinate 2,819 of DATCGY010000209.1, forward strand.
ATCGGGCTCTGCACCCACAGGCTGAAGCTCGCGGAGCCTCCCCCGGCGAGGGCGATCACGAACGCGAACGGCCACAGGAACCGGCTGGTCCGCACGTAGAACCACGCGCGCTTGAAAGTCTCGTAGTCGTCGTAACCCAAAGAGCCGCCTTTCAGACGTTCATCCGATCTTGCAGGACAGAGTCCCGATGCCCTCGATCGACATCTCGATCTCGTCGCCGCGCTGGACCGGGCCCACCCCCGAGGGCGTGCCGGTCATGATCACGTCGCCGGGGCACAGGGTCATCACGCCGCTGATGAACGAGACCAGCCGCGGCACCCCCGCGATCAGCCGCGACGTGTTGGACTTCTGCTTGACCTCTCCGTTGAGCGAGAGGGAGATGTCGAGGTTGCCGGGGTCCAGCTCTGTCTCGACCCAGGGACCCAGCGGGCAGAAGGTGTCGAAGTTCTTGGCGCGGGTCCACTGGCCGTCGGACATCTGCAGGTCGCGCGCGGTCATGTCGAGCCCGCATGTGTAGCCGAGTACATAGGATAGCGCGTCTTCCTCGGGGACCGCGGTGGCGTTGTCCCCGATCACTACGGCCAGCTCCGCCTCGTAGTCGACCTGGCTGGACC
>DATCGY010000210.1:0-8789 GCA_036508635.1 Candidatus Anoxymicrobiaceae bacterium
TCCCCAAGAACCGGGAAGACCTCGCGGCCCTGCGTGTGGTCATCAGGCATGACTTCAACGCGGACATGTCCGAGATGCTGCTGGAAGACTTGAAGTCGGAACTACCCCGGTTGGAGAAGCAACCCGCGCCGGTCCACGACAGCACGACCTCGTCGGCTTTCCATCACTGACCCCATCTTTCGTTAACGCCATCCCCCCCCTGACGCTCCCCCTTTCGAGGGGGAGGGGGGGAACTGGCATACCGCGCGGCCAACATCTAGAATCTGAATCCAGGCCACGCAAGCGTCACAGCGGAAAGCGACCGATGAACGACGACAACTACGTACATGGATACTCACAATGGGAGTCCGAAAGGCTACACGATCAGGCCGGCACGCTTGCCGAACTGCTGCACCACGACACGCGCTACGCGGCCGGTCGCAGGGTGCTCGAAGCCGGTTGCGGGGTCGGAGCTCAGACAATCATCCTCGCCAGCCACAGCCCCGAGGCGGACATCACGTCAGTTGACATAAACGCATCGTCTATCGCGGACGCAAGCAGACTCCTTTTGGAGCATGGCGTAAGGAACGTGACCCTCCTCGAGGCCGACATCTTCGCTCTTCCATTCGAAGCGGAGAGTCTCGACGACATCTTTATCTGCTTCCTTTTGGAGCACCTTGCCGAGCCTGTCGAAGCACTCGGTCACCTGAAGGACGTCCTCAAACCCGGCGGGACCCTTACCGTGATAGAAGGAGACCACGGCTCCGCGTTCTTCCATCCGGACAGCGAATACGCGCGGGCGGCGATTCAATGCCTGATCGAAGTCCAGGCAAGCCTCGGCGGCGACTCGCTCATCGGCCGTCGTCTCTTTCCTCTCCTGCAGCAGGCAGGCTTCAAGGATGTAACGGTCAGCCCGCGGTTCGTCTACGCGGATGCCAGCAGGCCCGAGATGGTCGACGGTTTTACCCGCAAGACGTTCAACGCCATGGTCGAAGGTGCCCGCGACCAGGCCATCGCAGCGGCGCTCGCCACGCCCGACGACTTTGACCGCGGGGTCCGCGACCTCTACCGCAGCGCCGAGCCCGGCGGCACTTTCTGCTACACGTTCTTTAAGGCATTCGCAACGAAATAACGGACGGGGAGGGACCAGGATGTTTAAAAGGATTCAGATCAAAGCCCTGCTGTCGGGGATGGAGTTTCTCGAGAGACACAAGCTCTTCGTGAAGCTGGTCCTGAGGCCGGTCTCCAGGCTCCCGATCCTTTCCAGGCATTTGATGGTTCTGCCGAGGGCGTTCATGGGTAGCACGGCTTTCGAGATACACGACGTAGACCTGGACCGGGGGCGCATAGGCATCGGAGGGGTCGAAGAGATAATGTTCGGGTCCAAGGTCGTCGAGCAGATGCACAAGATGCTCGAGAGCCGGCTGGGTGAGGAAGAGACGAAGGAAGCGCTCTACGAGCTAGGCTACAACCTCTGCCGGTGGGAGGTAGGGACGTCCCTCGAGGGTGGCAAATGGGCGCCGGGCCTGCTGGTGCCGCTGATCAAGAACAGCTCCATCGTCGACGACGTGCACAAAGACCCGCTGCTGGCCGGCTTCTTCATAAAGGTCATGAACATGGTGTCGCGGCTCATCACGGACGAGGGAGGCTGGGGCCACCTCGACTTTGAGGGTGTAAGGTCACAACCGATGCGCGTCACGCTCACCAACTCCCAGGAAGCGGAGTGGCTCGGGCCGTCAAACAAACCCGTCTGCCATCTCTACACCGGCATAGTAGCCGGATACACCAGCGCCATAAGCGGCCAGGAGCTTCGCGCCCGCGAGGTCGAGTGCAAGGCCATGGGAGCGCCGAGGTGTGTCTTTGAAATAGAGAGATAGTACATCAGGCGCCACCATGATTGCTCGCTCCCACTCGAGCGTGGCCTTGCCCACTCCCTGGAACCCGTTGTCCTCATCTCCCAAAAGGTTTTCTACGGGCACGGGGCAGTCGGTGAAGGAGAGCTCCGCCGTGGGGGAGGGCCACCGATTGGTGGTAGAATGTTGGCACCAACAGCGGGAAACGGCCACCATCAACCTCCGACAAGAATTCGACCTGAAGGAACATGCGGGTCGCCCACCCACATGACTGCAACGGGGGGTTAAAACAATGCAACTCGAGCTCGTGGTCCGAGAAGCCAAAGAAAAGGCGTTCACTCACCCGATCCTCTTCGTGCACGGCGCCTGGCACGGCGCGTGGTGCTGGGAAGAGAACTTCATCCCTCACTTCGTGGAGAACGGGTTCGACTGCTATGCCTTCTGCATGCGCGGGCACGGCGCAAGCGAATGCGAAGGTCCATTTCACCTCTCCGGCGTCTACGACTACGTCGCGGACCTGGAGTCGGTCATAAGACAGATCGGCACAGACCCGGTGCTGGTGGGACATTCCATGGGCGGCCTTGTGGTGCAGCGCTACCTGGAGACCCACCGGGCGCCCGCCGCGGTGCTGATGGCGAGCGTTCCACCCCGGGGGATCGTGCGATTCGTCATGCGCGTCGCCCGCCGTCACCCGAAGACGTTTATCAAGTACCTGGCGACCCAGAACCCCCGGGTGGCCGTGGCCACGCCCGAGCTCGTGTGCGACCTGTTCTTCTCCGAGGACGTGCCACCCGAAAAGCTGGACAAGTACTTCTCGAAGATTGGTACCGAGTCCGCGCGCGCCGCAATAGAGATGATGGCCCTGCGTTTACCCAGGGCGAGTCGGGTGCGGGCGTGGGGCACGCCAGTCCTGGTGCTCGGGGCAGCCGACGACGTGGTCTTTTCCCCCGCAGAAGTGAAGGCGACGGCGCGCGCCTACGGTGTCGAGGCGGAGATCTACGACCAAATGGCGCACGACATGATGCTCGAGGCCGGCTGGCAGGACGTAGCCGACCGCGTAATTGAGTGGCTGCGCGAACTGGAACTTGAATCAAAGAAGGTAGCGGAATGAAGAGAAAAGGACTCGTACTCGTCGGCGGTCTTGGGCTCGCCGAGCTCGGCGCAAGCAACTATACCTGGTCCCGAAAGTCATAGCCATCGAATCGTAAACCAGGAGGAGTAATGAAGAAGCTCGCTCTGCCGGCTGTCGTCGCCGTTTCCCTCATGCTCGCTTTCGGGCTGGCGTTGAGCGCGGGTTGCGGGGGCTCCAAGACAACGAGCAGTGCCGGTACGAGCTCTACGTCGGGCGAGGTGAGCGAGCAGGCCGTTGGTGTTCCGATCTATCCGGGCACCAAGCCCGAGCAGGTGTATGAGGGTGTCTATAAGATGACCACCGGGGACAGCTTCGACCAGGTCGCGGCGTTCTACAAGAAGCAGCTCCCCACGGCGACGTACTCCGAGACCACGATTCAGACCGGCAAGGGAGCCGCGTTCGTGGTCGACGAAAGCACGTTCCACGGCAACATCTCCGTCGAAGAAAACACACCTTCAAACGGCAAAGTGACGATTACCGTCAGCAGGTTCAACACGCAGTAGGTTGGCTTTACCGATTTATCTATGCCAGGGTGATGGGTCGAGAAGGAGAAGTTCCTCGGCCAGCGTGCGCCGCGCGAGCTCCTCGGGGGTCTCGATGGCGGGCACCATCTCGAAGACGCACCGGTCGGCGCCCATCGAGGCGCACTCCACCTCGCGGCCCTGGAACCACTCACCGGTAATGGCACTGGCATGACCCGCCGCGCCCCCGGCAAAGTAGCTGCAGACCGGCTCGGGCGCCGGGCCAAGCCACGTGGACTCCTGCGAGTTGGCGAGCACGGCCTTAATCGGGGTCGAGCTGTAGTCGAACTCGACCACGCCACCCCAGCCGCCCTCGTTGATGATGATGCGCGTCTCCATCTGCAGAACCTTGTTGAAGAGACTCGCCATCAGCGCATCACTTCTGACACGCTCCAGCAGGTTGCCGTCGGTCATGAGCGGCAGGAAGACTTTCGGTGCCCACTTGTCTTTTCTCAGGGCGTCCTTAGCCTCGTAATAGCCGGTAAGGAACCCGATATCGTAGAGTGCAAGCTCCCGGCCCTCCGGCCCAAGGCGATCGAGTATCCGGTGCAGTACCCACAGCAGCTCCGAGCCGAACATTATCTCGTCGACCCCGCCTATGCCGATGCGACCCATATCGACGTCAACGTCGTGGAGGTCGAATGACGTGGCGCCCATGTATGCCCGCACCAGGAGCGGTACCTTGTCCTTGAGCACAGGGACGTTTGCCACCGGCCTCATACACTTGATCAGCAACGGGTGCTGCTCGCAGAATTCCACCAGCGCCAGTGCGATTTTGACCTTGAGCATGGTCCCCCTCCCTTTGTCGAGCAGAGCTGTCTCGAAGAGGATATCACGGCGTCGTCTCGTGCGTGGGTACCTGCCTTGCCTCACCTGTTGTAGAATGCGCCTGCGACTGGCTGTGAAGTCCCGCGCTTGGGCTGCGGACGGTCCGGGAAGGGGGTTCGATGAGCGCACCCGGCTTCACCAAAACGGTGAGCTTTAACCTGACCGCGTACCATTACTCTCTGCCCGACGACAAGGTGACGGCCTTCATCTATGCGCTGGGAATCCAGGGATGAGTGCCGCATTGATGGGTGGATTCGGAGGCTCCCGGAAAAACCTGATAAGATTGGCCGTGCGAGGCTGGCGATCGAGATGCGGTGGCCCGGAGGAATCAGCGTGAAGAAGCTCATCATTGTCATACTAATCGTTATGATTGGCGCGGGTATGCTTGCTTTAGTGGCTGGTTGCGGCACAGATACGAAGCAGGCTCAGCAGTATATAAATGCGGGAGATGAAATAGTCAAAAAGTTTCAGAGCGCGGCGCAGCCGTGGGAGAACGAGATCAGCGCGGCACAAGCAGCGGTGAGCGACCCGGCTCAATTTAGTGCGGATGTCGCCAAGGCCAAGGCAGCCGCCGGCAATCTCCCCAGGATAATCGACGAGGCCAAGGCCGAATACGAGAAGATCAAAGGCCTCAAGGGCGTCGATGACTACGCCAGGTATGCAAGCCTCGAAATCGAAGCACTGGACAAGATAAAGCAGGTCATACAGAAGACAAACAACTATTTCGACCAGATGATTGCGCTGAACAACTCCAGCAATACCACCGGCAATGAAGTAGTGCTGAAGCAGTATCAGGATGACATCACAAGGCTGAATGACAGCGCGGCCAACCTCGACCGGCAGGCCCAGAAGCTCAAGGCGGGTAAAAACCTGTAGGTCGGAGCCGGGCCTGGGAGGCCCGGCTCAAGAGCGAAGAGGACACAATTCAAGGAATGGCCGTTGACGCCACCCGCACCCTGACCCTCCCCCCTCGAGGGGGGAGGGGATATAGCCACTATTGGTTTCTGACGGCGTCGTATAGTTGAACGACCTCTAGGATGGCTCGTCTCTTCTTGCGGGATTTGACGCGTCGCTTGATAAGTCGGAATCCGAGATATGCGCCTGCGGCGAGAGGTGCGGCGGCGGGCGCCGCCTTCTTGGCGGACGTGACCATCTCCGCCATCTGCTTCTGCCGTTCGTCAGTTTCCTGCTTCAGCAGCTTCTGCAACTCGTCGACCTCGGACTTGACCTGGTCGCTGATCTCCTTGAGCTGTTTCTTGACGTCTTCAGCCGTCTTGGAGAGCTCCTTCGCGGAAGACTTGGCTATGCCGGCTCCTATTCCAAGGATCACTCCACCGATCACCAGGAAACCTCCGACTACGATGAGCGCGGAGAGCCATGGTTTGTCGAGGGCGATGTTCACGAGAAGGATGATGACAGCCAGGCTGTACAGGAGGGCAAGGGCCGCGATCATAGCGCCGAAAAAGGAAATCCCCGCGCCAATTCCAAGGCGGGTGCCCTGCGCTTTTACCTTCTTCTTCATAGCCTCACCTTCAGGGCCTTGCAGGCCCGTGAACTGGCCTTTTAGAGTGTTGCTCAGTTTGGTGAGGTTATCCAGGCGCTCTTTGATCTCTGGCAAGTTGCTCACTCGAGTGTCCCCCTTTCATTTGGTTAGCTGTTTACATCGGACAAATGCTCTCAAGATGCTTTCGCCGTGGAGGTCCCGAACGCCTTGCCGGATTCGGAGAGCTCTGATCGGGAAGCGGAGGACGGTGGTACCCCCGGCAGGATTCGAACCTGCGCGCATGGATTAGGAATCCACTGCTCTATCCCCTGAGCTACGGGGGCGCGACCTGCGAAACTCGCTCCAACGCAGGATTTCAGACGTGATTTTAACAGATTATCCAGAGGTCGGCATCCGGAGTTCGGGATGCTTGGGTTGCTTCTATGTTTATTGGGAAAGGCCGATAATTAGCTCTGCAATATCTTGTGGCGGAAGCTCGGGCAGGAGGAGTCATAGATGCCGGACATGCCACGCTGTGAAGAATGCGGCGTTCCGAGATTCATTACAGGTGAGCACACGTGGCTCGATAGCGGCGCCATCGTGATGTCGAACGACCCGACGGCCCGAATGGCGTTCGTCGAAGCCGACGCGTGGGACCCTATCTGGGAAGGCATAGCGGAACTCGCGGGGAGGCCGATCGAGCATATTGTCATAGGTGCTTCGCGCCGCGCTACCCGCATGTATATCCAACAGATGTTCCCCAAGAATATCCAGGACATCATCGGCGAATGGGTTTTGACCGACCCTGACTTCAACCAGGTCACGATTATGGAGGGCCTGTTCTGGATAGGCTCGGTGATGGGGTACGGGAAGTCCTCTTATCTCGGGCACCAGCTCGAGCGCCGCGCCGATGACTTCCTGACGGTGCGTTTCGTAAGTCCATTCTCGATTCCTCTGACTGTCGGCACTGTGGTAGGAGTGACCGAGGTCTTTCACCCCGAAGGCGCGTACGTCTATGAACGGCTGGCGCCTGACGCCATCGATGTGACCTACTTCCCCGAGGAATCACCGGAAGCACCGCGACACCGCCTGAGGTTGAACCCTTATGAATACAAAGCCGGAGTGGCAAAGCTCGAGAGATGCTCAACGTGTGGAGGTCCGATAGCCCTGTCCGACTACAGTTGGGATTCAGCGCGTGGGATCATCAAGAGCTTGGTTACCGGGCGTCGCATGGTCATGATCGGCCCGCCCATGATCGACCCGCTGCTTGCCGAGCTGGAGCTCGAGCTTGGTGAAGGAGTCCCGCTGCTGGTCGTCGAAGCCCAACGCCGTTTCACCCGAAACGGACCGTTCAAGGCCTCTGAGCTCACCGACATGGACGAGCTTGCACGGCAGCTCGCCATCAGGGGCCTGGGCGACCTTCGCGATCTGCGAATAGGACCAAAGGGCGCGCACGTCCTCATCGACAATGCCTCGATGCCTCTACTCGTCGCCGGGTTCATACAGGGGTTCTACGAGATCGTCTTCGGCGAAGGCAGCGATGTCGATTGGGAAGTCTCCAACGGACATCTCGAAGTTGCTGTTCTCCCATCGTATTCCCCCTCTCCGAGAGCCGGCAGGCACTAGTCGGAGAACCCACCAATCGTATCTGTACCAGCTCCCCTTGTGTTCCAATACATGGCGCGCTCAACCGCCATGAGCCGTAGGCCGTCACATTGGTGGTGGGGCTCGGAAAGGTATTACATGTCTCGGTCTCAAAGCGCGCCTTCAATCCGCAAACACTGAGGGCTGTCTCTCAGGCCGCCCGGAGCCGGGCCTGGAGAGACCCGGCTCAAGAAGTAAGAGCGACTCGGCTCAAGAGTTGATATGCGTGTTGGTCGGTCGGTTAAAACTCGGTCGGGACGTTCTTGACGTCGACCATCATTTGGTTCACGGCTTTGATGTAGCGCATGATGGTCTGCATGTTGCCTTCGAACGTGAGCTTCTTGACCATGATTGCCTGGATCGGGTCCAACTTGCCCTCGACGATCTCCTGCCAGACCGAGTAGTCTCCGGCGATGTTGAAATCGCACTTGGACTCGCCGACGTTGACCCCGAGGATCTCTCCGTCCTTCATGTGGGTCCAGAATGGAAGGTTACCACGGTCACCGGCGTTCTGGATGCTGAACTGGATGGTGGCGTCGAAACCTTTTCCGGCTTTTTTCATCTCTTTGTCGGAATTGATTTCCTGCGCCAGAAGCTCCGCCCAATCCTCACTCGCGAATAATGCCATCTTCGCCTCCCCCGGATCGTGCGAGGTACCGGAGAAAATCCTATACGATTCCCCGCCGCTGGCGCAATAGGCAAAAACCCTCTTACATCTGAGACCCAAATACTCGAGGGCGGTCTCTCAGGCTGTCCGTTGCCGGGCCTGGAAAGACCCTGCTCAAGGGCCTCTCGAGGGGCGGAAATAGGGTTTTCCAGGAGAACAGGCAAATCCTGCCAAAGATGGGTGATAAGAGGGTCACCCTAAAGAGCTAGTTTTGTTCACACCTATTCCCGATAGTGGGGGATGCCTCCCGGGTCGATGCATGTATCAGAAGGCCTGGGAGGATTCCCGTGAAACGTGTAGCAGTTATTTTGCTGACAACTTTGATAGTGTTCGGAACGCTGGTAGCGGGGCAAGCAGCACTTGCAAGCACCGTAAGCGGCGCGGGCAACGGTGCCCGCGATATGAAGGCCGCGGCGGCTCCGACAGTCGGCTCGGGAGCTCCCAGGACCATGGGGTTCGTCCGGACGACCAGCGGGAACTACCCCAGGGCGTCCAGGATGATGGCGGAACGCTCGGCTGCCAGCCTCCCCTCGAAAGTGGACCTTAGCCGGGGTGACCTCCCGATCGGGAACCAGGGAAAGCAGTCGAGCTGCGTTGCATGGGCCAGCAGCTACTATTATAAGACCTTGCAGGAGGCGAAAGACCACAGTTGGAGCCTCTCCACCGCGAGCCACCAGTTCAG
>DATCGY010000211.1:0-19866 GCA_036508635.1 Candidatus Anoxymicrobiaceae bacterium
CCGACCGGCGAGCTCGACACCGCCAACACCGAGAGGTTAATGGACCTCGTCAGCAGCCTCAACAGTGAAACCGGCCAGACATTTGCGATAGTCACCCACGACCCACAGGTCGCGGCCAGGACCAGGCGAATAGTCACGATGCGTGACGGGAAGATCGATTCTGACGAGCCGATCTAGACAGCATCGTGCTTGATGAAAGTGCCGTCCCGGTATTCTCTGAATGCCAGGTCCAGCTCTTTTTCCGTGTTCATGACGATCGGTCCGCGCCAGGCGATAGGTTCGCCCAGGGGCTCTCCTGAGACCAGCAGAAAGCGCGCCGTTGCATTACCGGCGGCGAAGTTGACCGAGTCGCCTTTTTCGAAAAGCACCAGAGTGCCCGAATCCTCGGCGCGATTGCCTTCGCGGAAGGACACGCTGCCCTCGAAAACATAAGCGAACACAGTATGTATCCCGGCAACCGGGATCTCGCTCCTGGCACCGGGTTGGACCTCGACGTCAAAGTACACGGTGTCGATGACAAGGTCCCGGACAGGACCCCTGGTCCCGGCGATATCTCCGGCTACGACCTTTATCTTAGCGCCTTCCACCTCGAGTTCCGGCACCTCGTCGGCAAGTATCCCCCTGTATCTCGGGTTCATCATCTTGTCTTTGGCGGGCAGATTGACCCAAAGCTGAAAGCCTCGCATCGCGCCCTCGTACGGTTGGGGCATCTCCTGATGGATTATGCCGCTGCCGGCCGTCATCCATTGCACGTCGCCCGTACCAATCGTCCCCCGGTTGCCAAGGCTGTCGCCGTGATCGACATCGCCGGCCAGCATGTAAGTTACCGTCTCGATCCCGCGATGGGGGTGCCAGGGGAATCCGGCTGTATAATCCGCTGGGTCGTCCGAGCCGAAATTATCCAGCAGCAGGAAAGGGTCCATGGATTCCGCCTGGTAGTTGCCGAAAGCCCTCTTCAGCCGGACGCCCGCACCTTCCATTGTCCTGACGCTTTTCCAGGTCTCGGCGATGGCATTGCCCATCGTGCCCCCCTCCCAACGTTGCCACTTCTCTAGTACAGATTCTCAGAGGAGACATCCTATTTCAAGTGACATGCCCCCGGAAGCCCGCAGGAGGGCAATTCTATCCTTCAATTCGGGAATACATCTCCGAATTGACTTCGAGGTTGCGCCGTGAGAAAACAGTAAGAGGTGTCATGTCGGCGGGGTATTCATCGTGGGAGTGAGCGATATGCGCGAGAGCAACGGGTTCCTGATGGCGTTGGACGTCGGTGGCGGATCGGGGCGCTGCCTTCTCGTGGAGCCGGGGGGCGGCAACCTCTTCACGGCACGGCGCGAGTGGTCGCACCCAACCGCCCCCAACACGAATGGCCTCGGCTACGACCTCGACCTCATCGATATCTGGCACAAGCTGGGCGAAGCGTGCCGGGAGGCTATCGAAAAGGCAAATGCCGCGCCGGCCGACATCCTCAGCGTAGCCGTCACCAGCATGCGCAACACGACAGTCGTCATAGACCCCGGGGGCGAAATCCTTCTCGCGACACCCAACCAGGATGCCAGGGCGCTGGGAGAGTCGTTGACACTTGGTGCCGAGCGCGGCCCGGCAGTCCACGAGGCCGGCGGCCACTGGCCGAGCCCGCTGTTCCTGGGCAGCAGGTTATTGTGGATGAAGAACAACGCGCCCGACCTCCTCGAGCGGGCAAGCCATGCCTTGAGCCTCTCTGACTGGGTCGCGTTCAAGATGGGAGCGGGACTCTTCGCGGAGAGGTCGCAGGCGGGTGAGACGCTCCTCTTCGACCTCCGCAGGAGGGATTGGAATTTCGACCTGGTTTCCGAGCTGGGCCTCAAAGCGAGCCTTTTCCCCGAAACAGTCGATGCCGGAACGCCAATCGGGCGCGTGAGCGATCAGGCGGCAGGGCACCTGGGGCTCCTCGCCGGCACCCCCATCGCGGCCGGCGGGCCGGACACGCAGTGCGGGTTGCTTGGCGCGGGCGCGGTCAAGGACGGCGAGATAGGTCTCGTCTCGGGAACCACCATGCCCATTCAGATGGTGACGGACGACCTCGTGCTGGACGGCGAAGGCCGGCTCTGGAGTGGCCTGCACGTTGTTCCCGGGCGGTATGTCATCGAGAGTAACGGCCTGACAGCCGGCTATGTGCTCGAGTGGTTCGCGAAGCTGATGTTCTATGACTACCAGTTCCCGCTCGAAGTGGTGTTCGGGGAGGCTGCGCGGTCGACCCCGGGCGGAGAAGGAGTCTACTCGACGTTCGGGGCAAACGTGTTCGACGCTCGAACAATCGGCATCCCCGTCGGCAATATCACGATGTCTCATATGGTCACGACGGATACCGCTGCCGGGCGCAGGCACGTGAGCCGCGCCCTCGTGGAGGGCATAGCGTACTCGGCCAGGGCCAACATCGAACAGATACTCGCCGTCAGGCCCGGCGAACCGGCGGAGCTGCGTGTTTTTGGTGGCCTGACGCAATCGCCGCTCTGGCCCCAGATGGTCAGCGACGTCGTTGGACTCCCCGCCAGGGTGCCTTCGCATTGCGAGGTAACCTCACTGGGTGCCGCGGCATGCGCCGGGTTCGGTGCGGGAGTCTACAAGGATCTTGAAGCCGGGGCTTCGCAGCTCGCCTGCGACCTCACCGATTACCGGCCGTCGGGTGCTTCGGCGAAATACCAGTCGCTATATGCCGGGTGGAAAGAAGCTCACGACATGCGCGCGGCATGCGACCAGCACGTCTCGGGGCTGGTAACCATGGCGCTGCTGGAGCACGCACCACTGGAAGCGGCAGCCGCCCCACCGGGCTTGAGGCCCGGCATACTCGTCACCGCCTCTATTGACGATGTCGCCCTCGCGGAGCTCGGCGAGCTCGGCGAGGTGAGCTACGCCCCATGGCGCAAGACGGGGAAGGTCTACGATGGAGGACCCGAGCTCGCGGAGGCGCTCAGAGGGGTCGACGTATTCGTGACGGAGATGGACGTAGTCGATTTCGAAGTGCTACGCGACTCGCCTGGCCTTCGAGCGATCGTGAGCTGCAGGGGCAATCCCGTAAATGTCGACCTGGAGGCGGCCACCGGCTTCGGCGTGCCGTTCATCTACACTCCCGGCCGCAACGCGGACGCGGTCGCCGACCTTGCCATCGCGATGATGGTGATGCTTGCCAGGAAGCTCTTGAGCGGGGCAAGCTTCCTCAAGGACGAGGGCATCAAGGCCGGGGATCTCGAGGCGATGGGCCGCGCATACATTGAGTACCAGGGGCGAGAGCTCTGGCGCAAGACGGTCGGTATCGTCGGAATGGGGAATGTCGGGGTGGCGGTCGCGCGCCGGGCGCGGGGCTTTGGTGCATCGGTAGTGTTCTTCGACCCGGAGGTCTCACTGGAGGACGGGGCGCTGCTCAACGCCCGAAAAGTCTCTTTTGAAGATCTCCTCGCGCAAAGTGATTTCGTAACGGTCCACGCGCCTGCAAACGACAGGACAAAGAACATGTTTGATGCCGTAGCTTTTGCGGCCATGAAAGAGGGGGCGTTCTTCATCAACACCGCCCGCGCGTCTCTCGCCGACGAAGCGGCCCTTACCGACGCGCTCGAATCCGGGCACCTGGCCGGGGCGGGGCTCGATGTCTTCTCAACCGAACCGCCGGCTTCGGACAGCCCTCTCGTATCACTGAAGAACGTTATCACGACACCGCATATCGGCGGAGACACGCTCGAGATATCGGCACACCAGGGAGCCCTGGTCACGGGCCAATTGCATCAACTCATGCGAGGTGTAGCCCCGGATCACATCCTGAATCCGTCGGTCATGGAATCGTTCGCATGGTCCGGTGCCCGTCCTACTCCGAGCCCGAGCGAGATGGGCCGGCTCGCCGAGCGCCCCAGGCCTTCGATGACGTCCTAGTTTACAGTGACATTGAAAGTGGCGGGCAGTGCCGGACTTACGATTACGACCATCGGACAGTTCTGATCACAGGTGCGCACAACGCTCGATAACGTGCTATAATGCAACCGAGCAAAGTTCTTAGGTATTGTAGTTCTTGTCCCGAGATCGAACCTCGGGGCATTTTTTTTTGCACAAAGGGGGTGCAGGAGAATGAAGATATACGTAGGCAACCTTAGCTACTCAACCACCGATGAGGACATCAGGCAGGCTTTCAGCCAGCACGGCACTGTTGACTCAGCGGACGTGATCATGGATCGCGACACCGGCAGGTCGAAGGGATTCGGCTTTGTCGAGATGAGCGTTGATAGCGAGGGACAAGCGGCGATCGATGCCCTTAACGGCAAAGAGGTTGATGGTCGTAGTCTGAACGTGAACGTGGCGAAGCCCAGGGCGGAGCGCCCGCAGCGTCCGTCGCGTTACTAGACATCCCAATCTGTGGTTTGGAGCGGTGGTCGCGGCAGCGGTCTTTCGGCAAGGGTACGCGTTGAAGGTAGCAGAAACAGACGACTCTTGCGCGGAGAAGATTAGAGCGCCCGTGGCAATCGCTTCAAATCTCCTTTCCCGTGTTCAATGCTCGACGCGGTATGGGCGCGCTGTTCGATTCGCATTGCAGGTCCAGGAATGCGCCCTCGCGGAAATGGCATCTTAAGGATCAATATGTCAGACATATGGAAGGTTCATGACCTCGATAAGGTACGTCTGCTTGTCGACATGGGGATCGAGAAGGGTTCCCTCACCACGGGTGACATCGTGGAAGGTTTAAAGGGCGTGGAGCTCACTCCGGACCAGATGGACGGGGTGTTCGTACAACTATCCGAGGCGGGGATAGAGATTTCCGATGAGGACGAGGAAGAGTTGGACGGTGACGGCGATGGCGGGGCGCCACCGCGCGTGAAAACCGTTTCGCGCAAGTTGGAAGGCCCGCATCAGGCCTCGCCCGACGACCCGGTCCGGATGTACCTCAAGGAGATCGGAAAAGTGCCGTTGCTGTCCGCGCCGCAGGAGGTATCCCTCGCCAAGCGCATCGAGGCCGGCAAGAACGCGGGCGCCATGCTCGCTTCCGACGTGGAGTTCGGCGACGATGCTTTTGAGGCTCTCAAGGCATTGGAGGTCGACGGCCTCGTGGCGAAGAAAGAGCTGGCCACGGCCAACCTTAGGCTGGTGGTAAGCATCGCCAAGCGCTATGTAGGGCGAGGCATGCTCTTTCTCGACCTCATACAGGAGGGCAACCTCGGTCTTATCCGCGGCGTCGAGAAGTACGATTACAAAAAGGGCTTCAAGTTCAGCACCTATGCGACCTGGTGGATACGTCAGGCAGTGACGAGAGCCATAGCAGACCAGGCAAGGACCATTCGTGTCCCTGTGCATATGGTCGAGAACATCAATAAACTTGCCAGGGTGCAGCTCAGACTCCTGCAGGAGCAAGGGTGTGAACCCACCCCGGACGAGCTAAGCGTGGCGATGGGCCTGACCCTGGAGAAGGTGCGGGAGATCATGAAGGTGAGCGAGCTCCCCTTGTCCCTCGAGACGCCCATCGGAAAGGAAGAAGACAGCCTCCTCTCAGATTTCATTCAGGACACCGGTGCCATTGTCCCGATGGACGCGGCCGCGTTTACGATGATGCAGGAGCAGCTCGAGGATGTACTCGATGACCTCAGCAACCGGGAGAAGCGCATAATGCAGCTCCGGTTCGGGCTTCTGGACGGGCGGCCCAGGACCCTCGAGGAAGTGGGAAAGGTCTTCGGAGTAACCCGGGAGCGCATACGCCAGATAGAAGCGAAAGCCCTTGTGAAGCTCAGGCACCCAGCGCGCAGCGGCTGCCTCAGGGAATACATGGAGAACTGAGCCACTTCGCGTGGCTGGTACTACCTCATCTCAAATCGGAGGAGGATTCCCTGCCCCCCGCCTGACGGCCCGCGAGCTTCTCCAGTTCTTCATCGACAAACCCCGCACAGCGCATCGCGAGCGCGAAGATGGTGAGTTGTGGGTTCACGCCGAGAGACATCGGTACTATGCTCCCGTCGCAGATGAACAGTCCGGGGATGTCCCACGTCTCCCCGGTGTGCTGGACCACCGAGCGCTCTGGGTCGTCACCCATGCGGCACGTCCCGAGCGGGTGATAAGCGCTGACCGCGATGTAGTCGGAAGCTTTCGGCTTCTGCCTCTTGAAGCGCTTGAGGTCCGATGGCAGCATGTCCGGGAAGCTGACCGTCGGTGTGAATACGCTCTTTGCGCCGAGCCTGAACCATACCTCCGCCATTATCTCGGTCATAAACCTGAACCTCCGGACGTCATCACCCCGCAGGTTGTAGGTTATGACGTAGCGCTGCCTGTCCCTGGGGTGTAGCTTCACCGTACCCGTCGAACAGTGTTCGGAGAGCATCCCGCCGAACATGGCGGTATTCGGATAGCCGCTCATGAATTCGGCAAGCCGCCTTCCCTTGTAAGGCAGGTTCATCGCCCCTCCGAGCGGCGGCACAGTGCCCCCCTCGAGCATTATGCCGTCGTCGGCGAACTCGTCGACGTACGTCGCCTGCGGGACGCCTTTGGGGTTCCCGATCTTCTCGTCCATGACCGCGACAGTTGGGCTGCACGGGTGGATGGTGAGGTTGCGCCCCACTTCCCCGCTCGAGTTGCACAGCCCTTGTGCCAGAAGCATCCTGGGCGAATGGAACGCC
The DNA here is from genome assembly GCA_036508635.1 of Candidatus Anoxymicrobiaceae bacterium. Taxonomy (GTDB): domain Bacteria; phylum Actinomycetota; class Geothermincolia; order Fen-727; family Anoxymicrobiaceae; genus FEN-727. Next base: position 6,624 of record DATCGY010000211.1, read on the forward strand.
CCGGCAGCCAGCACCACCACGTCCGCGCTTACTTCGATTGTCGGCCCCGACGAGCCGTTTCCGTTGCCCCCGGCGAACCGTCCCTTCGCACCGGTCACCCGGCCGCCCTGGAGTACGAGCTCGTCCACCGTCACGCCGGTGTAGACATCGCATCCGGCCTTCACCGCGTCCGGGATGTAGGAGATGTTCGCGCTCTGCTTGGCGTCCGTTGGACAGCCGAAACAGCAGACACCGTATCCCTCGCAGTCCTTGGCGTTGCGCGGAAGGATACCGCCGGAAAACCCCAGGCTCTTAGCCCCCTCGAGGAAGAGCGTCGCGTTCTTGCCGAGCACCTCCGGGTCGCCCTTCTGGACGAACAGGTACTCCTCGACCGCCGCGTAGTAAAGTGCGAGCTCCTCGTCCTTGATATCCCAGAGCCCGTGCTCCAGGTGCCATCTCTTGAGCACGCTGTGGGACATCCTCAGACACGTGCCCGAGTTGATGGTCGTCGTGCCCCCGACGGTCTTGCCCTGGGGGATAACGAACATCGGTGTGCCGAGCGTAATCAACTGTCCGCCATACCAGTACATGTTGGTCGCCGCGAACTCCATCCGGAGGTTGAAGTCCTCGCGCGTAAAGTGCCCGCCGGCTTCGAGGACAACGACCCTGCGTCCCGCCTCCGACAGCTCCTTCGCGATCGTCGCGCCGCCGGCTCCCGAGCCTATGACGGCGACCTCGGCGATGAGGCGCACATCACCGTTTATGTGTTCACGGGAGTAGATCATAGCGTACCCGCGCTTTCGGTCAGTTCTTCGCCGGGTTCATTTTTCGGCAGGGACGCAGTCCTGCTAACGACGCGCCTCTCTGCTTCCTCCTTGAGTGCCACTACGTCGAACCCGAGCGTCTTCTGGACGTCGTCGCGCGCGTAGTAAGCCCCGACGATAGGCATCGAGACTATGTAGAAGAATCCATACGTGAGTGAGCCCTTGCGCTTGAAGAGCCGCTCGAGAAGGGAGGCCTGGGCGCGGAAGTTGCAGTCCGGCAACGTCCGGCCGTTGTTGGCCAGCGAATAGAGATTGAGCGCCAGGAGCGCCGCCGTGGTCACGGTGCCAAACTCGGGGATGCCCTTTTCAAGCCAATCTCGAAGCAATTCAACTGAAGCTTCGGGGTCCGGCACCGGAAGATCGGGAAATGTGTTTGTACCAAGGACGTGTGGAGTCATCGCCCTTACGGTGTCTTCAATAATCCGTAGCACCATCAGCCTCCCTCGAAGTTCCCAGCCTACCTGGAAGTGGAACCAAACTATCAAACTATAACAGGGCCAAGAACCGGTGGTCAAAGGTATGAAGTGGGGGTCGAGAGGCCGCCCGGGACGCTCTACGACGCCCGTCGTCAGGGATTCCACGGGGCCCGCGGTTGTGCGATGGAGGTTTGTCGTCGAGACGGGAGAAAAGTCTATGTGGATGCGTTTCTGAACTACGACACGTGAGGTCACCATGACGCCAGCCGGTCTTCCTGAATCCGCCCGGGTTGTCGTTATAGGAGCAGGGGTAAGCGGGTGTTCCATCGCTCGCGAGCTGACGAGATACACGCCGGACGTCGTTATCATCGACAGGGAGAGCGACGTCTCGGACGCGACGACCAAGGCTAACAACGCCGAGGTCCACAGCGGTATCGGAGAGAAGATCGGGACCCTCAAGGCGAAGCTCAATGTGAGAGGAAATGCCCTCTACGATGATTTTGTGAGAGGGCTCGGGGTCGACTTCCGGCGGCAGGGATTGCTCATAGTCATCACCCCGCGGACCCTCCCGGAGGAAGTCGCGGCCCGCATGCCGCGCTCTGTCCACAACCTCGTCCTGAAGCAGGTCATACCCAGACTGATAATGCTGAACGCCCGTCGAAAGGGCATCCCCGGTCTGCGGATGGTAAGCCGGGCCGAGGTGTACAGGATGGAACCACACGTGACGAGGAGCGCCGTCGCCGGTGTCTTCGACCCGACTTACGGTATGGTCGCGCCGTACAAGCTCACCATCGCTCTCGCGGAACATGCGGTTATGAACGGCGCTCGGGTCTTTCTCAATACAGAGGTTACCGGCGTAGACGTAAAAGACGGGCGGGTCCTCGGGGTCAACACCAACCGAGGCGATATCCGCGCGCCGATAGTAGTGAACGCCGCAGGTGTCTTCGCCGACGAGGTGGCCGAAATGGCCGGTGCGGCCAGCTTCAGGATACACCCGCGCAAAGGGGCAAGCCTGCTCTTCGACAGGGAGGAGACGCGTGAGTACGTGCACAGCAGCGTCTCCGAGTTCAGGGTGCGCGGAAAGGCGAAAGCCCACAGCAAGGGCGGAGGAGCGATGCCGACGCTCGAGGGCAACCTTCAGCTCGGACCGACGGCTATCGAAACTGACGACAAGTTCGACACGTCCATCTCCGCCGAGGAGATACAGGAGATATTCGACAGATTCTATTACCTGCTGCCGGACTTCCCGCGAAGCGCCATGATATCCGCGTTCAGTGGCATAAGGGCGCCCACCGAGGAAGAGGATTTTGTTATCGGCCCGTCGGAGGCGGCACGCGGTTTCGTGAACGTGGCAGGTATCCAGTCGCCGGGGCTCGCAAGCGCACCCGCCATTGTCGAGATGGTGATGGTCTTCCTGCACGACCTGGGCGTGCCACTGCAGCCGAGGAGCGATTTCGACCCGGTGAGGCCGGCGCCTCCCCGCTTCGCCGAGCTCAGCAACGAAGAGCGAGACCGGCTCATCGCGGGGGACCCTCGTTACGGCCACGTAATATGCAGGTGCGAGCAAGTGACCGAAGCGGAGGTCGTGAACGCGGCCCGCGGTATCATCCCAGCAACGACGATGGACGGAGTGAAGCGCAGGACGAGGACCGGCATGGGACGCTGCCAGGGAGGGTTCTGCGGCTACAGGGTCGCCCAGATACTCGCACGCGAGATGGGCGTTCCGGTCACCGAAATAACAAAAGACGGCGGCGGCTCCTGGGTCTTTACCACAGGTAAGAAGACAATCGCAGTCTAGACGTAGCCCATCCTCCTTGAAGGGGGAGGGTAGGCGGGTAAAGCGGACTTGAGATGAAGAAAACGCGAAAACCGCAACTGGCAGTGATCGGCGCGGGACCCGCGGGCCTGGGAGCGGCACTGGCTGCTTCCGAAGCCGGGTTGCGCGATGTGATGCTCATCGAGCGCGATTTCGAGCTCGGCGGCATCCTGCCCCAGTGCATCCATGACGGGTTCGGCTCTATAGTCTTCAAGGAAGTGATGACGGGCCCGCAGTACGCCCAGCGTTTCGCAGAAGAGCTGGGGCGCACAGACGTCGAAGTCATGCTCAACACCATGGTGCTCGACATGGGTCCTGACAGGCGCATCACCGCGGTCAACGACCGAGAGGGCATTATCGAGATAGAGCCAGAGTCCATAGTGCTTGCGATGGGTTGTCGCGAGAGGACCAGGCACCAGGTAATGCTGCCGGGGTTTCGCCCGGCGGGCGTCATCACGGCGGGAGCGGCGCAACGAGATATAAACATCGAGGGCCTGATGCCCGGCACGAAGATCGTTATTCTGGGTTCCGGCGATATCGGCCTCATCATGGCCCGGCGGTTTACACTCGAGGGAGCGCGGGTTGAAGGGGTCTACGAGCTGATGGATCACCCCGGTGGTATAACCCGGAACGTCGTCCAGTGCCTGTACGATTTTGAAATACCCCTGCACCTGTCACATACCGTCTCTTTCATCCACGGGCGCAAGCGGGTTGAGGCGGTGACGGTGGCCGAGGTCGACGTCGACCTCAAGCCGCGCAAGGAGACCGAGAGATTCGTGCCGTGCGACACGCTATGCCTTTCGGTCGGGCTGATACCGGAGAACGAGCTTTCCAAGCATGCCGGCATACAGCTCGATCCCGTCACCGCGGGCCCGTACGTAGACGAGCGGATGGAGACATCGGTCGATGGTATCTTCGCATGCGGTAACGTGGTCAACGTCTTTGACCTCGTCGATTACGTGACCCACAGCGCTCAGGTCGCCGGCCGTGGAGCCGCCGAGTACGTCCTCGAGAGACGAAAGCGCGGTGCACCTGTAAAGGTCGTGCCCGGTCGCAACGTCAGGTATGTCGTCCCGCAGTACGTCAGCGACCTCGGCCGCGACGTGGACTTTTACTTTCGCGTAGAGCATGCCGAGCGCGCTGTCACCGCGCGCATCCTCGCTGATGGCAAGCCGCTCGCCGGTAAGAAGCACAAGATGGTACGCCCGCCCGAGATGTTGAAGCAGACGACTGAGGCGGTCGACGTTTCCACCGGAGAGAAGACCCGCGAGCTTACAGTGGAAGTGATGCCGGGTGGCGAATAAACACGACTTCGTCTGCATAAACTGCCCGCTGAGCTGCTCGCTCGAGCTCACCGAAGAGAACGGCGAGGTCCTCGAGGTCACGGGAAACGACTGCAAGGTCGGAAAGCGTTACGCGGAGGAGGAGTTCAAGGACCCACGCCGGGTCGTCACTACTACCGTCTCCGTCAGGGACGGAACGCTGCCGCTGCTCCCGGTGCGGAGCGCCGAGGCCATTCCGAAGAGACTGATCGCCGACGCGGTCAAGTCGCTGGAGGGAATAGTGGTAGATGCCCCCGTGAAGCTTGACCAGGTGGTGCTCGAGGATGTCGCGGGCACGGGCGTCAGCATCGTCGCCTCCAGGGACCTCGCGAACGCGGGCCTCCAGTCCAACACTTGAGGGCGCTCCCCTTACACTTTCTTGCCGCAGTGAGGACAGAACTTGGTCGCCTCCGGGACGGGTTTTGCACAATGCGGGCACGGAACCTTTTCTGTCTCCTTCAGATCGGAGGGTAGTGGAAGGTCCCTGCCACAGCCGGGGCAGAACCTCGAGCCGGGAGCCGACTTCGCCTCGCAGTACGGGCACTTGATGCCCTTGCGCTCGGCGACGACCTTATCGAGCTCCACCTGGTTCTCGCCGATTACGCCTATGAGCGCGTCGATCTCGGTCGCGACCTCGATGAGGTCCTCGTGTTTTATCTTGCCGTCCTTGTAGAGGCGGTAGGCCCGCGCCCCCATTGCCTGGTAGGCGTCCTCCAGCTGCCTGGCGCTGGTCTTTATCGCCTTCTTGAACTTGCCCGCGGTCGGTTTCTTTTCTCTTTCTTCGTCTGCCATGTTACCCTCTGTTCAGTCCAGCTTTGGCCTGATATCGAGCACCCTGTACGCCTTGAGCGACACGGTCGGGTCGAAGATCTCCTCCATCGAAACGAACTCGATCTTTGCCCGCATCTCGACGGCCGTCATCAGCTTCGTTTGTATCTCGGTCTCCATCTTCTTGGTGTCGAACCCGTCCTCCGGAGCGATCTTTACGATCAGGTCATCGAGCGAGTACGGGTCCTCGAGGTCTTTCTTCGTGAATATTATCTGGTATTCCTGTACGCCCGGAGTGTTTGCCAGGCCGTCCCTCATTATCTCCGGGTTGATGAGCGTGCCCTTGAGCTTTACGAGCTCGGCAGTGCGCGTTGCGTACGTGCTGCCGACCGCGATGACCGTCCGCCCTCCGTTGCGCCCGCAGTGCGGGCAAGTCTCGTTGGTCATTGCGCCGATGTCGCCGATGACGTACCGCAGGAGCACCGTGCCTCGCCTGTTGAGGTGGGTAATGCAGAAGAGCCCGCGCTCGCCGTCGGCGACGCGCTTGCCGGTCTCCTCGTCGACCACTTCGAAGAAGTAGAGGTTCGGCGCGGGGTTGTGGCAGCCGCTGAACTCGGTGCATTCGGGCATCGCGCCCTGCATCTCGGTAAAGCCGTACGAGTTGCTGATGAACGGGTCTTCCGCTCCCATGTTCTTGAGGCGGTTCCTCATGTCGTCGCGCATCGCCTGCGGGCACGCCTCGCCGAGCGCCTGCACGTGCTTGACCGAGGAGAAATCCTTTTTCTCGAGCTCCGCTTTCATGAGGAGCCGTCGCATGAAGCTGGCGATGCCAAGCCACACTTCTGCCTTTCCGCTCTCGATGAGGTCTATCGCGTAATCCATCGAGCGGTGGACCGGGAACTCGGCGTTGGGCATACCCGTGCACCCGTACATGTTGAGGCAGCCAACGCCCCACATCCCGATGTCTCTCGCCCTGAAGAACCCGATGTGTGGTACCGGCCCGACCGGGAAGAGGTTCATCACGCGGGCGTACGGCAGGAACCCTCCGAGCTTTATCCCCCTGAAAAGCAACTGCCATATGCCGTGCTCGTCGTGGATGGTGCTCCAGAACGGCGTGGGCACACCGGTCGTAGAGCCGGTGGTGTAAGTGACCTCGAATATCCAGTCAAGGATCGAGGGTTCCGACGGCTTCAGCTTGAACGCGTCGGGGTCGGCCATGTAGTCCTTCTTATATGTAAGCGGTATCTTCTCCAGGTCGTCCAGCGTGGTGAGGTCGCCCGGCTCTATCCCATTTTCCTTGAAGAGAGACTTGTAAAAGTCGTGCCCGTCCCAGACCCACTCCATCTGCCGCTTGAACAGGGGGTCCTGCATGTCGCGAATCTTATCCTGAGACCAGAACGTCGGGTCGTCGTCTTCTCGATAGAGGTCGACGCTCTGGATGTAACGCTGGGTGTTCTCGGGGGTTACGGGGACTTTCTCGAAGCTGCCGTCGGACTGCCGGATGTAGAGCACGCTCATTGCCACTCCTTTTCCTCAAGTGCCGATGATGTGGTAACGATATTTATCCCATAAACCCGTGGAGGCGGCAAGTTCCAGGTGGGGCGAATATCGGCGAATCAACCAAGATAGCGTGGGCGAGGTCCGCTTTGCGACGCGCTCGTCAGCGCTCGGCGGCGTCGAACACCTCAGCGACCTCTTCGCCCGGCCGGCGGAGCCTGAGCAGTAGAACGCCCGCCGCGACAATGAGACCCGCGCCCAGGAAGTTCTGCCAGTGAGGGGCCTCTCCCAGCAACAGCATTCCGTACATCATTGCGCTCACCGGTTCGATGTAAGACAGGAGGGCTGCGTCCTGCGCCTTGACGCGTTTCAGCGCGTACAGGTACATGAGTCCCGCCACCCCGATCACGACCACGCCGAACACCGTTATGGAAGCCCATCCTTTCACGGTCACATCGTTGGTAGCCGGTATTGCGAAGGGTGCGTATACGAGCGCGCAGACGCCGTGGGTCCATAGCCCGATCGTGAGAGGAGAGTGTGTATCACGGAGCTTTTTCCAGATAAGCATGAGGATAGCCCAGAACGCGGCCGCCGCCAGTGCGAGAATCGCGCCCTCCGTCCGCGAGTGCGGTGACACTCCCGACTGGCTCCACGATAGCAGCCCCGTGCCAGCGAGGGCTATCGCGAGGCAGAGTATCGTCGACGGCTCGAGCTTCTCCCTGAGGAAGAACGGCGCCAGTAGCGCCACAAAAACAGGGGCGAGATAGATTATGAACGTAGCGGTCCCTATCGCGACAAGGTCGTACGCTTTGAACGCGCATATGGTATAGGCAGCTGTGACCAGCCCGCTGCCTATGAGAAGGACGATAGCCGAACCGGGATTGAACATGCGCTTGTTGCGAGTGACCAGCACCACCGCGAGCGTGAAAGCGAAAGCTATGACCGACCGGTAGAAGATAATTATGTATTCCTTGCCGGGAAGTCCAGCCCAGCGCACCAGCACGCCGCTGAAGCCCCACAGTATGGGAGCGATGCAGACGAGCAGGTAAGGGAGCCACGCGCTTGATGCTCCCGCGCCCACTTCTTTTTCACTCGCCCTGGCCACTTTCACCTGTTGTCCTCGTTCCACGGTAGTATTATCAGGTGGTCGCTTATGTCCGGCCATGAATATATAACACGTAGGTGAAGATGGTGGCCGCCGCGAATGGCGCACAGGGAGGCTTGCGCGTGAGGATACTCGTGGTCGAGGACGACAGGAAGATAGCGAATGCCGTGAAGAAAGGGCTCGAGCGCGAGTCTTTCGCGGTCGATGTCGCGATGGACGGCCTGGACGGCCTCGACCTCGCGCTGACCGAGGAATACGACCTCGTGATACTGGACAGGATGCTTCCTAACGTACGCGACGGCGCCGAGATCTGCGAGCGGCTCAGGCGGAGCGGCAAAGATACGCCGGTGCTGATGCTCACCGCCAGGGCGGAGGTCGCGGACCGCGTCGAAGGCCTTAATACGGGCGCGGACGACTACCTGGTGAAGCCGTTCGCCTTCGAGGAGCTCCTGGCCAGGGTACGGGCGCTGCTGCGAAGGCCGAAGGAGACAGTGGGCGACGTCCTGGAGGTGGAAGACCTCGCGCTCGATACCGGCTCTTTCAGGGTGTCCAGGGCGGAGGTCGACATCACGCTGTCCAGGACCGAGTACGCGCTCCTCGAGTACCTGATGCGAAACGAGGGCGTTGTCCTCAGCAAAGAGAAGATAATCGCGCACGTCTGGGACTTCGATGCCGATGTACTGACCAACACGGTGGAGGTCTACATCGGGTACCTCCGCGGCAAGGTCGACAAGCCGTTCGACGGAGAAGCGCTGATACGCACTGTGCGCGGTTTCGGCTACATGATAGGGAAGGCTCGATGATAGGCAAGCTCGGAAATGTCCGGCGCTTGGTCGAAGAGAAGCTGCCGGGCGCGCAGGGTCGGGGAGAATCCGGCCTTACCACGGTCTACATCAGGCTGACGCTCTGGTACGTCCTCACAATCATGGTCGTGAGCGCCACCTTCAGCGTGGTCGTGTACGTAGCGGCCGCGCGCGAGATCGACAGGAGCGTGGGCAAGAGCGCCACCGCGGGCTCAGGGTCGCTCGCCGACAAGCTCATTTCCGAGAAGCTGCAGCACGAGACTGCAAAGGAAGCAAAAGGCCATTTCGCGTTGATACTGGTCATGTTGAACGCCGGCGTGCTGATCGTCGCCGCGGGGTTGAGCTACCGGATAGCCGTCAACGAGATCGAGCCGATAAAAGAGGCGCTCGAGATGCAGAGCCAGTTCACGGCTGACGCTTCCCACGAGCTCCGCACGCCACTCGCCGCCATGAAGGCGGAGATCGAGGTAGCGCTGCGGGGGCGGGAGCCGGACGCACAGGAAAGCAGGCGGCTACTCGAGAGCAACCTGGAGGAGATCGACAAGCTCACCACCCTGTCCGACAGCCTTCTGAAGCTATCCCGCTACGACCACGGCGTCTCCGATTCTCCCTCCCCCTCGAGGGGTGGGGGTCGGGGTGGGGCTGAAATCAACGGCGACAAGTGCTCCGTTGAGCGACTCATCCACGATTCTATCGGCAGAGTCCAGAGACTCGCCGACGCTCGCGATATCTCCATCAAGACCGATGTCGAGGAAACCTCGGTGCCCGGAGATCGAGACAGCCTGGTCGAGCTGCTCGTGATACTCCTCGACAATTCGGTCAAGTACAGCGATGAGCATACTGAGATCTCCGTATCTTCACAACGCGAACGCAACAGCGTGATACTGAAGGTCAGGGACCAGGGCATCGGGATAGAAGCCAGTGACCTCTCTCGGATCCTCGAGCGCTTCTACAGGGTGGAAAGCTCCAGGTCAAGGGACAAAGCCCCGGGATTCGGTCTGGGTCTCTCCATCGCCCGTAAGATAGTCGATGCACACCGGGGTTCGTTGGAGTTCGCCAGCACTCCGGGGCAGGGTACAACGGTCACCGTCAAGCTTCCGCTCTAGGACAGGGTCGTTCCCGGGCTCGGGTCTTTTTGCGGAACTCCACCTGATTCTAAGCTGTTTCTCAAGTTTCCCATCTATAAATAGCGTATGCATCGAAGCGAGGTGCGCCGCGACCGTCAGCCGCGGTGGCCCGGGATGAAAGGAAACTGCGATGACAACCGAAGCTCGTGACAGGATCGAGCAGGCGGTGAAGCTCCAGAAACCGGACAGGGTTCCAGTTGCTCCCTCCGTCGGTATCTTCGCTGGTGGTTATTCGAAGGTCAGCCAGCACAACATGCTCTTCGATGTCGAGATGTCGGGATTCGCCGTGAGAAAGGTAAGCCGGGAGCTCGGGCCGCTCGACGGTTTCCTGATGCCGAATGCGGGCTTGGGCGAGCTGCTTCGCACCGCGTTTGTAAGCCAGCCACTACTCCCCGGCATTGATGGCGTCGACGAAGATGCCGTCTGGCAACTCGAGGTACGCACGGTCATGAGCCCCGAGGAGTATGCGGCGCTCGCGGAAGACCCATACGTCTTCATTGCCAGGAAGACGATCGAGAACCGGCCGGACCTGGGTGGCGTCTCCGACTACCTGAAGGTCAGAGCCCACGGTTATTTAGCGTGGGTAAAAGCGCAACGGGCAATGCGTAGCTGGAGAAAACTGGGACTCGAGCCGCTTATCGGTTCGAACATCGTGCCGTTCCCACTTGAGCAGATACTCACTTCGCTTCGGAGGTACCCGGACTTTGTGACGGACATGTATCGCCATCCGGACGAGATCCACACCGCATGCGCGGCCATGATGAGGAACGTAAAGAGAGACTCGATGGCCGGGCCGTGGCTCTCCGGCATAAGGCGTGTCTTTATCGGGCTATCGGGAATGAGCGGCCCCCTGCTCGGTCGCAAGCAGTTCGAGGAGCTGGTCCTGCCCCAACTCGAGGACCTCGTGCATCACCTCGTAACTCGAGGAGTCACACCGGTGCTCCACCTCCAGAACGACTGGACGGACCTGTTCGGCTACCTCAGGGCTTTGCCGAGGGCCAGTTGCGTCTTGAGCCTCGATGGTACGTCGAACATCTTCGAGGCAAGAGACATGCTGGGGGACCGCATGTGCATACACGGCGATGTGCCCGCTTCCATGCTGAAGCTCGGGGAGCCGGAGGAGGTCGACGAGTATTGCAGGCGACTCGTGGTCGAGCTCGGCTCTGAAGGTGGTTTCATCCTGGGCTCGGGCGGCGAGATGCCTATTGACACCAAGCTCGAAAATGCGAAAGTTATGTTTAATTCCGCCAGGCTGTACAGTAACCTTTCATCAAGGCGCGCTCCCCCGGTATTTGCGGAGTTGTGCGATAGCGGGACGTACGAGACTCGATACGGCAAACGCTAGCGGATCGGAGTATGACAATGGGCGACGAAGTCGGGACCAGTGACTGGCATGGGACCATCGGCCGCCTTGCCGCCTGGTGGCTGAACAGTGGTTTCCGCAGGCTGGCTGACGTGCTGGTGATGGGGGACGGGCGCTCGATTGTACTCCACGAGATCTCGACAATCGCCGGGGGAGATGAGGTTGTCCTGGACCTCGGTGCGGGTTCCGGGTACTTCAGCATTCCTATTGCGGAGATGCTCGAGTCGGGGAAGGTGCTCTGCCTCGATCTGTCCGAGGAGATGCTTTCCTCCCTGGAGCACAAGGCGAAGCGGAGCGGCCAGTGGGGCCGGGTCGAGCCGGTCAGGCGTGACGCCATTGATACCGGGTTGCAGGAAAGCTCCGTTGATATCGTCGTAAGCTCCAACTTCATGCACGAACTCGCGGACCCCGGGAAAGTCGCGACCGAGATCGCCAGGGTGCTAAAGCCCGGCGGCAGGTTGCTGGTCTCGGATTTCCGGGCTTCATCGACACAGGGTATTGTCACGTCGCATCACCGGGGAGCGCACGGGCCTTTCTCGGTTGGTGACATGAAGGCGCTGCTCCTTGGCGCCGGCCTAATCGACGTAACCGTGGAAACAAAGCGGATGATGCTCGTAGCCCGTGCCGCCATGCCCGGCTAGCTTGCCTGGCGGTTGCCGCCACCAATAAACCTGCCCTGGCCAGTTCGGGCGCTTTCTTCGTGCCCGGGATTCCCTCTATACTGTGCGTGATGAACACGCTCATTCCACGAATGATACTGATAGGGCTCGCGGCGTCCGTGAGTCCTGTTGCCGTCATGGTGCTCATTTCGCTCATGACCGCGAAGCATCCCAGGAAGAACACGCTCCTGTTCCTGCTGTCCTACACGTTGACGCTAGTTGCCATCGGGGTCGTTTTCGTTCTGCTGTTCCACGCCCGGTCGGGAGCCTCGAACCACAAGGCCAGCGGGTACATCGACATAGGAATAGGGGTCCTCTGCCTGCTTGCGATCCCACTCGCGGCGAGGAAACGCAAGGAGAAGCCCGCCACGGAGGAAAGAGGCCTCACGGTCACGCGTACCCTTACCATAGGGGCGGGTACGATGTTAGTAAACACCTCCACCCTGCTCATATACATCACTGGCCTGCATGCCATCAGCGACGCCAGGCTGCCTTTCGCCGACGACGTGGTCGCGTTTGTGATACTGACGTTCGCGACCCTCCTCACGCTGCTCATCCCGATCTTCATCGAGTTAGCGTTCCCGAAGGCTTCGGAGAAAGCCCTTACAGCCCTGAGGGTCTGGCTCGTGAAACATCAGAGGATCATCAGCGTTGGGATCCTTGTTATCTTTGCGACATACCTGCTGGTGAAGGGAATAAAGTCAGTGGTCTAGCGGCAGCCCGGCATCGGCGTTGCCAGGCTACTTCGACTTCAACCGATGAGCACCATCCCCGCCATCATCCCGATCGGCTCTTCTCCCTCGGCGCGGCCCGTCGCCATCTGCCACCCGAGCGCGCGGTTGAGCCTGTTAAAATTGACCCCGACGCCCGACATCGACGTCCTGGCCTTGTCCGGGTTGCGGCAGGGCCCACCGGTCGAAAGGACGTTGCACCTGTCGAAACGGTAGCAGAAAAGTCGTTTGCAGCAGTCGCCCGCAAGAGCCCTCGAGTTGGTGAAGCCCATCTCGCGAGCGAAGCACTCGAGCTTCGCGGCCGTCTCCTGGACCAGCCGACCGACGTGGTCCCGCTCGTCGGAGAACAGGATCTCCATCGGCGCCTCGATCTTGAACAACAGCGCGTGCCGATACCCGGCGAGCACTCCGCGGAACTCCGCCGGCGACATCACGTGCGGAGGGCAGTTGGCGCACTGGTCGTAGCCGTCACATTGCGGGGGAAAGCAGAGCTCGACGATGTTATCCTCGATCGGCACATCGGACGCGGCGATCAACCGCGGATCCGTCGCGCCCAGCTCGAGCGCCTTTTCAGTCAGCTTCCTGAGTGAGTCTTCGTTCATCGAGATCCGGCGCGCCCCGCCGTTCCTTTCTCTTCCGCGATTTCCAGCAGCTTTCCATAACGTGTCACCAGTCTATCAATGTTCGCCGGTCAGGCCCTTGAGCGTTCTCACCTGCACCATGCGATAAGGCGAACTCCTTGCACAATACTTACGTTTACGTTAAGGTTAGTTTTGAGAGGAGGTCGTCGGCTGTGACAGCGCAGGGGGAGAAGGCACAGGTACCTCAGATTC
>DATCGY010000212.1:0-4062 GCA_036508635.1 Candidatus Anoxymicrobiaceae bacterium
TTTTCTGGTCCTCGGTGCCCAGCTCCACTATAGGCCGCGTTCCGAACCCTATGGTGGCTCCGACCCCGAGCGCCACGGATGTCGATGCCTTGGATATCTCCTCGAAGCCCACCATGGCCGAAACCATGTCGGCGCCCTCGCCGCCGAACTCCTCCGGCACTGACGCGGCGAACAGGCCCAGGGCTGCCGCCTTGTCCCACACCTCCTGCGGCATGAAGTCCAGCGTCTCCTCCCACTCGCGAATCTTCTCGCTGGTTATCTCCTTCTCGCAGAACTCCCGCACCGCGGCGGCCATGAGTTCCTGCTCTTCGGTGAAAGAAAAGTCCATTTAAGATTCTCCTTGCTCTTTCTTGGCCGCTTCCAACGCCTGCACCGCGGCCTCGCGCACCGCGGTGACCTGCTCGTTATGGAACAGCCAGGACATGGACATGCGCTCCAGGGCCATCGCGTCGTCCAGCGGCAGGCCGTTGAACGAAGCATTCATCACCAGCTTGGCCGCGCGCAGGGAGTCAGCTGGGTTGTTGCATAGAAGCGCCACCATCTCGTCCACTTTCGCGTCGAACTCCTCTTCTGAGAAGACCCGCGTGAGCAGGCCCATTTCGTAAAACTCATTCGCGGTGTAGTCGCGCTTGCCTGAGAGCACAATCTCTTTGCCCCGCTGGACGGGTAGGCAGCGCGCCAGACGTACGGTGCCGCCCCAGCCGGGGATAATGCCCATAGACACTTCCGTCACGCCCAGCTTGGTGCGTTCGCTTACATAAGCCAGGTCGCAGGCCAGCGCCAGCTCCAGCCCGCCCGCTATGCAGTGGCCCTTCACCTTGGCCACCACCACCTTGTCGTTCTCGGTGATGGCCCTGATGATGCCCAGGCCGGTCCGGCCCATCCAGTCGATGACCGAATAGTGGTCGAAGGTGGGGAGCACCGAGAGGTCTCCGCCGGCGCAGAACGACTTGCCGGCCCCGGAGAGCAACACCACCTTCACCCCGGGTTCACCGTTGACCCTGGTCAACGCGTCCAGCAGCTCATCGGCAAGCTCCCTGTTTATGGCGTTGCGCTGGTCAGGGCGGTTCATGGTTATCTTAGCGACTTCGCCCTCTATCTCGTATAGCACGCTGTTGTATTCAGGCATCGAGCCTCCTTTCGCGACCGCGATGCAGTCTTATCAGGTATGGCGCAGGTGGTTAGGAAGCCTGGTCGGCACCTTGAACTTATGAACTGACATAGCTTTGACCTGCGGCCGCCAGTACTCCGGCATGTATTTTTCGCGGCCGAGGTTCTTGTTCACAATGCAGCGTACCGGGAATCCCACCTCCGCACGCATCAGGCATTCGTTGCAGCGCTTGCAGCGTACTATGTCCTGCGGGCGGCCCTCGGCTACCTTGTTGCCGTACTCCGGGTCGACCAGCATCTGCCGGCCGTACGACACTATGTCACACTTCCCGCTGGCAATGGCCTTTTCCGCGTTCTTGGGGTCGTGTATGGAGGGGACCATTAACGGCACCGGTACCGCCTTCTTGAAGTTCACTGCCTCTGCCAGCATCGTCCCGTCCTCCGCGGGGGCGAAATACTTAAGAGCTTCGTAAGAACCGTCTGAGAGATGCACATAGTCAACGCCAAGCGTCGTCATCACCCGTGCCACCTCCACCGCTTCCTTGTGCGTGATGCCGTCGGGCATGTGCTCGTCTGCGGACAGTCGCATGCCTACCAGGTAGTCGGGACCGACCACCTCGCGCACCTTCATGTAAACTTCTACCAGGAACCGCATGCGGTTCTCCAGGCTTCCCCCGTATAGGTCGGTGCGCTTGTTGGTGCGCGGGGAGAGGAACTGGTGCTCCAGGTAACCGTGGGGGGCGTGCAGCTCTATCCCGTCGAACTGGGCCATCAGGGCGAAAATGCAGGAGTTGGCGAACTCGTCCTCCTCAGCCTTTATCTCCTCGACGGTCATCTCGTAGGGCATACTACCCAGTGCCAGCTCCGCGAGCACCGGCTCCTTCATTATCATCTCAGGGAATCCCTTTGCCAGCAGCTCGAACGGGACCTGGAAGGGGACCACCGAAGGTGCCGGCGGGTGCGAGCCGTCGTGCGCGTGGCCCTGCCGACCGAAGCCGATGGACATCTGCACGAACGTCTTCGCCCCGAACGCGTGTATGGTTTCCGCCAGCTCCGCCAACCCGGGTGCGAAAGAGGCGTCGTAGCAGTGCAGGTTAGAGGTAAACGGGAACTTCGCAGCCAGCTTCGTGCCCAGCACGCACTCCGTGATGATGAGTCCGCAGCCACCCTTGGCCCGAGCGGCGTAGTAGGCAAGGATCTGCTCGTTGACGTAGCCGCGGTTATCCATGGACATGACCGTGTTCATCGGCGCCATAGCGATGCGGTTCTTTAACTCCACGTCCTTGATCTTGATGGGGGATAGGAGGTTTTTAAACTCCTTCTTCGGGTCTACCTTCTTCGTTGCCTTCGCTGCCTTCTGTGCCATTGCGTGGTACCTCCTATACTCTCTTGGTTGGTTCGATATCCAGAAGCCTGGCCAGGTTGAGTCCAAAAATGTTGGCGCGGTCGTCGTCGGTGAGGGCGGGATAACCGTAACCCTCCTGCATGTCCTCGGGGAACTGGAACTCACGGAAGCCCTGCACCGCAGCTTTTATCTGCGCTCCGAAACCCGCGTAGTCACAGCCCCAGATAATACGCTCGGAGCCCACGAAGCGCATGGCCTCCCCCAGAATCTTGGCAAACTTGCGAGGGGCGCTTGCCGCCCAGGGGATGAGCAGGCTCAGGCAGGGGTACACGTTGGGATGACCCATCGCCACCATGTTGAGGTCGTCGCAGTAGGGGTAGCCCATGTGGAAGGCTACTATCTTGAGGTCGGGGAAATCTCGGGCCACGTCGTCCAACTGGATCGGAAGGGCATACTTGCTCTTGCCCGGGGGCACCCAGCAGAAGCCTGTGTGGATGTCCAGCACGATTCCCAGCTCCTCCGCCTTCTGGTAGAAAGGCCAGAGATCGGGGTCGTTCATGTAGGTGTCCTCCGGAGGGTAGAACTTGAATATCTTGGCCCCCCTCTCCTTCACCCAGTACTCCAGCTCCCAGATAGTGTTCTTGACCCCCTTGTGCTTGATGGGGGAGACGTTGGGCTGGTAGATGAAACGGTCGGGATGTGCGTCCACCACCTTTGCCATCTGGCCGTTGCTCATCCAGCGGCTGGTGTATCCGGTGGTGTCCATCATGGACTCCGGCAGGCAGCAGGCGACATCCACCCCATACTTATCCATGTACTCAAGCAGCGCGTCCGGGTCCTCCTGCTTGGAGAACTCCTTGGGGTCCATACCCTGAAGCATCTCAGGTTTCGTGCCCAGCATCAGGGGCATGCGGATGTTGTCGATAGCCCGCCACCACATCTGCACCCCGGGGAAATGGTTGATGGTCTCCATCTCACCGATGAGGTGCGCCTCGGGGTCGATTTTGAAAAACTGGTCTTTCTCGAAGGTGCTCTTTTCGTCCGCCATTTCTCTACCCCCTCTTGGACTCGTCAACCGGCCGCCACTTGGGCAGTGTCATCTCGTCGGTAACGTCGTCAAACACCACCTCCAGCTCCATCCCGTTTTCCAGCTTGTCATGGTCGCACTCTACGATGTTGGAGATCATCCTGGGGCCCTCCGGAAGGTCGACCATCGCCACCACGTAGGGAAGATCGGCCCAGAACGGGAAGGGCACACCGAATATGTTGATGGCGTAGGCGGCCAGGGTGGCTTTACCCGAAGCCTCCACCCATTCGTGCTCGTCGGCCAGGCAGTTGGTGCAGTATAGGTAGGGGGGGTGGTCTATGAAGCCGCACTTGGAGCACTTCTTGAGCACCAGCTTGTGCTGCTTCGAGGCGTCCCAGAAAGGTTGGGACCACTTCGTGGGGATCGGCAGCGGTTTGACAAGGTCCTCGTCCGAGAGGTTAAGCATCGCTTTGATGGCTTCAATGTCTATCTTTTCACCGGCCATGACTTCCTCCTTGTCTTGAGTCGCGGTGTATTACTTGGGGACCTCGCTGCCCATCAAAGTGAAGTGGCAGTCCAT
>DATCGY010000213.1:0-6748 GCA_036508635.1 Candidatus Anoxymicrobiaceae bacterium
CCCATCGACAGCACGAGGACATCCCGCTTGATGAGCTCGCGCGCGACCGCGACCGTGTGCGTGTCCTGCCCGGAGTCCCTGAGCGTAGTGCATGACACCAGGCCCGCGACCCCGCGGATCGTGCCGTTCTTGATGGCGTCGAGCAGCGGGTCGAGCGTGCCGCCGAGCGCCTCCACGATGCTCTCGGTCGAGAAGCCCACAACGGCTTCGCCCATCCTGAGACCTGTTACCGGCTCGACAGCCGATCGCCTCGTCTTGAAGTTATCTATCGCCATGTCCAGCAGCTTACCGGCCTGCTCCTCGGCCTTGTCCGGAATATAATCGAGCCGCTCCTCTATGCCCTCGAACGCTACGAGGTCGCTGACGGGGATCAGCTTGAATTTGTACTTCTCGGCGTACATTGGATCGACCGGCATCGAGCAGTTCATGTCCGCGGCGAACAGGTCGATGCACCCCGAAGCCAGTATCGCCTCCTGCATTATCCAGTTGCCGGTGAAACCGTAGAACGCGTCGTCCATCTCCCAGCGCTGGATCATCTCCTGTCCCGTCTCGATGTTCGCGATAACCCTCAAGCCTTTTGCCCCGGCGGCCTTCGCCTTCTCCTGCCACTCGGGCTTGCGCGCGAGCTGCACCATGGCGAAGCCCAGGAACGGCTCGTGCCCGTTGGGCAGGGCATTGACGTAGTCGGCGTCCAGCACGCCCAGGTCGACCCGCATCTTATGCGGTCGCGGGATGCCGAAGAGTATGTCCTGGCAGAACTCGTTAACGATCTGGCTCTGGTAAGCCATAGCCACCGACATGCGCATCGCCTTGAGCGTAAGGCTGACGTAGTAGCCGTCGACATTGGTGAGGCACGAGCTCGTGGTTCTCATCATCTCGCCGTAGATGCCACCCGGGAATATATCGAGCTTGCGCCAGAGCTCCTTGCGATCATCAGGGGCCAGCGCATCGACGATGACGCTCGGTTCGTCCGCCTTGCGGTTGAAGTCGGTGTTGACAAAATCGCAGAGCCGCACGGCCACGTCGGAGTCTGAACCGGACGTATCAACGCCCAGCCTTCCCGCGAAATCTCTCAGCTTACCGGGCTCCGCGATCTCGAACGGGGTCTTGCCCGCGGCTGTGGCACGCAGGGTCTTGATCGTCTGCTCGGTGTGATACTGGTACGTCGAGGCGCCCATGACGTTGCGAAGGAGCATCATGCGCATTGCCATTCCGTCGGCAGTTATGCCGCAGACTCCCCGCTTGTCCTTTTCGGCGTCCGCGCGGCAGGGGCCGTTGGAGCAGAAGTCGCAGCGGGTTCCTCCCATACAGAACGGGCATCGCTTGTCCGGGTCGCCACCCATCCCCTGCGCCTCGAAGCGGTCCCAGACGTTGTTCATGCCGTCGGGCTTGATCCTCTCGGTGAAGACCTTTCGCACCGACTCGTGGTAAGAGATCCTGTCCTCTTCCATATATACTCCTCCTGTTAGTCGTGTTTTGACGCTTAGTCGGGGATCATGCACTGATGGTCCGAACAGTTACATTGAGATTCCTCATGATTGCCCTGGTTCCTGCAGCGCAAGAGGCCATTCTCTTGATAGAAACCAAAGTGTAGTCTAGTTGGGGTCGGTCGCTCGTTCCATTTGGGATATGAGGTGGAGGGCTTCAAGCCGGTCGCGGCCGCAAGTGTCGGGCATCGGGGGGAAAGCGGAGCAGACAGCGGGCCTGTCCGCGCTCTCGAACAGCGCGCAGAGCCCGTCATCCGTGAGCTGTAAGCACGGCACCCCCGCCGGCTTGCCACCCGGCATGCCGGGAATCGCAGAGCTGATCGATAGAGCTATGCAGCATGCCCCGCACTTTCTGCATTCCATTGCGCATTTATACGCCGTCGCCCAGGAAACAGCAAGATGGTCCCGGGCAAAACCAACCTGGCTGACGCTCGAAACCGGTGCGCGGTACACTGTTCGCAGCAGAAGCCGAGCGA
The DNA here is from genome assembly GCA_036508635.1 of Candidatus Anoxymicrobiaceae bacterium. GTDB lineage: Bacteria > Actinomycetota > Geothermincolia > Fen-727 > Anoxymicrobiaceae > FEN-727. The sequence continues at coordinate 1,964 of DATCGY010000213.1, forward strand.
AGGATGGTGATTACTATTACAGACGAACGGTTCGAGCGGGGCTGGGAGAAGCTCAAGGAGATAGACGGGGAGGCTGGACAGCGGGTCATGGACAGCCTCCAGGACATCGCTCCGGACCTGGCGCGATACATCATAGAGTATGCTTTCGGCGACATCTATTCGCGCCCCGGCCTCGACCTGCGATCGCGCGAGATCGCCGTTATCGCGGCCCTCACGGCCCTGGGGACCGCCAGGCCGCAGTTGATGGTCCACGTAGGTGCGGGTCTGAGAGTCGGTCTATCCCGCGAAGAGATAATTGAGATCATGATCCAGATGTCCGCGTACGCCGGGTTCCCCGCGGCGCTCAACGCGATCGATGCGGCGGCGGAGGTATTCGCGGCGGAGGACGAGGCCTCGACGGAGTGATTGGACGGGGCGCTCGCCCGCGATGGACCGGGGAGCGGAACCAGCATTTAGTCACGGGCACGTTTGGAGTGACTACGGGGTGTCTTTGGGAGCCACGAGCCTGTAACCGACGCCTGGCTCGGTGAGGATGTATCTCGGCTGGGAGGGGTCGGGCTCGATCTTCTTTCTGAGCTGCCCGATATAGACCCTGAGGTACTGCACGTCCGGGCTGAAGTCGTTTCCCCAAACCTGAACCAGCAACTGCTTGTGCGTGACGACCTTGCCGGTGTTGACCGCGAGGTACTTCAGCACCTCGTACTCGGTTGGGGTCAGTCTCAGTTCGGAGCCAGCCATGGTGGTGTACCGCTGGGCAAGGTCCATACGGCAGGCCCATGTCCAGGAGGATGAGCTCGGGCCGCTCGACGGCCGCCTTCTCCACGCCCTCGCGCCCTGCCGCCGCTTCGAGCACGTCGAAACCGTGAGCGCCCAGGGCGACCCTGAGCAGCTTCCGGATCTCTGTTTCGTCGTCGATCACGAGTATCCTCGCACCCATGTCCGCTGATGCAGTCATCTTGCTTCGCTTTCACTCAGCAGGTCCTCAGGCCGGAGCACCTCCACTGGAAGAACTATCAGGAAGAGGCTGCCTCCGCCCGGGCGGTCCACCACGCGGATCGAGCCCCCGTGCGCTTCGACGATCTCCAGGCAGATCGAGAGACCGAGCCCCGTCCCGGTGACCTGGGGCGATGTCTTCATGCGGTAGAACTTGTCGAAAACCAGCAGCTTCTCGTCACCTGGAATGCCGGGTCCGCGGTCGCCCACGCCCAGTATTACACCGGCATCGCTGTTCCGCGCGCTAACCTTGACTTGCGCTCCGTCCGGTGAGTACTTTATCGCGTTGTCGATCAGGTTGACCAATACCTGCACCATCAGCTTAAAATCGGCCTTTATCAATGGAAGCCCGGGTTCGACTTCGATTTTCACGTCGCGCTCTTTCCACTCGTCGGCGAACGCCGAGACAGCGACCCCGATGATGTCGTCCACGTCGCACCAGTCTTCGTTGAGCCCGAAGCTGCCGCTCTCGATGCGGGCCATGTCGAGCAGGTTACGCACGAGCCTGTTCATGCGCGAGGCGCCGGTCTCGATTGTCCGGAGCAGAGACGCGCGCTGCTCGGGGGAATAAATCTCCTCTTCTCCGGTGAGGCTCGTCACGGCTCTGATGATAGAGGAGAGCGGAGTGCGCAGCTCGTGAGATACCGAGCCGGAGGCACCGTGACCCTTCCCCCCAGGAGCCAGACCACCATCAACCCGTCCTCAAAGGTAGGCTCCAAGGAGTTCTCAACGAAGATCACGTGCAGGGAGGGTAAGCCCATATACGCGGACCGCACCGTGTCCTGGACCGGGCCCGGGGCGAGCGGCCCCGAGGCCCACTCCTCCGTTGGAGTCACCACCCCATCCAAGACCTGGTACCTGCCCGAGGGCTCCAGGGTAGGGAGGGGTCAGGTCTTTTATTGTTTGCTACTTCGCTTATCTTGAGCAGAGGACAACAGCAAACAATAAAAGACCTGACCCCTCCCTCCTCCCTCCGGCCAGCCTTACGGCTCGATGCCGGCGATCTCCTTTGCGACGGCGACGCGCTTGTTCAAATCGTACATGTTGCGGACCAGGACCGCGTTGGTGGCGGGGGAGCCAGCGGCGTTGATAGTGAAGCCGAGGATGGTCCCCGTCAGGCGTGAGGCTGCAAGGTCCTGCACGAGGCTCAGGGCGCGAAGCCGGTCTTCGGTAGAGTACGCGCTGCTGCCGCGCAGGCTCTCCTCGATGTAGGGACGCAGCTCGGGATTGTTCCAGTCGGCCTCGGTCGGCATGGTGGCCACGAGCCCGCCCGCAATGTCGTGCAGGTGCTCGAGGTGGGTCCCCAGCGTCGAGCGAATATAGTTCAACCCGGAGTTGGCTATCACCGGCTCAGGCAGCCAGACGCCACTCGCATGTGCCTGGCCCTCGGTCGCCGCCCCTATCGCGCACCCATATGCCGTCTCCGCTGCCATCATCATGCCGGTGATCTTGTCTCGCACATGGCCGACGCGCATGCCCATATCGCCCAGCCCGTTGACTTCGGCTGCGAGGGCGGCCGCGCCCACGAACAGGTCGACGTGGCCGGCGCTGCAGGCGCACTTCGACTGACGGTGCATGCTGGCGAAATACAGGGGGAGCTTCCATGCCTGGTCCCACTCGCCGCACATGAAGACCCGCTTCTCAGGCACGAACACGTCATCAAAGATGGTCATCGCCTCGACACCCATGAACCGCGAGCTCAGGGGGCTTTCAATGTTGGTCTCGCGCGCCGGGCCCGGCGACGGGCGGGCGATCATCTTGATTCCCCTGGTGTCGATCGGCACAGCGAAGGCGACCGCGTAATCGGCGTCTTCCTCACCCAGGGCTCTGCAGGGGACCGCCACCACCTCGTGTGCCACCGGCCCCAGGGTTGTGTGCACCTTGGCGCCTCTGACGACTATCCCGTCGGGGCGCCTCTCAACGACCCGCAGGTCCGTCGGTGCGGCCTGCCGGGAGGGCGGCAGTGAACGGTCGCCCTTGGGGTCCATCATCCCCCAGGCGATGATGTGGCCCTCCTGCTGTAGCTCAGTGACGAACTCGCGATAACGCGGGAAGTATTCGGTGTCATGCGCCTGGTCGATGTCGTGCACCATAGCCCAGGTCACCGACAGCATGTTGGACATACAGCCCGCGCATATCTTTCTCCCCGAGACCTCCCTGGTCAGGCGCGCCTTGACGAGGGCGTCTTCGCGCTCCCGTTGGATATGATGGTGAAGCCTCGAGACCGTCCTTCCCACGAGCGGCGAGTGCACGAGGGCGGTGTCCTTGTGCCCGGGGTCCAACGCGAACTCGTACCCGTCGGCGGCGTGGTTTACCGTCTGCCGCAGGAGCGGGTGCTCCCAGACACGCTCAACTCTCTCGCCGCGAACGTAGACCTCGGGTGAGAGCTCCTTCAGGCTGTCGACGTAGTCCCTGGCGTTCAGAATAGACATCGAGATTCCTCCTTCTCATGCGCAGACGGACGCTCGCCTCGCTGGACTTCCGCACATCAGCACGGTCGACGTCAATTGTAACCGTCGGCATCGCAAGAAATGGGTGTCTCCCTCAGGAAGGAGGGGAATATTGGTATAATCAGTCAGCAAATTCGACAGCGGGAGGCAACGCCATGGCTTACGAGACTCTTCTTTTCGAGACCGAGGGCGAGATCGGCATCCTGACCTACAATCGCCCCAGGGTCGTGAACGCGGTCAACAAGCAGATGCTGGACGAGCTCTACGACTTCTGGATCGAGCGACAGAGGGACTTTGCGACCCGGGTCATAATCGTGACCGGCGGGGGAGAGAAGGGGTTCTGCTCAGGGCTCGACATGAAGGCCGTCGCCGAAGAGTTCGCGCCTGAGGGCGGCCCCACGGGAGCCACCACTTTCGAGGGTCAGACCAAGTTCTCCGTCATAATCCGGCTCATGCGCTCCTGCCCTCAGCCGATAATAGCCGCGGTCCACGGACCGGCGATGGGAGCCGGGCTTTCTTTCGCCCTCGCGTCAGACATAAGGCTGGCAAGCGAAGACGCGTTCTTCTGCGCCCAGTACATCAACATCGGCACGGGCGGCGCGGACATGGGCTCGTCGTTTTTCCTGCCGAAGCTGGTCGGCTGGGGCAGGGCAGCCGAGATGTGTATGACGGGTGAGCGTGTGCCTGCGGCCGAGGCCTACCGAATCGGCCTGGCCAACCACATCCACCCTCGCGAGGACCTTCTCACCGCCGCCAGGGCCATGGCCGCTGCCATGTGCTCCAAGAACAACCTCGGCCTGCGCCTCACCAAGGACGCCTTCAACGCCGCCCTCAACGGCTCTTCCCTCGAGGACGCCAACCGCATGGAGGACCGCAACCAGTCTCTCATCATCGCCAACGGGATAACCGAGGGGATGAAGGGGCTGGGGTAAGGCAGGAGGGATTCTGTCAAGCACAGGTGTCACCTGCGAGCCTATTTCATTACCCCCTTCATCGGCTGAGTCCAGTGCGAATCCGCCTGCGTTTGTCCTGAGACTGCTATTCCCGAAATCTCATGGGGGTTTGAGTCCCCCCTCCGACACCAACAAATAGCGTACGTAAAGTCAATTATCCACGCCAGTTCTCACTGCATACCTTGCGCTGAAAAGACCCAACCATTATACTTAATATAGTTAAGTATTATATGACTTAAGTAATAGGTATTGGGTATTGGGAACAGCAGGGGGTTCAGATGACCAAGGCTGAGGCAGTCATTGATATCGAGCACAGCATTCTTTCTGCCTCGAAAATAATGGTCAACATCCTGGCAGAGTCGCTTATCCGCGGGGGCTACGAGAACGTG
>DATCGY010000214.1:0-6812 GCA_036508635.1 Candidatus Anoxymicrobiaceae bacterium
GGGCAGGGTACCCAGGCCGACAGCTACGGTGTGGTTGAAGCCCTGATCTGGGATGATACTGCAAATCAAAACGGGATCGCCGACGAGAGTCCGCTTACCTACGTCGACGGCGTGACCGCAAATCTCTACAAGATCGAGGACGACGGTACCAGGACGTTCATAAGCTCAAAGGTTTCCGGCCCCGGCGCATACGGGATGTTCGGCGTCTACCAGGCGCCTCCGGCGGGCTACGCCCACGGGTGGGTCGGCTGGAACCAGCTCCCTCTTCACAACGGGGATAAGGCTTACGTCGATTACATGATCGAGATAGTTGCTCCTTCGGGCTACTTCATAACGGGTGGGCCTTCGGGCAACGTGAGGATCGGCCGCGTATGGGCGAACCAGGATGGACATTTCTGGTGCTTCTGGAGGTACTTCTATACTGACGCTTCGGACCCCGCGAACAGGGCTTTCTCTATCGCTCGATACTCGTCGATAACCGGACACAAGTACAACGACAAGAACCGCAACGGGAAGCTCGACGCTGGAGAGCAAGGGCTCAAAGGTGTTACAATAACTCTTACGGGAACTCTTACGGGAAAAGAGGCGGCAAGCGGGGCAATGGTTACCAGGACAACTGTAACGGCGGACGACGGCAGTTACTCTTTCGCCAATCTTAATTATGGGACGTACAGCGTTTCGGAAGTAGTGCCCAGCGGTTGGGAAGCTACTGCGCCTATCACGGTTGATGGAGACCTCCCGATGGGACAGCAGGCAACCGGGCTGGACTTCTTCAACGCACAGAAACAGCAGAAGTGTTGTTTCTTCAACTGGTCGAATTGCCTGTACAATCACCACATATGGTGGACACACCTCGGTTGCCACACGGGGGGCAACTCCGGATGCAATACCGGGTGCAAAACCGGATGCAACACCGGAACCGGGTGGAACTCCGGGTGGAAGACAGGCTCTTGTAGGTAGGTTTGATCGGGGCTTCGGCCTCGATGGAGGGATGCGAAGACCCGCGTGCTGTATGTGGTCACCTGGCACGCGGCGAGCGAGTGGTGAAACCGGCCCGATCGCTCGATGATCGGGCCCTTTTATTGGAGGTCGAAAATGAGAAGGGCGATTAAGTTTCAGATCTTTGCTCTGCTGGCGCTCCTGGTTCTTATCGTGACCGTATCCACCGGCGTTATCGCATCGGGGAGCGGCTCCGGCACGACTACATCAGAGGGGCAGGCGCAGGTCTCACAGCCCGCGGAGGTCGCCCCCTCCTCGCAACCGGCGAGCCAGACCGACGAGACCGTGCAGCCACCGGCCGCGAGCGATCCCACGCCCGAAGTGGCTCCTTCGACCCAGCCGGCCGTGGATCCAACTTCAGCGGAGACACCGGCAACGGATTCCGGAACCAAGCCGACCGACACTCCGGCTGCGACGCCGCCGGCTCCCGCCAGTTCCAAGGCGAAGAAAGGCAGCGTCAAGTCAGCCGCCAAGTCGACACAGGCTGCTCCGGTAACCGCCCCGGCACAAGCCGACAAGCCGAAGGACGTCGAGGGTCCCGCATACGGTTGTGTCGAGGGATTGGTCAGGGACGGCGGCGGCAACCCCGTCGACGGCATTACGTTCAACCTCTACCGCCTTGATGACGGCGGAGGCAAGACCCTTCTCGGCACGATGGCTTCGGGGTCAGGCGCATACGGCCCGCTCTGGATGGTCTGGTCGATGGCGCCCTATCCCGCCGGCTGGGTAGGCTGGAAGGCCCTTCCCACAGTCAATGGAGACAACTATTTCGTAGATTACGAGCTCGAGATGGTACCGTCCGCAGGCTACTACGCGACGAGTGCAACATCGCAGAGCGGCCGCATATGGTCCCCCAGCAATCCGAACGAGCCTCATCCGTTCTGCTGGTGGAGGCAGTTCGAGTACACGGTCGCACGCAAGGCGAAGCTCGACGGATACAAGTTCAAGGACATGAACGAGAACGGCAAGATGGACGAGGGCGAGCCCGGCATCGCCGGTGTCAAGATAGTGCTCGACTCGGACGCGGATTCCGCCCTGACCAACCAGGACGGCTACTTCAGCTTCGACGTAGAGCCGGGAAACCACACCGTTGCGGTCGACGAGTCCACCGCGCTGGGTTACTATCCGACCACGCCGACGTCGATCCAGGTCGAGGTACCTTGCGAAGGCCAGACGACCGTCTACTTCGGGAACGCGCCGTTTGGGTCGATCTCCGGCCACAAGTGGCTCGATCCGGACAAGGACGGCAAGCTCGACGGCGACGAGACGCCGGTGAAGGGCGTCACGATCAAGCTCACTGGCAAGACGAGCCTCGGGGACGAAACCGTCAATCTCGAGACCACGACAGGCGAAGACGGCAGCTACTCGTTCAGCGGGCTGAAGGCCGGCAGCTACACCGTTTCAGAGGTCGTGCCGGCTGATATGGAAGCAGTCTCTCCCACGAGCCTGGACGTCTCGCTGAAGCCGGGCGACAACGCCAAGGACCTCGATTTCTTCAACGCGAACACCAAGGCGATAATCAAAGGCTACAAGTTCCTCGACCTCAACGAGAACGGCCAGATGGATGCGGGTGAGGTCGGGATAGCCAAGGTCACCATAACGCTCGATACGGACAAGGCGTCGGCGATCACGAACGCTGACGGCTTCTTCAGCTTCGAGGTGGAAGCCGGCACTCACGTCGTTGCGGTCGACGAATCGAGCATAACGGGCTACTATCCGACCACCGTCACCTCGCTCGATGTCGAGGTGGCCGCCGGCGGCGAAAAGACCGTCTATTTCGGCAACGCCTCCGAGGGCTCGATCAGCGGGCATAAGTGGGAGGACCCCAACAGGAACGGCGTGCATGACTCTGGCGAGCTCCCCGTTGCCGGGGTAACGATAAACCTGACGGGAACGACGAACGTGGGTGACGAGAGCGTCAGCAAGTCGACGGTGACCGGGACCGACGGGAGTTACTCGTTCACGGGGCTCAAGGCGGGTTCTTACACCGTATCCGAGGTCGTGCCGGTCGACATGGAGGCTACGGCTCCCGATAGTATCGATGTTACGCTTGATGTCGGAAAGGACGTCACCGACATCGACTTCTTCAATGCCACGACGGCTACGCCGAATCCCCCGGTGCCTCCGACACAGCCAACGACACCTGCCGCGACAACACAGGCGACGAGCAGCACTACGGGCACAACGCTCCCGTACACCGGTATGAACCAGGCACCGTTCTCCATCTTCTCGGCGGTCGCAGTCGGGCTCGGGCTGCTGCTCCTTGCAGTCGGCATGGAGAAGAGGCGCCGCGAGCGCATGCAGCTGGCGCGCAGCGAAGAGTCGATACCGCAGGTGAAATAGCGGTAAAGAAACATCAGCCCGGTCCGGTCGCTGGACCGAACGGGTTGAATAAATAAGGCGGGTCCCCCGTGTACTTTTCCCGGGGGACTTCGTTTTAGAGATTGACGCGGTCTTGACCCGAGGAAGGCTCGATTGACCGAAGAAGCAAACAGCAAGGTAACCCACGGTGAAGAAAGCATGCCGGCAGAGCGTGCTGCGCGGACGCCGCGGGTGGGCCGTATCCTGATGATTGCCGGCGCCGTCCTTTTGATCGTCGGCGTTCTCGTGCTTGCGGGCGTGGCCATCTACGTTCGCTACACGAACAACTTCACGCGCAACGCTCAGAAGCAACTGGATGCCCAGTGGCAGTCCAAGCCCCTCCCTGTGACCAGGATCGAGAACGTCAAGGTCGCGGCCGGCGCCCCTGTGGCGCAGATATCGATACCACGCATCGGCCTGCGGGCGATCGTGGTGGAGCTGGCCAACATGGACGACCGCACGAACCTGAACCGCGGCCCCGGTCATATACCCGGCACGGCCTATCCAGGCATGCCAGGGAACGTGGCGATAGCCGGGCACCGCACGACCTATGGCGCCCCGTTCGGAAGGATCGACGAGCTCAAGCCCGGCGACAAGGTGATACTACAGACCGCGGAGGGTAAGTTCGTATACACGGTCGACTCGCAGAAGATCGTCGACCCCCATGACCTGAGCGTTATCGAACAGGGCGGGGAGAACAGGGTTACCTTGATGGCGTGCCACCCGAAGTTCACCGCGAACAGCCGCATAATCGTCACAGGGAGATTAACCGGGGAAGCTGCGTCCGGCTCACAGGTCAAGTAGCGGTAGCCTTCCGGCCTTCTCTCTTCCGAACTTTTCTCAAGTATTTCAGGACGCCGTTCAATCAGTCGCCCCCCGGGGAAGGCTGCACCAACGACGGCTTCGAGACCCGGGTGCTCGTCCAGAATCCCAGTTCCAAACCGAGGTTACCCGGTTGACGGCATAGTTCATGATCGAGCGTTGCTACCTCTTGATGCGGTGCGGTCCGGTGGCTTATTCGAGGTATCGCCTGGAAAGCGCCACGGTCTCGCGGTACGCGTCCAACTGGCGGGCTTTTTCGTTGTCGTCCCAGCCTCTCGCCTCGGCCATCAGGTCCGCCACGATGGGCGCGACTGTGAGACCCTGGTCGGGAGCCGTGTAGTAGATCTCGGTCCTGCGCACCAGGAAGTCGTCAATGGTGTAAGCCATCTCGCTCTCGGCCGCGAAGCGGACTTGCGCCTTTATGTGTGGCACCTCCGGCGAGAGGCGGTCGGCGAGCGAGGCGTCTTTGTCGATCATGGCAAGGACCTGAAGGGCGTCGGTGCCCTGCTTGAAGAGTCCCTTGAGTATATCGTCGTCGAAGCTAAGCTTCGTGGAGAGCGCGCGCACCCGCGCGACCGTATCCGGGGCAGGTGTGCCGAGGATGGGGTTGTTCATCGTGCGGCAACCCGTGACAGCCCGCACGCCGTGCTCCTTGAGGAGCTTGCGCGCGGCCATGTCGACCATCTCCTCGGCCATGGAGCGCGCGGTCGTGAGTTTGCCTCCGGCGATGGTCAGGAGGCCGGAGTGCCCCTCGTAGATGCGATGCTCGCGCGAGACGGCACTTGCCGCAACGTCTTCTCCACCCTCCTGCATAACGAGCGGCCTCAGGCCGGAGTAGGTGCTGACGATGTCACCTTTATCGAGGTTAGCGCGCGGCAGAGCGCAGTTTGCGGCTTCGAGTATGTATTCGACCTCTTCTTTGGTCGCAAACGGCCTGTCGAGGTCTTCGTGGTAGTAGATGTCGGTGGTGCCTAAAAGCGCGAAATGCCCGCGCGGTATCAGAAACATCATCCTGTCGTCGGACGGGCTGACCACGGGCATGGCGTTCTCGGTCTTTGCCCTGCCACGGGGGACCATTATGTGTGAGCCTTTTGTCAGGTGGAGCTTCTCGGGGGCGCCCGGCTCGTCGAGCTCGCAGACCCTGTCCCCCCAGGCTCCAGCCGCGTTGATCACCAGCCGGGCCTCGACATCGAACTCGTCGCCGCTGAGCATGTCCCGCACCCTGGCGCCGTCGATTTTGTCGCCTTTCTTGAGCAGGTTGACCACTTCGATGTAGTTGGCGCAATCGGCACCGGCCTCGAGAGCCGTGAGGGCGAACGCCAGGGTTAGCCTGGCGTCATCAGTCGAGCAGTCGAAGAAGATCCCCATCGCCTTGAGCCGGTCGCCGTTCAGACCTCCCTCGATCTCGAGGGCCTTATCCCGCAGGTACATGCGGTGGTTCTTGACGTTCCTGAAAAGCGCCAGCATATCGTAGAGGACTAGCCCGGACTCGATCATGAATATGCCGTTCTTGTCACCTTTGTATATGGGGAAAGTGAACGCCTGGGGGTATACGAGGTGGGGCGCGTTCAGGAGCAACTGCCGCCGCTCCCGGCACGCTTCGAAGACCAGCTTGAAGTCGAACATCTCGAGGTAGCGGATGCCCCCGTGTATCATCTTTGACGAACGGCTGCTGGTGCCGAAAGCCCAGTCGTTCTTTTCAATGCAGGCCGTGGAGAAGCCGCGCAGCGCCGCGTCTCGCGCGATGCACGCGCCTGTGACGCCTCCCCCGATCACGAGGATGTCGTAGGGCTTGCTCTTTATCTTGTTTATGTTCTCGGACCTGGATCTGCTCATCTATCTGTTCCTCCCGAACGCTTGTATTACCGGCCTTTCCTGGCCATATTAATGATACCAGAGGGGACTCCCCCCCCGCAGCTTGCGTCCGGTTCGTCTCTCTCTTGGAATATCGGGAAAAGCCTGTCGAAAAAGTAGGTTTGAAGCGCTCCTTACAGCGCCGTATCTACAACCCTCGCGATATGATATCCTCTTTTCACTCCAAACACCCGCTGCTTTCGAAGTGTCTTCGGCACTTCGCACGGAAGGGTTCCCGAAGGGAGCGTAGAACACCGCGGCAAAGCGGGTTTCATGCCATTCTTGGCGGAACTTGAAACCACTCGGCGCGTGCTTGCGTATAGTATGAGTAAAGCCAGTGGCAGGTCGGGGAAAAAGGGACAGGCATGCCGAATACGAGGTCATCCCGGGACGGGCGTGATGACGCCCGCCTGGTTAAGCGGTGCCGGGAAGGTGATGCGGGGGCGTTCGAGTGCCTCGTGCGCAAGTACCAGGACCCCGTGTACAGCATCGCCTACCGGATGGTAGGTGACCGCGAGGAGGCAAGAGACTTGGCCCAGGAGACTTTTACAAAGGCGTTCGAGGGCATCGATACCTTCAACTCAAGGATGCCTTTCCGCGCGTGGTTGTTCCGCATAGGCACCAATGCTTCCATCGACCACCTGAGGCGCCGAGGCCGGGTCCGCGATATTCCCGTCGAGGTCGCTGCCGCCGCTGGTGACTCTTACGGCCGCCAGGGCGAATACGGAGTCGTCATCGAGCTTCCCGGCCCCGAGACTGACATACCCGAGAACGTA
>DATCGY010000215.1:0-3581 GCA_036508635.1 Candidatus Anoxymicrobiaceae bacterium
TTCAGCTGATGCCGTTTACCGACCACAGCCTGGAACAGTGCATAGATTTCATAGAGGAAGACGAACTGCTGGAGGTTACTCCAAGAAGTCTTCGTCTGCGTAAATGCATACTTAATGCAAGCCAGGCCAGGCGCGCCGCGAAACTATCCGCGATTTAGTGGTCCTGGGGGGAACGAAAGATGGGCAGCCGCTAAGCTTCCCAGCCCCTATGAAGTCTTCGGCGACGGTGCCTGTGGACGATGTGCGACCGTATGCCCGAATGATGCAATCAAGGTGAGTGTGGACGATTATTGCAGAAGAAGAGATGATATTCGACTGGTCGAATTCATTTGCAGCGGGAGATGCGGCTCGCACCCGCGGCATTACTTCTATAAGTCAACGCTGGAATATCGCTGGCGGAGGGAGTGGGATTCGAACCCACGGAGCACCTCGCGATGCTCAACGGTTTTCAAGACCGTCGCATTAGTCCACTCTGCCATCCCTCCGGGAGATATTCTACAGGATTCATCCGTGAACTTGCCTGAAGAAGCTAAGCAAGCCCCTCGCAATCCCCAACATGCTTGACCTTATAATTATTGACGTGTTAACATTTTACTGCTCAATTATTGAGACTTGAATGGAGGCACATTGGCAGAGGAGTTCACCGAGTATATCTGCTTCAAGGTCGGGGCGGCGGCGCGCAAGATACAGCGCTACTACAACAGCAGGCTCTCGGAACACGGCATCACCATCGGGCAGTCGTTCATCCTGCTGTCGCTGAACGAGCGCGACGGCCAGAACGTCAAGGAGCTCGCCGAGAAGCTCGCGATCGACAGCTCCGCGATAACCGGGCTGGTGGACCGGCTCGAGAAGGAAGACCTGGTCGAGCGGCGTGCGGACGAGCGCGACAGGCGCGCACTGAGGATACACCTGACCGAAAAAGGCGTAAAACTGGTCTCCGTCATGGAGACGCAGGCGGACCAGTTCAACGACGGCATGAAGGAAGGGCTCAGCAAGTCCGATCTTGCCGCGCTGTCGAAGTTCTTCCGTCTGGTTGACGAGATAGAGGTCTGAAGCGGCTCCGGCGGGGAGCGCTTGGAGCGAAAGGGGCATCCCATGAAAGAACAGACCCCGGACGGGAACGGCACCTACTCGGCGCTGGCCAAACACCTGGACCAGGCGGTGGTCGGAGTCCCCTACTCCCTGACCCTGATAGAGATTCTCAAGATACTGTTCCCGGGCGACGAGGCCTCGATGGCGCTCAGGATGTCGTTCGAGCTGAAGACCGCCGGCGAGCTGGCGGCCGAGACCGGCGAGGACGAGGAAGTCGTCCGCGAGAGGCTCGACCGGATGGCCAGGCGCGGCGGGATCTATAGCGAGCAGCGCCCCGGGCAGGAGCGCACTTACCGGCTGCTTCCCAGCGTCGTGGGCTTCAGCGAGGCCCCGTTCTGGGCCGGCGTGGACAACGAGATGACGCGCGCGCTGTCGCCGCTCTGGGTGAGGTACATGCGGGAGGAATTCGGCGGCGAGCTGGAGCGGGGAGTGCCGCTGGTGCGGGTCGTTCCGATCGGCGAGTCCATGAAGGACGCCTCGGAGATACTGCCCTTCGACGCCATCAAGGAGAAGGTCGCCGAAGCTAAGTTCATGGCGGTCGCGAACTGCCCGTGCCGACAGATGTGGCGGAATATGGGCGAGGGGTGCGAGCACACGCTGGAAAACTGCCTGCATTTCGGCGGCATGGCGCGGCATATAGTCGAGCAGGGGATGGGGCGTGAGATCGACAGCGACGAGGTGCTGAGGATACTCGAGGAGTCGACGCTGGAGGGTCTGGTCCACATCTGCGACAACCTGAACGGCGTGCTCACCACCATCTGCAACTGCTGCGGCTGCTGCTGCGCTTTCCTGCACACCAAGAAGGTCTACGGGCGCGACAGCGTGTCGCGCTCCAACTACCTGGCGGCGGTCGAGGTCGAGGAGTGCGTCGGGTGCGGCACCTGCGAGGAGCGCTGCCCGATGGGGGCGATAGTTGTTGGCGATAGCGAGGTGGCCGTGGTCGATGAGTCGCTCTGCATCGGGTGCGGGGTGTGCGTGCCAACGTGCGAGACGCAATCGTGCGGGCTGGCTGTCCGGGCAGAGGTCAAACCCCCGCCCGAGGTGGTCGAGTTCGTCACCGCCAGGATAAAGAAGTAGCTTACGAGGCGCGGGCCGCGAGGATGGACACGTGACCTCGGGACGAGAACGGAGGCCCTGATGGACGTGTACGAGCAGCTCAGAGAGCACCTGGACAAGCACGCGACCGGCGCGCCCGATTCACCGGAGATAATGGAGATACTCTCGACACTCTTCACCCCCGAGGAGGCGGAGGTCGCCTCGTTCACTCCCTTCCGGCCGAGGCCCGCGGCGCGGGTGGCCGAGAAGGCCGGCATCGCCGAGCGGGATGCGAAGGAGCGCCTGGAGAGCCTGGCCGACAAGGGGCTCGTCTACGCGCGCGAGAAGGACGGCGAGTGGGGGTACGCGTTGCTCCCCGTCATGCCGGGCATCTTCGAGTTCCCCTACATGAAGGGCGTCAGGGACGAGACGCTGGTGAGGCTCGGGGGCCTGTGGAACAGCTACTTCGCGACGCACATGAAGGGCCTGAGCGAGATGCCGGTGCCTTTCGCGAGGGTGGTCGCCATCCAGGAGGAGGTCGAGAACGAGCCGCGCGTGCTGACGTACGAGAAGGTCTACCAGCTCATCGACGACGCGAAAACGGTCGGGCTCGCGCACTGCGCGTGCCGTACCGCGTTCGCCAACTGCGACGGCCCGCTCGAAGCCTGCATGCTTTTCGACGACACCTGCACGTATCTTGTCGACCGCGGTTTCGCGCGCTACATCTCCAAGGACGAGATGAAGAAGCTCCTGCGCGACTTCGATGAGATGGGGCTTGTGCACAACGTCAACAACTCGCAGGACAAACTCCAGTTCATATGCAACTGCTGCTCGTGCTGCTGCGGCTTCCTGCGGGGCCTGGTGGAGTTCGACGCGCCCAACGCGCTGGCCACCTCGGGCTTCCTGGCGAAGGTAGACGATGACCTCTGCACGGGATGCGCTGTCTGCGAGGACCGCTGCCCGGTCTCGGCCATCGAGGTCGTGGACGACGTGGCCGTGGTCGACCTGAAAAGGTGCATAGGCTGCGCGCTATGCGCGACCGGTTGCGACACCGACGCGGTCGAGATGGTGCGCCGTGAGGAGGTCCCGGAGACTCCCGGTTCCATGCCCGAGCTGGGCGTCGAGGTCCTCAAGTCACGCGGCAAGCTCGAGGAGTTCCTCGAAGAGATCAAGTAGCGCGACAAAAGGGTCTGGCCCGTTGTCGCTTTCCGCGTCATTTGGACTATCAGAAATCGTACGGGGCCTTCTCGATCCCCGAGAGCCACTTTGCCAGTTGCTTCTTCTCCTCGATGTCGTAGGTCCGCAGGATGGCGATGTCCTCCATGATGGGTGAGCCGCCGCCGTGCACACCGGCGTACTGGTATACACCGGCTATCGACGAGCAGGTGTAATCGCTCACCCACGAGTAGAGCTTGTAGATGTCCTCCACTGAAACACCGTCCACTCTGGCAAGG
>DATCGY010000216.1:0-6292 GCA_036508635.1 Candidatus Anoxymicrobiaceae bacterium
TTTCAGATTCAAGTCCGCTGCGGAGTTCGACGGAAAAAAGTACCCCTTGCCCTGCTCTTAAGGGCAATAAGAGGACTTTGATCGCGTAAGCAGGGGTCAAACACCTATTTGTGGAGGTTGATGAACTCTTCGAGTTTGCCGCGATTCTTGAGGACTTCGACGGCCATTTCCGGCATCGAGCCGGGGACCGCGAGAGCGTCATCGCGACGCGCGAGCTCGAACGCGTCTGTATCGCAGCCGGTCACGCAAAGTGCACAACCGATGCACCGGTCTTCGTTAATCACGGGTACCTCATCAACCATCTCGATGGCATCCATCGGGCAACGGTCTTCGCATACCGCACACCCGGTACAGAGGTCGGTGTCGAGGCTCGGCCTGTACCCTGAGTACGCGAGGAAGCTCGGCTTGCTGACCTCACGCGTCACGCGCAGGAATCCACAGCAGCACGGGCAGCAGTTGCAGATAAACTGGAGCTTGTCCTGGGAGTTGTTCACGTTGTGAACGAGCCCTACGTCGTCGAACTCGCGAAGTAGCTTCTTCATCTCATCCTTGGTGATGTAGCGCGCAAACCCTCTGTCCACGAGGAACTTGCAGGTATCGTCGAACAGCATACACGCTTCTAGCGGCCTGTCGCAGTTGGAGAACGCCGTACGGCAGGCACAGTGTGAAAGCCCGACGACCTTGGCGTCGTCGATGAGCTTGTAGACCATCTCGTACGTCAACACCCTGGGCTCGTTTTCGACCTCCTCCTGGATCGGGATGACCCTGGCGAACGGCGTGCCCGCTTCCATCATGTCTGACGCATGAGTCATGAGGTAGACTTCCCAAAGCTTCGCGAGCCGCTCGAGCGTCTCATCCTTCTTGCCTTTCATGTACGGGAATTCGAAGATGCCGGGCATGATGGGCATCAAAGAATAACCCCAGACGCCGGCCTTCTCGCGCGCGAAGAACAGGCCTTTGTCGGCCATGCTCTCGAGCGCAGCTTCAGCCTCGTCTACCGGTACGCCCGCGCGCTCCGCTATGAACGCCGCCGGCTTGGGGCGGAATACCGCTCCGAGTGCGACCCTCGCTTCCTCGGGGGTGAAGAGCGTCGACAGGATCTCGATTATCCCGGGCCCGTCGGGAGCCCCGCTCGGGTGCTTGTCGAGGTGAAGTCTGAGTTCCTCGTAAACATCTGCCATGGAAGAACCTCCGTACTCGGAAAAACATCAGTCTGGCCTGTCCAGTTCCTTTACGTTCTCGAGGAAGCGGGACACGGTCTTTTCGTCCCCCTTCGAAAGGCTCGCCTTGAGCCTGTTGTTGACCTCCATCGCTGCGGGCAGGACCTCTTCCGCCTTGCGCCTGCCTTTTCCAGTGAGGAATACGCAGAACGCCCTGCGGTCCGTAAGGTCCGGCTTGCGCTCGACAAGGTCCTCTTTCTCCAGGCGGTCCACCAGCCCGGTTATGGCGCTGCCGTCGATCTCGAGTTGCCCGGCCAGTGTCTTTGGGTTGAGCCCGTCTTCGGCGAGCAGGAGGAAGAGGATGAACGACTGGGCGATGGTGATCCCGAACTCGGCACAGTGGGCGTTGTACTGCTTCTGCATGCTGCGTGCCGCCGAGCCAAGCTTGAAGCAGAGAAAATCCTGCAACCTGTCCATAATACTTAAAACCTCAATAATTGATATGTCAATTATTGAGACGTTAACCTGATTTAGCGGACCTGTCAAGCCCGGAGGGCAGGGGGCCCTGACCCGCTATTCGAGCTCACCAACTTCAGGGAAGTCATCAAAGACCTCCATGCCGTGTGGAGCGTTTTCCATCGCTTCGGTCAGGTCTTCGCCGGCCTTGTGCTCACCGAAGTGGTCGCCGTCCTCCCACATGCCGCTGTCGGATACGTCATAGACCTTACCGCTTACGGCGACGTACGAGTCGCCGTCCTCGCCGCCGTATTCCGCGAGCTCTTCGCTGTTGAACTTCTTCTTGTCGTCCATCAAACTCCCCCCGGTTGAGTGTCGTCGCAGTCGTGAATTCTATGCGTTAGCGTATCGTCCTACCTCGGAGCGGGATTGCATGCAAGTAGTGAATCCGGCGGGGACGCGGGTTCCTAGCCGGAAATGACCGCCCTGACGATCAGGCGGCTCTGTGACGAACCGTACGGGTGGCACGTAACCAGAGTCAGAGAGGGCTGTGGGGTCGCGTCAAGCACTGAGACCTGGCTCGGGCTCACGACCCAGATCTGGGTCACGCGGTACACGTATCTTGAACCCGCAGGGCCGAAAACGATTATCTCGTCGCCGGCCCGCAGAGAACCCAGTTGGGCGAACGGCCTGGAATAGGTGGAGCGGTGTCCCGCGATGCCGCAGTTGCCGACGGTCCCCGGCAGGGCCGTGCCACCGATATGCGCGGGGCCCTTGTTCAGGTTGGGGGCGTCGTCGCAATCGGCCATCTCGAGGAGAGGCAAGTCAAGGCCGATCCGCGGAATCCGTATTCGCCCCATGGTCTGTCCGGGGGCAACCGCCGCCTGCGCCCGATGATCAAAGTTTTCTATCAGGGCTTCAGGTACCTTGAACTGGAACACCGGCGGTTTCCATCCCACTACAGTCGAGCCGGAGGCTGATGTCCTGGCAAGGGACGGTCCGAGGAACAAGCCCGAAACGCAGATCAGGGCCGCCACGGCAAACGCCACGGCCGGTAGCCTCAAGGCGGCGACGGCCCTGTTGGTTTCCTGGTGGCGCGACGTGCGACTCGTTCTCCAACAGCTCATTTCCGATACTCCCTTCAATGGAGTTATCGGAGCTGAGCTAAGGGACTTGAGCGACCTGGCCTAGCGGTCTTCGGTTTTGACACCCCTTTCCACAGCGGAAAAGAAAGCGGGGAGACGGGGATCGGCCTCTCGATAGCTCGCAAGACCGCGCGGATCTACGGCGGTGACATACTGGCGTACAACGACGACGGCGCCTGCTTTGAAGTAACTCTGGAAGACTATCCGTAGAGAGCCTGGTCGACTAGCTCGATCAGGTGATAATTGTCGAGCCCGGCCGACTCGGCGACTTTGCGAAGGTTGAGGACGCAAAGCGGGCAGAGATAAGCCATGCCTTGAGCTCCGGCGGCGACCGCGTCGCTGATGTTGCGCTCCTTGACCTCCATTGCCCTTTTTCGGTCGCGCGGCATCAACGGAGACCCGCAACAAAGGGCGGATGCGCGATCGTAATCGCGGTCGACCCTTTCGACACCTATCAGAGAGAAGAGCTCGTCGAGCTGTTCGTCCTTCCAGGGAGTGTAGCGAGAAGCGCACGGCTGCTGATATGCGACCTTGATACCAAGCGGCTTGACCGCCGCCGCCCGCTCTTTCGCGCGTCGCAGGAGGTACTCGATGATGTGAACCGGCTGGAAAGGCACCTCTATGCCGTAATCCGGAGCGATTGAAGCCATGAGGGCATAACAGTCGTCGTGGTAAAAGACGATCTCGTCCGCATTGGATGCCGCGAGGCTTGCAATGACCCCCGGCGCGTTCTCGCGCATGGGCGTCTCTTGCCCGAGGTGCACCCACCCCACGCCGCAGAAATAATCGCCGCCCTTGAGCACGGTCATCCCCTTGAAGAGGGGCCCATCGAAAAGGCCAGGGAGCAGCTCGCCGACGCTGCACAGGGAAAGCGCCGGCTTGTCGGCGTCCCCGGGGGTCACCTGGCTTGGAGCGTTGGGGAGATTCCGGAAGAGCTGTGTGTTCTGTTCGGGGATGTTGAGCACCCCCGTCCGCTCCTGCCGCTCGAGGATGAGGTTGAACGGCCCGGCGCCCTTTTCGCAGAACTGGTTGCAGGCGACGCATGTGGCGCACTCGCTGACTATCCGGGGCGTACCACCTTCGACCAGGCTCCGGAACTGCTCTATAGCCTCGTCGCGCTCGTAATCGACGTAAGGGCACAGGGTCAGGCAGTCACCGCAAAGGTCGCATTTAGTCTCGTCAAACATATCTCCCCGCTTTCCAGGCATTCTCCGGGTGATTGCTCCGCGGACCACTCAAGTATACATCCGGTTGGCCATCTTGAACCGGGTCTCTCCAGGCCCGGCTCCGCCCGCCCGCCATCAATCGATTCTCTTGAGCTGAGGCTCAACCCAATCAGGGCAACAAACACTACAACATATCGTAATTCCACATCTACTCCGCTTCGCCTGATGTAAAATAGTCGACGGAGGGATGGCAGAGTGGACGATTGCGGTGGTCTTGAAAACCATTGAGCCGCAAGGCTCCGGGGGTTCGAATCCCTCTCCCTCCGCCAATCAATGACTAACCTTGGAGGGTTCGAACCCCCGAGCCTAAGGTCGTACTCGACCTCAACCACGCTTGGGGTCACCGCGGGCGAAGGCCGTGGGGCGGTTCGAATCCCTCTCCCTCCGCCAGCTACCCATCGTGTCAGGAATAGTCTTCTAACGCACGTTGTACTAGCGCTTCACATGCTCCTCGAGCTCCGCCCAGACTTCTTCCCACTGCACCCTTGTTTTCCAGCCCAGCTCATTGCGGGCGCGGCTCGAGTCGACGTGGTTCTCCTGCCCGATTATCGTCACCGCGTAGCGGGTAAACGGTGGGCGGATATTGAACGGCATGTAGAGGTATTCGACGACGGCGGCAGCAAGGTACGCCTGCCTGAACGAGATTGAAAACAGCGGTTTCTTTCCGATGAGCGCACCGACGGCAGTCATGTACTCGCCCCAGGTGATCTCGTAGTCGTCCACGAATGCGTACTCGCGGTTCACCGCCACGTCGGAGTCGGCCGCCAGCAGCACGCCGTCGATCAGGTTCTCCACCGAAACGAAACTTGCGTTGTAGCTCCCGCCGTCGACCAGCGGCACTAACCCTTTCTCAAAGCTGCCAAGCACATTCAAGAGGTGCGCGCTCCTGGGTCCTATCACGTTACAGGGGCGGATGATGGTGTACTTCATGCCGCGCTCGGCCGAGTACGTCCGGACCATTCGCTCGCAGAGCATCTTCATATCGGGGTAAGGCAGCCCCGAGAACTCGGGCACGTACTCTTCGGTTAGGCCCTGTGCCGGCTTCGTGCCGTAGTATGCTGTGGAGCTGAAGTATACGAACCTCTCGACTTTGCCGCAGCATTCGCGAATAACGTTCCTGGTACCGTCGTAATGGGTCTCGCGGAACTGGCTGCGACGCCCCCACTCCTGGACGCGCGCCGCCAGGTGGAAGACCATGTCGCAATCGTCGGCTATCCCTTCGAGGGTAGCGGGTTTTGTAACGTCACCGCGAACGATCTGCAGGCCCAGCTTTTCTAGTCCCGCGTCGTCTTCGCCAGGCATCAGCAGGCCACGTACCTGGTCGCCGCGCTCGAGAAGCCGCCTGCTGAGCGACGACCCAATCATGCCCGCTGCTCCAGTTACCAGTGCTTTCATGGTCCACCCCCTGTGAGCCAGTCAGCCCCGAAGCTATTCCAATAATACGAGCCTATTCTGTAAGCCAGGCCTGGTCAACAAGGCGCTTCCAGCCCAATGGCCAAACAGAGGTCCATGTATTTGTCACAATCAGAAACCGGGACCTCGAACTGGTCGAAAGTCAGTTGGACACCCTCACCGCGATCTGGAACGCGCCGGATTATCTCCCTGCAAGTATTTGCTGAGGGACGTCAGGGGCGCGGAGCCTGTAGCCCACCCCGGGCTGAGTGATGATGTAACAGGGCTTTGAAGGGTTGCGCTCGATCTTCTCTCGGAGGCGGCGGACCATTATCCTGACGCGGGTGTTATCGGCCGTCTTGCAACCACCCCAGATGCGAGCGAGGAGTTGCTCGTGCGTCACGACATGGCCGGCGTTCATGATGAGCACCTTCAGGAGCTCGAATTCCGTAGGGGTCAGCGTGATCTCGGCGCCGGACACGGTCGCCGACCTCCTGGACAGGTTCACGCTCAGTTCACCGATTGTAGCTTCCACCATGCTGTCATCCGGAACGAGGCGATGTAGCGCACCCCGTATATCGGCAAGTAGTTCATCGGGGTGCAGCCGGTCGCCGTGGATTACGGCCGGCGCCACCTCGCCGAACCGGGCTCGTCCGCCTTTATGCTGGATCCATACTATGATCATGGGAGCGGCAGACCATTCCAGCACTGATTCTACGACTTCACCGACGGTGGGCATTTTCATGTCGAGCACTATGAAGTCGACGTCGCGCGCCGCCGAGATATCGACAGGTGCTTCGGCTTCGCACAGGATCGACCCTCCGACGCAGTGCGCGACCTTGAGAAGAATGCGCGCCTCGGGGAAGCGCGGGCCGGTGCCCGGGAGAATTTCTTGAATGGAGGAGAGATGAAC
>DATCGY010000217.1:0-16192 GCA_036508635.1 Candidatus Anoxymicrobiaceae bacterium
TTCTCCGGCGGCCCGGTGGGCCTCAAGACGCTGGCCTCAGCGGTAGGCGAAGAGACAGACACCCTCGAGGAGGTCTACGAGCCTTACCTTATGCAGATCGGGTTCCTCAAGCGAACGCCCAGGGGCAGGGTCGCGACGCCCAGGGCGTTCAAGCATCTGGGACGTGAGATGGTGGAGGGCACCGGGGAATTGCTTTTCTAGATGATGAGTGACATGAAGATTCTCTTGCACACTTGTTGCGCGCCGTGCCTGATCGTGCCACACAGGGTTTTGAGCGAGCGGGGCTATGAGGTGGTGCCGTTCTTTTACAATCCCAATGTCCATCCGTTTCGCGAATATCGTGAGAGGTACTTCGCGGTGGTTGATTACTGCGAACAGCAGGGGCTTGAACTTCAAACAGGGCCGTACGACATGGAGGGGTTCATCGCCGAGATCTCGTCGCGCGTAGATACGAGATGCGAGAAGTGCTTCCAGGTAAGGCTCTCGCGCGCGGCTGCCGAGGCGCGCAGGCTGTGCATAGCGGAGTTTACGACGACTCTGCTTGTGAGCCCGTACCAGGACCAACACCTGATACGGGAAGCGGGAGAATCCGCCGCGATCGCGCACGGAGTTATCTTCCTGGGTGAAGACATGACGTACGGCTACAAAGAGTCCGTCGAAATTTCGCGCCAGGCTGGCATCTACCGCCAGGGCTACTGCGGCTGCGTATACAGCGAGAAAGAACGCTATCAGAAGAACGACCCCCCTCACAGATGAAGACCGACCTGTTCGACTACCAGCTACCCGTAGAACTCATAGCACAACAGCCCGCGCCCGTGCGCGACACAAGCAGGTTGATGAACGTCGACCGTGCTACCGGGACGATATCTCACCACATCTTTTCTGACCTTCCCGACCTACTTCGCGCCGGGGATTGCCTGGTGGTCAACAACTCGCGCGTTTTTCCGGGCAGGCTCAACGCGGTCAAAGAGCCCACGGGCGGGGCGGTTGAGCTTTTGTTGCTCGAGAAAGTTGAGGAAGCCACCTGGAGCGCCCTCACGAAAGGTGCGAAGCTCAGGCCCGGAACGCGACTGTCGCTGGGGGTCGGGCGTCTCGATGCGGAAGTGCTCGAACTGGGAGAGGGAGGCCGAGCGCTCGTCGCGTTCGCGCGCAAAGGGGCTCCGGCCTCCGACGCGGAAGTTTTTGAGCTGGGCAGCGTTCCTCTCCCGCCCTACATCACCGCCCCCGTACCTGATGCTGAGCGCTACCAGACGGTCTACGCCGAGCGCGAGATATCCGCCGCCGCGCCGACCGCGGGGCTCCATTTCACCGAGGCCCTGCTTGCGCGGCTCGACTCGGGTGGAGTCAGAAGAGCAAGCCTGGAGTTGGCGGTCGGGATGGACACGTTCGTCCCGGTCCGGGAGGACGAGGTCGAAGACCACCCCATGCACTCCGAGTGGAATTCAGTAAGCGAGGGCTGCGCCGTAGCCGCGAACGCGGCGCACCGGGAGGGATGTCGCGTCGTGACAGTGGGCACGACCGCTGTCCGCGCTCTCGAATCGGCAGCGTCGACCGATGGAACCATCCGTGCCCGCGCCGGCAAGACCAGCCTCTTCATAACGCCCGGGTACGCGTTCCGAGCGGTGGACGTTCTCGTTACCAATTTTCACTTTCCACGGTCCACCCTGCTCATGCTCGTGTGCGCTTTCGGGGGCACGGAGCTTATACTTGATGCTTACCGCACGGCCGTCAGCGAGCGGTACCGCTTCTACTCTTTCGGCGACGCGATGATAATCACGTAAAGGATCAAATCACGACATGTTTACATTAACCGAGAAAGACGACAGGACCAAAGCGCGCCGCGGTATCCTCTCGACGCCGCACGGCGATGTCGAGACCCCGCTATTCATGCCCGTGGCGACCCGGGGGACCGTCAAGGCGATGCGCCCGGAGCAAGTCAGCGAGCTCGGGTTCGCGATGGTGCTCTCCAACGCCTATCACTTATGGCTGCGGCCGGGCCTGGAGGTAATCGAGGCCGCCGGTGGTCTGCACTCCTTCATGAAGTGGGACGGCCCGATATTGACGGACTCCGGTGGCTACCAGGTCTTGAGCCTCGGTAAAGACGTCAAGATAACGCCCGAGGGCGCCCGTTTCCGCTCGCACCTCGATGGCTCTTCTGTCTTTCTCACCCCGGAACTCTCGATGGAGGTGCAGGAGCGCATCGGCGCCGACGTCGCGATGGCTCTCGACGAGTGCCTGCCTTACCCCGCCGAGCGAGAAGCAGTGGTGGCCTCGCTCGAGCTGACGCGTGACTGGGCCGGGCGCTGCCTCGGCAGCCACCGCTCCGGCCGCCAGGCCCTGTTTGGCATAATACAGGGCGGGATGTTCCCTGACCTGCGCGCCATGAGCGCGGACCTCACCGTCGAGATCGGGTTTCCCGGGTATGGCATCGGCGGGCTCTCGGTGGGTGAGCCGCGCGAGCTCACGCTCGAGCTCCTAGAGGTCACCCTGGACCGTGTACCCCCGGAGGCGCCCCGGTATCTCATGGGGGTCGGTGACCTCGCAGGCATCGCCGAGGCAGTCGCACTTGGGGTGGACATGTTTGACTCGGCGCTCCCTACGAGGATTGCCCGTAACGGCTCAGCGATGGTGGGTTCAGGGCGGCTCAACCTCAAGAACGCGCGCTTCGCAACCGACGAGGGACCGCTGGACCCGGGCTGCGGGTGCTACGCCTGCGGGACGTTCTCCCGCTCCTACATACGCCACCTCGTAAACGCCAAGGAGATACTCGGTTTTCACCTTCTGACGGTGCACAACCTTCACTCGATATACGCCCTGATCTCTCGGCTCCGGGCCGCGATATCCGAGAGAAGAGTGCCTGAATTGCTGGCCGAGCTGCGGAGCGATGATGCAGCCCGATGACAAAGGGGTCTCGTTACATTATGATATGGAAGGTTGACGCGCGACAAAGCGGTTATTTTTGAGGAGGATAATACTCGATGTCATTCGTATTAAGTATACTGGCTGCGCATACGGCGGTCTATGCGGCTGCCACCACGACAAAAGCGAGTGCCGCCAACACATGGATAATGTGGGCGCTCATCGCGGTCATGCTGGTTGTGTTCTACTTCCTGCTGATCCGGCCCCAGAGGCGACGGGCCCAGCAGCACGACCAGATGGTCACCACGCTCAAGAAGGGCGACGAGGTTGTAACAATCGGGGGCATCCACGGCACGATCAAGAGAATCAGCGATGATACGATCGTCCTGGAGGTCGCCAAGGGTGTCAACATGACGTTCGCCCGGTCGGCGATCGCGAGGGCGGTAGTGGTGCCGGAGCCCGAGGAAGAAGAGCTGCCGGCCGAGGAAGAGTACGAAGAGGAAGAATACGACGAGGATCTCGAAGACGAGCTCGAGGAAGAGCTCGAAGGCGAGGAAGTTGATCAAGAGTACGACGAAGATGCCGAGGAGTACGAAGACGAAGAGTCCGAGCCGGAGCCGGACGGAGGCAAGAAATAATAACCCCGTCGATGGCTTGCGGACCGCGCCGCGTTTTCGAGCCGAGCATGAAACTTGCGCTAGGATCCAGGTCGTCAAAGTAACACCAGCCGGTAGCCGCCGGCGCTGACTATACGAAAGGGGATGCCGGGAACCCGTAGACCCGGGAGGGAGCCCCGGCGTGAGACCATGAGCCGGACAACCAAGAACCTGCTGTCCATAGCCCTTGTGCTCGTGCTTCTGGGTGGACTGTATGTCGCGAAGTTCGCGACCGGCAGGACGCCGAAGCTCGGGCTCGACCTCAAGGGCGGAGTGAGCCTCGTCTACGAAGCCAAGGGCAAGAATATCGACCCGGATGTCCTGGCAAAGACGGTCGAGAACATCAGGAAGAGGGTTGACAGCCTGGGCGTATCGGAGCCCGAGATAACAGTGCTGGGCCAGAAAAACGTCGAGGTCCAGCTCCCGGGCATCCACGACCCGGAACGCGCAAAAGCGCTCGTAGGACAGACGGCGCAGCTCCAGTTCAGAATAGTCCAGGAATCAAAAGACAAGAGCGGCGTCAAGGACGATCCCGCCTGGCAGGAAACCACGGGAGACGCCAACCTTCAGCCCTCAAAGACGGTCATCCTGCCGCTCACGGAGGACAAGTCGACGACTATGCTCAAGCTTGGCCCGACGCTCCTCACCGGTGACGCCATAAAGAAAGCCCAGGTCGGATTCGACTCGTCGAATAACGCCAAGATATCTTTCACGCTAAGCAGCGCGGGCGCCAAGCAGTTCGCCACCATCACGCAGCAGAACACAAACAAGCAACTCGCCATCGTGCTCGACTACAAGGTCGAGTCCGCTCCGAATATCAAGGAGCCTATCACCGACGGCAATGGAGAGATAACCGGCAAGTTCACCGATAAGCAGGCCAAGGACCTTGCTATCGTGCTCCAGACCGGTGCCCTGCCGGTCGAGCTCAAGCTGCTCACCGAGCAGGACGTCACGGCAACGCTCGGGCGCGACTCCCTGCGCCAGGGCCTCACCGCCGGTATAGTAGGGTTGATAGTGGTGGCGCTGTTCCTGCTGTTCTTTTACAGGGCGTTGGGCTTCGTCGCGTGCATCGGGCTCATCATCTTCGGCCTCTATATGTACGGACTTATATGCGTCATGGGCGATTTCTGGACCATGACCCTCGCCGGTATCGCGGGTGTGATCGTATCAATTGGTGTAGCGGCGGATTCCAGCATTGTGTACTTTGAACGCCTCAAGGAAGAGCTCAAAGGAGGCAGAACTCTCAGGTCGTCGGTGGATTCCAGCTACAAGTCCGCGTTCCGCACCATCCTGGCTGCCGATACGGTCACCTTCGGGGCGGCGGCTATCCTCTATCTGTTCGCCGTTGGTTCGGTGAAGGGTTTCGCCCTTACTCTCGGCATCGCGACGGTGTTCGATGTCTATATCTCATACTTCTTCACACGTCCGGTAACATCACTGCTTTCCAACCTGAAGCTCTTTGAAAGGCCCGCATTGATGGGCGTCAGATTGCGTCCCGGGCGCGCGGTTGGGGGTGGTGCGGAGTGAAGAGGTTCCACAGGCCTTATCTCAATATAGTAAGCAACTGGAAGATAGTCTACGCGATATCGTCGATCATCTTCATAGTGGCGATAATCGCGCTGTTCACGCGCGGTCTCAACTTCGGCATCGACTTCACCGGCGGCACCGAGCTGACGGTCAAGGCCAACTCGGGAGCCACCATCTCCAAGGTCCGCAGCACCACGGGGAAGCTCGGTTACGCCGACGCCCAGATACAGTCGACCGGCGGCAACACCTTCGTAATAAGAGTCCCCGAACTCAAAGACCAGCAGAAGACCAAGCTCATCGATGGGCTCGCCAAGGACGTAGGCGTCCAGAAGGACAAATCGGGGAACTACATCGTGAACGTAAACGATGTCGGGCCCGGTTGGGGAGCCCAGGTCAGCAGGCAGGCGATAATCGGGTTGGCGATATTTCTGGTCGCCGTGATCATCTATATCAGCCTTCGCTTCGAGTTCAAGATGGCTATGACGGCGATCATCGAGATCGTGCACGACTTCGTCATTACTATAGGTATCTACGCGCTCCTGGGATTCGAGGTGACGCCCGCGACTGTGATTGCGGTACTCACGATTCTTGGTTATTCGCTCTATGACACCATAGTCATCTTCGACCGCATCAAGGAAAACTCCGATCAGTTGACGCGGCAGAGCAGGAAGAGTTACTCAGACACCGTCAACGACTCGGTGAACGAAGTGCTCGTTCGTTCGATAAACACATCACTCGTCACGCTCGTCCCGATAGTCTCGATACTCCTGTTCGGCGGTGCGACACTAAAGGAGTTCGCGTTGCCACTGTTCATAGGAATCCTCTCGGGGACGTACTCGAGCATCATTCTCGCACCACCGATCCTCGCCCAGTGGAAGGAGACCGAGCCCAAGTACCGCGCGTACCGCGATCGTGCCGACAGGAGCGCGACGGCGAGGGCGGCAAGCGCCACGGGCACCGGTGCCAAGAGGATAGCGGCCAAGGGCGCGACTCCCAACCAGCAGAGTAAGCCAGCCGCGGTAAAGCAAAAGGCGGCCTCGGGCCAGGGCAAGGGTGCAAAAGCCCCCGCTCAAAAAACGCAGCAGGGTGCCCGTCCGAAGCCTAAACCGGTCAACGCGCCGAAGGTTGCCGGAGCCGAGGGGGGAGCACAAAAGGAGGGTGTCGTCGCAGGCGGTGAAGCGCCCAAGCCCAAGCAGAAGCCTCCAGCCCCGAAGGCGGCTCAACCGACATCCAAGAACCTGGCCAAGTCTAGGACAAAAGGGCCCGGGAGCGGGAAGAAGAAAAAGAAGAAAAAATGACAGAGGGGTCGCAGCGGGCCGACAAGCTTTTCCTGATCGCGCGGCGCTTCCTCAACAAGAGCGGCCAGCGGCAGCTTGAGAAAGCGTACTACGTGGCCCTGCACTCCCACTCCGACCAGTACCGGAAATCGGGCGAGTTGTACATCGAACATCCCGTCGCGGTCGCCACCATCCTCGCAGAACTCGAGCTTGACTCCGAGACCCTCAGTGCGGCGCTGCTGCACGATGTCGTTGAGGACACCCCGGCGACCCTCTCCGAAATACGCGACGAGTTCGGCGACCAGATAGCCGAGATAATCGGCGGCGTAACCAAGCTGGACCGGTTCAAGTTCGTATCGCGCGAAGAGCAGCAGGCCGAGTACATGCGCAAGATGCTCATAGCGATGGCCAAGGACGTGCGGGTCATCCTCATCAAGCTCGCCGACCGGCTTCACAATATGCAGACCATTGACGCTCTCCCCGCTGCGCGCAGGCGTGCCATCGCCGAGGAGACACTCGAGATCTACGCCCCCCTGGCGCACCGCTTTGGTATATCTCAACTCAAGTGGAAGCTCGAGGATCTTTCGTTCGAGGTGCTCTATCCGAAGCGCTATCAGCAGATACAGCGCATGGTGTCCGAGCGACGTACCGAACGAGAGAGGTACATGCAGCAGGTCGGCGATCTAATAGAGGCCGAGCTCAAGAAGAACAAGATCAAGGCCGACGTCTCGGGCCGGGTCAAGCACTTCTATAGCATCTACGAAAAGATGGTCAATCGCAGCGTCGAGTTCGATGAGATAATGGACCTCTCGGCCGTCAGGGTCATAGTCGAGTCGGTGCGCGATTGCTACGCTGCTCTCGGCATCATCCACTCGATGTGGATGCCGGTCCCCGGTCGCTTCAAAGATTATATCGCGATGCCCAAGCTCAATATGTACCGCTCGCTTCACACCGTGGTGATAAGCCAGGAGGGGCGACCCCTCGAGATACAGATTCGGACTCTGGAGATGCACCGCACCGCCGAGTACGGCATCGCCGCCCACTGGTTGTATAAAGAGACAAACAGGCGAGACGCCGGCGGCAGGACGTGGCTCAGGCAGGTCATGGAGTGGCAGGATGAGCTCAAGGACCCTACCGAGTTCATGAAGACGCTAAAGATCGACCTCTTCCAGGACGAGGTCTTCGTCTTCACGCCGAAAGGTAAGCTCATGTCGCTGCCCAGGGGCTCAACCCCGATAGACTTCGCGTACAGCATCCATACCGAGGTCGGTCACAGGTGCGTGGGAGCCAAGGTCAATGGCAAGATGGTCCCGCTCGCGTACCGCCTCGAGAACGGCGACATCGTGGACATCATGACATCCAAGACCACCACAGGTCCGAGCCAGGATTGGAAGAACATGGTCGAGACCCCGCGGGCGCGCAACAAGATACGCCAGTGGTTCAGCCGCGAGAGGCGCGAGGACGAGATCCAGGAAGGCAAGGAAGAGCTTGAACGTGCGATGCGGAAGAGAAGTATCCCGTTCCAGCGAAAGGAGGTCTCGAGGGTCCTTGCGCAGGTTGCCGAAGAAAACCACTGCGCGAAACTCGAGGACCTCCATCATCTCATCGGCGCGGGCGGCCTGTCTGCAAACCAGGTCGCCAACAAGGTAGCCCACTACCTCGAGCCGCCCCAGGACTCCAAGTCGGTGATCGTGCCGGAGCGCGAGACCACAGCACGGCCGGGCTATCACACCGAAGCCGAAGAGCAGAGGATGGGCCAGCGTATCAGGGTTCATGGCATCGATAACGCTCTCGTACAGGTCGCCCGCTGCTGCTACCCGAGCCCCGGGGACTCCATCGTAGGCTTTGTGACGCGTGGTCGGGGAGTCTCGGTGCACAGGGACGACTGCACCAACGTCCAGGGGCTGTCCAGGGAAGCGGACAGGATGATCGACGTGACTTGGGAGCCTGCAGAGCCGGCGATAAGAATAGTCGAGATACGCGTCGAAGCGTGGGACCGGCCAAAGCTCGTCCGCGACATCACGACCGTGCTTGGCGACCAGCATATCAATATTCTGTCGGCATCGTTCTCCGCGGATTCCCAGCACCTCTCTCGCAGCTACTACATGTTCGAGATAGGTTCGGACGTCCATCTCGAAGAGATACTCAACGACCTCAAGAAGATCGAATCGGTGATCGATGTGACCGAGGTCTCCACGGAAGAAGAAGCCAGGTAGACGAGCGATGAGAGCGGTCATACAGAGGGTCAAGAGCTGCAGCGTCTCCATCGAAGGTCAGGTCGTTTCCGAGATCGGCACCGGCCTGCTCGTGTTGCTCGGGGTCGCCAGGGATGACAAGCCCTCCGTGCTTGCTTTTCTCTCCGACAAGGTGCTCAACCTTCGCATCTTCCCCGACAGCGAGGGAAAGATGAACCTGTCGGTACTCGACATCAACGCAGAGCTCATGGTCGTGAGCCAGTTCACGCTTCTGGCAGATTGCCGCAAGGGGCGTCGCCCTTCTTTCGTGGACGCCGCGGACCCCGCGATTGCCGAGCCGCTCTACGAGGAGTACGTCTCGCACCTTGCCGCCTCCGGGCTCAAAGTCGCCACCGGCGTTTTCGGAGCGATGATGGACGTCCGACTCGAAAACTGGGGCCCCGTTACTTTCATCATCGACTCCCCCTGGAGGGATAAGGTGTAACGCTTTCCGTCAAAGGCGGGTGGAAAGAACAAGGAGAAGGATGGGAAATCTGGGGTCAGAGAAAGAATGGTATCATTCATCAAGCATTCATTTAGGAAAGGATTAAGATTGGGGCGTCTGGATGTCAAGATGCTGCAGGTCGGTATGCTGGGCACGAACTGTTACATCGTGATGGACGATAAGACAAAGGAAGGTTACATCATCGACCCTGGCGGAGAGGCAAAGAAGGTCATCGATACGGCTGATTCTCTCGGGCTGAAATGCCTGGGGGTTCTCTGCACACACGGGCACATGGACCACGTCGGAGCGGTCGGCAAGGTGGCCGAAGCAACAGGCGCCGTAGTCTACATATCGAAGGAGGACTCGGGCGCGCTTTCCGGTTCCGTGCAGGGAATCGCCGCGAAGCTCGGCTCACTCGTGACATCCAAGCCGAAGAGCTGCGAATTCATTTCCCGGGGAGACCGGTTCGAGTTAGGAGGGCATACGCTGGAGGTATTCCGGACTCCCGGGCACACTCCCGGCTCGCTCAGCTTCCTGTGCGAAGACAATCTCTTCTGCGGTGACCTGGTCTTCCAGGGTTCGGTCGGGCGGACCGACCTGCGTGGAGGTTCCATGGGTGAGCTGATGCAGTCGGTAAAGAGCCACGTTTTCACGCTGCCGCGAAACGCCCGCATCTGGCCCGGCCACGGACCCTCGACGACAGTCGGCGAAGAGAAAGCAAGCAACCCGTTCCTCCGATCTCTCGGAGGAGGTGCTTAGGATGGCATTGAAGTACAAAGCGCCGAGAGGCACCTCCGACCTGGTGTTTCCCGAGTCGACGCGGATATCGAGCCTGCTCGAGGTGGCGGCACGCATACTGACGCTACACGGCTACCAGCTCATCAGCACACCCATCCTCGAGAGCACCGAGCTGTTCAAGCGGGGGATAGGCGAAGAGACCGACATCGTCTCAAAGGAGATGTATACGTTCGAGGACCAGGGAGGCGAGTCCCTCACGCTTCGGCCGGAGGGGACGGCTCCGGTCGTCAGGGCGTATCTCGAGTTGGGGCTGCAATCCCGTGGCCTTCCACAGAAGCTCTATTACATGGGACCCATGTTCAGGCGGGAACGGCCCCAGGCCGGCAGGTACAGGCAGTTCCTGCAGATTGGCGCGGAGGCCATCGGCAGCAGGGATCCGTTTATCGACGCCGAGATAATCTCCATCTCCAATAGCCTCTTCAAGAAGCTGGGGCTATCTCACTATGAGCTTCTGGTGAACACAGTCGGCTGCGCCGAGTGCCGGCCCGGTTATGTCCGCATGCTTAGCGGGTTCCTCGAGGGAATCTCCCAGCAGCTCTGCCCGGAGTGCCGCCGACGCTCCAGGGAGAACCCGTTGCGCGTCTTTGACTGTAAGAACGAGTCATGCCGCGAAGAGCTGACTCGCGCCCCGGTCATCGGGGAGCAGCTTTGCCCGGCTTGCAGAGAGCATTTCAACGGCGCGCTGGGACATCTCGAGAGGCTCGGCGTCGCCTATACGATTGACGACCGGCTCGTTCGCGGGCTCGATTACTATACGAATACTACGTTCGAGTTCCAGTTCGAGGGGCTCGGTTCGCAGAACACGGTCTCCGCCGGCGGCCGCTACGACTACCTTACCGGGCAGCTGGGTGGGCCCGAGACCCCCGGGGTCGGGTTCAGTCTCGGAGTCGAGAGGCTCGTCATGGCAGTCGAGGCACAGGCGGCGTTCCCGTTCGCGCCGGAGCGGCTGGATGTCTTTGTCGTTGCCGCGCCCGGTGCTGACAGGGGGAGGGTCCTCGATATCCTCACCGCGGTGCGAGCCGCCGGCGTGAGTGCGGACGTCGACTTCATGGACCGGGGCCTCAAGGCCCAGATGAAACAGGCTGCCAGGCTCGAGGCCCGGCTTGTGTTGATTATAGGTAAAGACGAGCTTGAGCAGGGCGAGGTCACGCTGCGTGACCTCGACCGGTCGAAGCAATGGCGGGTGCCGCTGTCCGGCATGGTTGCCGAGCTCAGGAGATTCCTGGAGGATGGTCGTTTCAATGGGTGACGATGAGAGCCGCGAGCTCAGTGTATCTTTCAAACTAAAGCGCGAAATGTGGTGCGGAGAGGTCATGCTATCCGATGCTGGACAAGAGGTTGTCCTCAACGGGTGGGTGGCCAGGCGCCGCGACCACGGCGGGCTCATATTCATAGACCTGCGCGACACGACGGGTGTGGTGCAGGTCGTATTCGATCCCCGCGAATCTGAGGAATCCCATGGTGTCGCGGAGGACGTAAGGCCCGAGTACGTCCTCGGTATAAGGGGCGATGTCCGGGAGCGCCCGGAGGGCACGGAGAATCCCGATATGAAGACGGGACAGGTGGAGGTCCTCGTCCGCGAGGTCGAGATCATAAACTCGAGCATCACGCCTCCTTTTGAGATCCGCGACGACACGAAGGTCGACGAGCGCGTGCGCCTTGAGTACCGCTTTCTCGACCTGCGCCGAGACGAGATGCACGAGAACTTCAAGCTCCGCCATCGCATCGTCAGGGCGACCCACGAATACCTGGACTCGCAGAGGTTCACCGAGATAGAGACGCCTCAGTTGTGCAAGAGCACACCCGAGGGCGCCAGGGATTACCTGGTGCCGAGCCGCGTGCAGCCGGGGAGGTTCTACGCGCTACCGCAATCGCCCCAGCTGTTCAAGCAAGTGCTCATGGTGTCTGGGTTCGACCGCTATTACCAGATAGCCAGGTGTTTCAGGGATGAAGACCTCCGCGCGGACCGGCAACCTGAGTTCACGCAGGTCGACATTGAGATGTCGTTCATCGAGGAGGGCGACATAATATCGCTGATAGACGGGCTCCTCGATGAAATTTTCAACGCGTCGCTCGGACACGGGCTAGAGCTCCCCATCCCTCGCATGCCGTATGACGAGGCGGTTGAGACCTACGGTAGCGAACGGCCCGACCTACGGTACGGTTTGCGCATGGCAACCCTCGACGAAGTCTTCGCCCAGACCGGTTTCAAGGTCTTTGCCGAGGCGCTCGGCTCGGGCGAGAGCATCCGGGGCATGCGTGTCGAAGGTGGCGGTGGCATGTCCCGCTCCGAGCTCGACTCCTGGAACAAGAATGCAATGGAGCTCGGCGCCGGCGGATTGGTCTGGCTCATCCTTGAGGAGGAGGGTCTGCGCTCGCCCGTCGCGAAGTTCCTTTCCGAACCGGAGCAGGACGGGCTTATCCGGACCCTGGCCCTGAATCCTGGTGACGCAGCGTTCGTCCTGGCCGGCGAGCGCGAGGCATGTAACGATATCCTTCATCACCTGCGCGCGCAGGTGGCAGCCTCCATGGGCCTGTGCCCCGAAGGCGAGTTCAAGCTCACATGGATAGTCGACTTCCCGCTGCTCGAGTATGACTCGGTGGAGAAGCGCTACAAGTCGTTGCATCACCCTTTCACGAGCCCGACCCGGGGGTCCCTGGCCAAACTCGAGGAAGACCCGCTCGGTTCACGCGCACGCGCCTACGATATCGTGATGAACGGGGTCGAGATAGGCGGTGGCAGCATCAGGATCCATCGCACGGATGTCCAGGAGCGCATGTTTCGCCTTCTTGGGATAACCGAGCAGGAATACCGGACAAAGTTCGGTTTTCTGCTTGAGGCTCTCAAGTACGGCGCCCCACCGCATGGCGGCATCGCACTCGGGCTTGACCGGCTCGTAATGCTACTCGCAGGCCGCGATTCCATCCGGGACGTCATAGCCTTCCCCAAGACTCAATCCGCTTCGGACCTCTTCACCGGTGCGCCGGACGAAGTTTCCGCCGCTCAGCTGCGAGAGCTCGGATTGAAACCGTCTTTCGAATAGACAGATAGATCCCGGGAGACTACGGTCTGGTTTTCTTGCGAGGAGCGAATCGCGTGACGTTGCCGGATATGTTGGGTATTCGTATTGAGTTTTTCACGGGGCTATACCGAGAGCACGGCCTACGGCGTTGGGTAAATGGTAACTCATCTTCTCATCTTTCATGACGTAGTCGAACGCTCCCAGGTCCAGCGGATCCGGGTCAATGCTGAAGCGGTCAATTGCGCTTACCATGACGACACGTGGCCCGTGCAAGTTATCGTGGAGTTCGAGCAGCAGCTCGATCCCGGTGCCGTCTGGAAGAAACTGGTCCAGCGTAACGAGGTTATATCGGCGGGAGCCGAGCAGCAAGCGGGCGGTTGCCAGGTCGGCGGCTACGTCCACATAGGCATTGAAGCGCCGACACAGCAGCCGCTTTATATTCGAAGCCGTGTTTGGCTCATCTTCGACTACGAGCATCGTGAGCTTGTCCTCAGAGAAGTCATTCCTGAAAACCGCCGCTTCCAGCTCTTCCGTACATATCTGGTCGCAGATAGCCAATTCGAACAACTCCTCTGATACAGGGTTCGTAACCGCCTAGATGTTTCATCCACTCTATTTTGATATGGCAGGGCGGATTCCTGTTTTTGACCTCATCGAACCCGCGAAAAACAAAAAAACCTCCAGGCGCCCTTTTCTGCTGAATCCGTTGCCGAAAGTACATGATTTATGGCGGCGAGAAGGGGTTTCGACTTGCATGGGGGCCTGTGATATATTAATCGGCGATACACGACCGGGCGTTCTCCGCGGCGGTTTGAGAGCGCGCGAAATCCTGGTATAGAGTTGGTTTCCAAAGAAAGGGGTGCCGTATGAGCGCAGGCAATGTTGCGGGGCTTGTTGCGGCCATCGCGTTCGCCGTGATGGCGGTTTTCACCGCATGGGTGCTCTTCAAGCTGGTCCAGATGCTGAGCATAACCAACACATTCCTTGACGAGGTCAGGGTCGAGACTATTCCGCTCATGTCGCGTTTCCAGACGACTATGGACCACGTCAACACAGAGCTCGAGCGTGTCGACGGTATCCTTACCGCGGTCGAGGGTATGTCCCAGAAGGCCAACG
Source organism: Candidatus Anoxymicrobiaceae bacterium (assembly GCA_036508635.1). Taxonomy (GTDB): domain Bacteria; phylum Actinomycetota; class Geothermincolia; order Fen-727; family Anoxymicrobiaceae; genus FEN-727. The sequence continues at coordinate 13,936 of DATCGY010000217.1, forward strand.
CCGCGACCAAGGTAGTTCAAGAGGTCGTTACCTCCCCGATAGTAAAGATCCTCGGAGTCGGCGCCGGAGCAGGCAAAGCGTATAGTAAATGGAAGAAATAACGAGATAACGGCGCCCCGCCTTGTCATAGAACGTTCAAATCCACCTCACACCCCGAGGTGGATTTGCTTTCCCCCCTGTAGATCCCTCATGCCGGAGTGGGGCAAGGGAAATCAGGGGGAGGAGAGGAGGTCATTGATGGGTGTCGTTTGATACGGTGGCGAGTTGGGTTACAATGTTTTTTTGTGTAAACGGCCCGTTGCAGGGGTCATGCCCCTGCTATTTTTACAGGACTCAGTTCGGGGGTAAAGACCTTGAAGAGTGCGGAGATTCGCGAGGTTTTCATACGGTTTTTCGAGGACAGGGGGCACAGGGTGGTTCCAAGCTCTTCCCTCGTGCCGAACGACCCGACTCTTCTGCTCACGAACGCGGGTATGGTCCAGTTCAAACCGTACTTCCTCGGCGAAGAAGTGCCACAGTTCACGCGAGCAACGTCCGTCCAGAAATGCCTGCGCACAACTGATATAGATTCGGTTGGCATCACGGCCAGGCACTGCACTTTCTTCGAGATGTTGGGAAACTTCTCTTTCGGTGATTACTACAAGGAAGAAGTCATACCGTGGGCATGGGAGCTTGTCACCAGAGTCTTCGACATCGACCCGGACTCGCTCTGGATGTCGGTCTACGAGGAAGACGATGAGGCCGAAGGCATATGGAAGGCAACTTCTGGCGTACGGCCCGAGCGTGTCATCAGGCTCGGAGCCGACGACAACTTCTGGGACATGGGTAGCACAGGTCCCTGCGGGCCATGCTCCGAGATACTTTACGACAGGGGCGAGCAGTTCGCATGTGGCCCCGACTGTAAGGCAGGCTGTGACTGCGACCGCTTCCTCGAGCTGTGGAACCTCGTCTTCATGCAATACGAGCGCCAGCACGACCAGGCGCTCGTCCCATTGCCCAGGAAGAACATCGACACCGGCATGGGGCTCGAGCGAGTGGCCGCGCTCAAACAGGGCGTTCCGACTATTTTCGAGACCGACGTCGTCAAGCCGATAGTTGAGGCAATCGGATCTCTCTCGGGGGTAAAGCTGGGCGAAGGCGCAGCCAGCGACGTCTCCATCAAGGTGGTAGCCGACCACTCGCGCGCCGCTACTTTCATGATATCCGATGGTGTCATACCGTCGAACGAAGGCAAAGGCTACATACTGCGCAGGCTCCTTCGCCGCGCTGTACGTCACGGCAGGCTTCTGGGCATCGAGGAGCACTTCATCAACGGCCTTGCCGACGTGGTGGTTGAGCTTCTCGGTGATGTCTACCCGGACCTCAAGGAACATCACAAGCTGGTCTCCGGTGTCATGAAGTCCGAGGAAGAGAGATTCGGCCAGACGCTCGAGCAGGGCATCGAGCTCCTTCGTGAGGTAATCGCGGATCACAAGTCCGACAGCAAAGAGACCATCGACGGCAGAACCGTCTTCTATCTGCATGACACTCTCGGTTTCCCGCTGGAGGTAACGGCCGAGATAGCCGCCGATAAAGGTATGGACATAGACAGGGAAGGATTCGAGCGGCTCATGGAGGAGCAGCGCGAGCGGGCGCGGGCATCGCGCGAGTACGAGACACAGACCGAGACCGATATTTTCGCGGATGCGTGCCGCGAGCTCGGCCCGTCGTGCTTCGAGGGTTACGAGAGCTCCAGCCTCGTCAGTCCGGTCGCGGCGCTCTTCGTCGGGGTTGAAGGCGTCACCGAGGTGTCGGACTCGAACGAGGTGGAGGTAGTCCTCGAGCGAACACCGTTCTACGCGGAGTCGGGCGGACAGGTCGGTGACACCGGCACGATAGAGACATCCGATGCGACCATCGAGGTCGAAGACGCGTATTACGGCGCGCCCGGTTTTATAGTGCACCGTGGTCGCCTCAAGGGCAGGGTCAAGGTCGGCGATGAAGCATTGGCCACAGTCGATACCGAGAGGCGTGCGGCCATCTCGAGAAACCACAGCGCGACGCACCTGTTGCACTGGGCGCTACGTACGGTGCTCGGCACTCACGCAAAGCAGTCCGGTTCGCTTGTCACACCCGAGCGGCTGAGGTTCGACTTTACCCATTTCCAGGCGGTGACCCCCGAGGAGCTCGAAGAGATAGAGGCTCTCGCCAACGCCCGGGTGCTCGAGGATGTACCCGTGAACACGCTCGTGACCTCCAAGGAAGAGGCTATGGCCGC
>DATCGY010000218.1:0-3052 GCA_036508635.1 Candidatus Anoxymicrobiaceae bacterium
TGATGGGCTTCGGCTGCAACGTCCCGGCGGTGATGGCGACACGCACGCTCGAGAGCGAGAAGGACCGCATGATCACGATCCTGGTGAACCCCCTGATGTCGTGCACCGCCAGGCTGCCTGTATACGCGCTTTTCACCGCCGCGTTCTTCGCGGCGAACCAGGGGACCATCACCTTCTCGCTGTACCTTATGGGGATCATCCTGGCCATCGCCATGGCCAAGCTGTTCAGGAAGACCCTTTTCCGCGGCGAGAGCGAGCCCTTCGTGATGGAGCTTCCCCCCTATCGCTGGCCCACCGCCAAGGGAACCGTGATACACATGTGGGAGCGGGGCTCGCTGTTCCTGCGCAAGGCCGGGACCGTAATCCTGGCCGGCTCGGTCATCATCTGGCTGCTGGCGTACCTGCCCTGGGGAGTGGCCTACGGGAGCAAAGCCAGCATCGCCGGCAAGGTCGGGCTCTTTTTCGAGCCACTGGTGAAGCCGCTGGGGTTCGACTGGCGCGCGGTGGTTGCGCTGCTGTTCGGCTTCGTGGCCAAGGAGATCGTGGTGAGCACCTTCGGCGCGCTCCTGGGCGGCGGGTCGCGCGCGACCATCACCACCAAGCTGCACACCATATTCACCCCGCTGACCGCCTACACTTTCATGGCGTTCACCCTGCTCTATACCCCGTGCCTTGCCACGGTGGCGGTGATCAGGAAAGAGACGGGCTCCTGGAAGTGGTCCGCCTTCGCCGTCGGCTACTCGCTGGTGCTGGCCTGGCTGGTCGCCTTCTTCATATACAGGGTAGGACTCCTCCTCGGGGGTAAGTGACATGTTCGACGAGATACTCAAAGAGGTCGAGAACGCGGACGGTCCCATCTCGGTCAAGGACCTCGCCGGCCGGCTGGGCATCGAGGAGAGCGCGCTCGAGAAGATGCTCGAGTTCCTGGAGCGGAAGGGCAAGCTCTCCGTCTACCGGCCCGGCGATTGCCAGGGCTGCGGTGTGGTATCGTGCAGGTCGTGCGTCTTCGGGGCCGGTTGCCCGGACGCTAAAAAGGGAGGCTGAGTCATGCCCGGGGCTTTCGAGAGGTACCTTGAAGCTATATACGAGGTCGGCGAGATGGCCGGCGGCGAGGTGCGCGTCAAAGACATCGCCGCCTCTCTTGGCGTCTCCAAGCCCAGCGTGTCGGAGATGGTGGACCGCCTGGTCGAGAACCAGCTGGTTACGCACGACAAGTACCAGCACATCAAGCTCACGGCCAAGGGCCGGCGGATCGCCAAGGGGCTCGACCGCAAGCACGAGACCATCAAGCACTTCTTCATCGACGTGCTCGGCGTCGATGCCGAGGTGGCCGACAAGGACGCCTGCGAGATCGAGCACGTGATAAGCGACGTGACGCTGGACAAGCTGGTCGAATACCTCGACAAGAAGCAATAAGTAGAAAGAGGGGCGTGACGGACGTTGCTCACCGAACGGTGTGCAACGGGAGGAACCAGAATCATCAGCGACTCGTTCTCAAGGCCGCACAACAGATCAATGTCACGACTGAAGGATGTCAAAAGTAGAAAAAAAGCCTGAAAAGTGCCTGGCACCTCTTTCTACTTGTCATTGCCGCGAAAAGCCACTTGCTGTAGGGTTGCAGTCATTGCATCCACAAAGAACTCGGGCAACCTGGAGTGGACACCGCCGGAAAGAGGGGTCAGAAGATGAGGAAGTTCGCAGGAATCGCCATCCCGTTGGCCGTGGCCGCCGCTCTGGTCGCGCTGATCGCCGGCTGCGGGAGCAGCTCGAGCGGCAAGGCCTCCTCCCCGTCGGCGACGACGACAAGCGGGGCCCCGAATTATGCGAACTCCACCAACTGGGTCTCCCTGCCTTCGCAGACCGCCGCCAGGAAGAAGGTCGATGTCTTCTACCTGATCGACACCGTCTACTCGAAGCCGACCCCGAGTTCACCGTACCTCTCCCCCATCAAGAATCCCGCGATGGTGCAGGGCGCGAAACTTGCGTTCTCCAGGACGGCCACGGTATTCGAGAAGGTTGCCGACATCTACGCGCCCTACTTCAGGCAGATCGATTCCCTCTACAGGAAGAACCTTCCAATACCGGAGCAGCTCAAGCTCACCGGCGGCGTGCCGACGTCGGATGCCACCTCGGCGTTCGACTACTACATCAAGCACTACAACAAGGGCCGCCCGTTCATCCTGGCCGGGCACTCGCAGGGATCGAACGTCACCGCCAACATCCTCGCCGACTACATGAAGAAGAACCCCAAGGTCTACAAGCGGATGGTCGCGGCATACGTCATCGGATATTCGATAACCCCGCAGTACCTCTCGCAGAATCCCGAGCTCAAATTCGCCGAGGGTCCGACGGACACCGGGGTCATAGTCTCGTACAACACCGAGGCACCCGTGATAGGTGGGGTCAATCCGGTCACGATGCCAGGCGGCATCGCCATAAACCCGATCACCTGGACCAGGGGCGAAGAGATCGCTCCGGCCGCGCTGAACGCGGGATCCCTTACAGTGCAGAAGGACGGCTACCCGGTGCTGGACTCGGAGGGTAATGAGATACCTCTGAAGAACTACGCGGACGCCCAGGTCAACAAGGCCAGGGGCGTCGTGATCTGCAGCACCGCCGACGTGAACCTGCTTTCACCCGGTAGCGCGTTGCTGCCCAAGGGCGTCTACCACTCATATGATTATCCGTTCTACTACTTCAACTTGCGGGCGAACGCCGACGCCAGGGTCGCCGAGTACATGTTGAAGAACAAGTAGCGCAAGAAATCTGGCAAGGCCCCCGCGAAGCCTTCCGGTCGCAAGACTGGTTACCGGCCTGACTATTCCGCGACGGGTAAAACACAACACAAGGGATATGACCCCATCAGTTGCAGGAGGCCCACGCCCGGACTCCGAAGTACAATGTCAGCAGGCAACCAGGCGGGTGAAGGCCATGAGCTCCGTGATCCCGGATAACCCCAAAGAAAAAAGCGGCTCCCGCGTCTCGAGGAACTGGATGGGCAACGCCGCAGTCCTTCTTGCCGTTGTCGTCGTGGTCGCCCTCGCGTTCACCA
>DATCGY010000219.1:0-10459 GCA_036508635.1 Candidatus Anoxymicrobiaceae bacterium
CTTTCCTTTTCGAGGTCCATGAAGAAACCCAGGCGCTCACGGCGGACAGGTTCCAGAGTGTTGAAAAATCTCTTTGTCCTTGTTCCCGCCTGGATCGCAACGATCGCGAGCAGCAGCGCCGCGATGCCGCCGATCGGCATGAAGACAAAACGCCCACCAACGCCTGGCGATGTTCGAGGCGAATTCACCGCCCACGCGATCAAGAAGCTCAGTATGTAACCCGCTGCGGCTACCGCGAGCGCCGCGATCCCGAAATTGCGGCTTGTTCTTCAGGGATTCCTCCGCCTCCGTTGGACCGGCCCCTCGTTTTGCGGGGTCATGGCTGCTCCAGGAACTCAGTCGTCCAGCACCGTGCGCGGTCCGCTATCCAGCACCGTGCGCGGTCCGATCGATGATCTCGTCTTTGACCGCCGGCTGCAGGTCGTTGAAGTAGACACAGTATCCCGCCACACGTACTACCAAATCGGGGTACAGTGTGGGGTCTTCCCTGGCGGCCCTGAGTGTGTCCGCGTCCAGCACGTTGACCTGCACCTGCATGCCGCCCATCTCGAAATAAGTCCGGAAGAGACCCATCAGCACGTCGCGCCCGCGCTCGCCTTGAATTAGGTTCTTCTCGAATTTCATATTGAGCGCGTAACAGTTGCCCCACTTCCTGCTGTCCAGGCCCGCGGCCGACTGGAGCACCGCCGTGGGCCCCAGGCGCTCGCACCCGTCGACCGGCGCCAGACCGTTGGACAACCTCTCGCCGCGGCGCCTTCCGTAGGGCAGCGCTCCCGTTTTTCTGCCGAACCCGATGTGACAGGTCATGGAGTAGAAACCGGGGATGTAACGCCCGCCCCGGCTGTTGCGGCGCGCGGTGACCGCATCGGCGAACGCGTCGGCCGCAATTTGCGTCATCTCATCGACCTCGCGATTGCCGTTTCCGTAGCGGGGCAGCTTCGAGGCGAGTTCCACCCTGAGCGACTCGTGCCCGTGGAAATCCGATTTCAAGATTCGGACCAGCTCCTCCAGCGTAAGCCTCTTGTCGTCAAAGACCAGTTTCTTTATCGCGTACAGGGAATCGCCCGCGCTTGCCAGCCCGGCGGCCTGTATGGAGGTATAGTCGTAAAGCGCCCCGCCCCAGGTCACGTCCTTGCCCCGCTCGAGGCACCCGGCGGTTATGATCGAGTTCACCGGCGTTGGCCTCCAGATTCGGTAGGTCTCCTCGAGCCAGCCTAAGAGTTTTGCCATGTCATCGACCGCGTCCTTGACCTGAAGACGGAAAGCCTGTACCAGGTCATCGAACGTGCGCATCGCGCCAACCGGTGGAGTCTTCGCGCCCATTGCCCGGAGGCGCTCACGGCCCCCCGGCCGGGGAAAGCGCCTTCCCTCATTGAGGGCGAGCTCCAGGCAAAGAGGCAGGTTGAAGAGCGCGGCGTCGGAGGAGTTGTAGGTCCGGCCCTGGCTGGCCATCTCCACGCAACCAATGATGGCGTAATCCCTTGCATCCGCCTCACTCATGCCCGCGGTCTTGAGGGCCTCAACCACCGCCGTGTCCCCGAACAGCGAAGGCCTGCTGGTGCCGAGCTGGATTACCCCTACGGCCTTCTCCAGCAGCCAATCGGGCATGTCGGGATGTACGCGGACGTGGAGGGCCGGCTCCCGGGTCAGTATCTGTGCGTATGCGTCGAGTATGACTCCCGAGAGTTCGTTGGTCACGTCGTTGCCGGCGGCGTCGGTGCCGCCGACGGTGATTGCCTGGGCCACACCGTTTCCGCTGAAGAACTGGTCTATGCGCTCGGAGTAAAGGGGCATCGTCTCGCACGTCTTTAGCCCAAAGCTCGCCAGCATCTCGGCCGCGCGTGCGGGCGTGAGGTGCCCAGCCTCGATGTCCGCTTGATATAGCGGGAAAAGTATCTGGTCGAGGCGGCCGAACGAAAGCCCCTGCTCGAAGTCCTCGAGGTTCATGGCGACGTGCACTAGCCATACGGCCTGGAGTCCCTCCAGGAAGGTCCTGGCGGGTTCGTAAGGGACGCGCCTGCAGGCCTCCGCCGATTCCAGCAGCTCGCACCTGCGCTCGGGTGAGACACTGGGCTCGTCCGCCATCCGCTCGGCCTCGCCCGCCAGGTTGTCCGCCATCCGCTTTATGCCTTCTATTGTTATGCGCACGGAACGGAAGAAGGCTCGGGTGTCTTCGTTCAGCGGCGTCCCGTCGTCCAGCTTGCCTGTTTCAAGGCGAAGGGCTGCTCCCAGGTCAGCTTTGCGCAACCCATCGTGAACCACGGACATATAGCCACCGACTTGATGGCCGACGCCGGCCTCCTCGGTGACGAAGTAGCGCTTGGCCATGAAGAAGTCGAGGAAATATTTGATGCGGCCGGGGCGAAGGAGGGCCCGCACCCCGATACTCTTAAAGACGTTGCGGAGCCCCATTGCGACGAGGCGTGCCCTCTCGGGGTACGAGAGCTTGATCCTGGTGGCCTTCTTTTCCAGACGCCATACGTCCTCCAGGATGTTCACTGAGCCACCCTCGATGTAGTAGTTGGCGGCTATTCGCTTTGATGTCATGTTGCCGATTATGAGTTCGCCGTCGTAGATGTGAGGCTTGCGATGCGAAAAGACGTAGGCCAGCGCCATCGCGCGCCTGACGAGTGGGTGCTCCTGCCGCATTGCCCTGCGCCCCTCCGCCGCTTGCCAGAACTCCTCGAGAAGGGCGGGCCTTTCGAGGCAGATCGAGTAAGGTTCCTGGAGAAGTTCCGCCCTTATCCTCGAAATGCGCTCCGTGGGCTTGGAGAGGTCTTCCGTGATATCCGTGGTTGTTAGTTCCATCGCCCCTTCTCTTCATTCAATTCCGCCGGTTCAATTGTAATGCCGGCGGACATGAAAAAGACAGCTACCGGGGCCGGGCTCTCCAGTTATTCGTTCTCGACGGCAAACGCTTCGATGGTGCTCACGACCCTAGAGAGGAAGTCGCGAAGGTCCTCTATATTCTGCGTGCCCCCACGCTTCTTGATGTCCGGGATGTCTATCCTGGTGAGGGGCTCCCCGGCGTTTCTAAGAAGGGGCGCTATCCGCACGGTTAGGTCCCGGGCCCTCTCGATATCCATGAGGCTCCCGCCGTCGGTGCTCCCGTTGATAGCGAAGTCACTCATCACCATATAGAAAGCCCTGAAGATATCAGCCCACACAAAAAAGACAGGTCTACTGTTTTCCAGGTCAAGCGTTTTGGCTATCTCCTGTCTGTCAATCCAGTAGTAGCCCCATCCTGCCTGGTCGTATTTGCGAACCACCCCGGCGTCAACGAGCTCTTCAAGGGCTCGGTATACCGATGACTGGTTGTACTTGATCTTCCCCGCTATTCCTCTCGAGCTTCCGCCTTTGTCGGTCAAGAGGAAAGTTACCACGTCGGCTTTGGCTCCTACACCGTACTGCTTTCGCACCCTGATCATGAGGTTGGCCGGATTGTCGAGGTCCGGCCGCCCGGAGTGCTCTCGGATTCTAGGCTTCCCGCGGAGGAAACCCCAGTGCAGGAACAAAGGGTCCGCCTTTTCCTCCCGATTCGAAAACATTCCCTTCTGGATCCAGAAGAGCTCTTCCCTCTCGTTTCCCATGAGGCTCTTGCCTGCCTCTTCCTTCACCCCGCGCAGTACTTCCCTGCCGGCCGCCTTCGACACGTACTCGGCGAAGGCTCCAATTACCCTGGTGGTTTCATTCCCGTACTCCTTGGCAATATACTTGAGCCTTGATGGTTTAAGGATTTCGTGATTGAGCGCCGTCCAGTCCATTGCCTCGTCGAAAATCCTCGAGTTTCCTCTCCCCAAGGAACACGTGGCTGCGATCAACGCCTCCGGGTCGACCACGGATTTCCTGCAGGGTTGACCGGTCATGTAGGTGCCCAGCGCCACCCACTGACTCCAAATTACACCTTCAACCCTATTGAAGAAGCTCTCTTGCCAGCTCTCCATGCCTTATCGCCTCTAACACCTCTACCAGTCGCTCCTTCTCCGCGGAGTTCCGCAGGCAGTAGGTTATGCAGAACTCGGCCTCCTGTCTCGTTATTTGGAGCACCCTTAGGTCTATCAGGTCCACCTCTCGCTCCACATCAATCGCCGCCCACATCTTGAGCGCAATCATGTCCAGCCGGGAACAAAGCCGTATGCGCAGCTTGGGCCCGTAGTCGCTGACCAAGGCTCGCTCCAATATGCCCTCGGGGAGTCCGTTGTCCATCAGTGTTCGCGATTGGAAATTCAGCCATCTGGCGGGAAGGTTGTTGGCTACGGCGACCCGTGCCCTTGCCTCGCGAAAAGCCTGTTGCATGCTCGGCTTTTCAAGAACGAGGCCGCCCTCCTCGGAAAGCACAAAACCTATGCCGTCGATGTCCGTGGTGGGTCGGTTCACAATCCCCTGCAACACAAGAGACATCGCTCCGCAGACTAGTATCTCAACCGGCTCCGCGCCGATTCTCTCAAGCGCTTCGCCCAACTGGGCGAGGAGCGTCTCGGCCTTCTTCTTGTCAATAGTGAATTCTCCAGGCATGAGGCTCCTTATAGTGCATAACAGTTATGCAATATAAGCATAAGGGTAATGCTTAATTATGTCAACCCTACTCTGCAGATACGACGCGAACTCATAGATACGCACGTAAACATGCGAAACCGCGCGGAGGTTATTACTCACGTAAGTCAAAAGAAAAGAATAGAATGATACAGACGTAGTCGAAACTTGGATGTCTCAGATGAAGGACTGGTTTTCAGAGAGATCAACTGTTCGCATAATGCTGCTCTTGGGATCGGCGCTGCTGGCGCTGTTGGTCGTAGGAGGACTCGGCTTCTTCTTCGCCCAGGATGTGAGCAGGTGGGGGAAATTCCCTCCCGGCTCAGTGGTCGCCGGGGTCAACGTCTCCGGCCTGAGCAAGCCGGACGCGATCATCAAATGCCAGGGGAAGCTTCGCGGCGTCGAGCAGAAGCCGGTTGTACTTACGCTCGATGGCGAAAATCATTCCGCAACCCCCGAGGAGCTCGGCCTGCACCTCGATTACACCAAGATGGTCGGTGACGCCTACAAGCTGGCGTGGGCGCCCAACATATTTGAGAGGATGTTCCGCTCGATAATAAACAGGCCGAAGAGTGTGAACGGTGCCCTCTTGGCGGCTAACGACCAGACTCTCCTGTCCCAGTTCGTGCAGAAAGTCACCGCTGAGGTGAATCAACAACCTAGGAACGCCTACGTCGATGTCGCCAGCGGCGCGCCCGTGATCGTTCCGTCACGAGCCGGCTACCAGGTCGACGCCGCGGTGATACAGCAAGAGGTCGTGGCCGCGGAAAACTCAAAGAGTCGTACCGTGGGGATAAAGGCCGCGAAGACCCCCGCCCAGCTCAACGATGATATATTCCAAAAGCTGATCGTAATAAACACGACGGATCACTCGCTTACCCTCTATAACAGAAACCAACCTCTCGCCCGGTACCCCATCGCCTGCGGACAGCCCGCCTGGCCTACCCCTGCTGGACAGTGGCAGATAGTCAGCAAACAGATGAATCCCACCTGGATCAACCCTCATTCGGCGTGGTCCGCAAGCATGCCCGCGTCGATCGGACCGGGGTACAGCAACCCGTTGGGCTTGAGGGCAATGGCATTGAACGCCTCAGGAGTCCTTATACACGGAACCGCCAACGACGGGAGCATAGGGACTTCAGCTTCACACGGTTGCATCAGGATGCATATGCCGGAAGTCATCCAGCTTTTCGACATGGTGGAGGCGGGAACGCCGGTCTATATAATCCGCGCCGCCGGAAACCCCGGCTTTGATGTCACGGCAACCCCGGCGTGGAGGCTGCAGGGCGCTAAGGCTCCCGCCCCCGCTTACACCGGCGACTAGGTTGATTGCGGGGAATCCGGGGGATTGAACGGGGCTAGATTCCCGTTTGGACGACTCCGATCCGCTGTTCGTCAGCGCATGCCGCGCACGAGTTCTACTATTCTGGGAAGGACCACACCCGTCTTTCCCACTATTCCCACGTCAATGATGTCGGGGAAACAGCAGTCTGTGGCGTTTATCTCCACGAGCTTCGCGCCCGCCTTCTTGGCGTGCCCGGGCAGTGTGGCGGCGGGCCACACCACACCCGAGGTGCCGAGTATGAGCATCAGGTCGCAGTTCTTGGCCTCGAGGACCGCCCGCGGCAGATCCTGAACGGGCTCACCGAAGTTCACCACGTCCAGCCTGCAAACGCCACCGCAGTTGCACCTGGATGCCAGCTTGATCAAGCCTGCCAGGTCGTTCTTGCCCAGGCACTCTATTAGGTCGCGGCCCGCGCACAGGAACTCATCCCTGTCGAGGACGACCCTGTTGCCGCACATCATGCACGCCAGCCGGTAGACGTTGCCGTGGACCTCGATCACGTTTGAGTTCCCCGCTTCGCGGTGCAGGTTGTCGATGTTCTGGGTGATGACCGCTCTCAATATCCCCATCTCCTCGAGCCGGCCCAATGCCTCGTGCCCGGGGTTCGGGCCGGTCTTCTCGAAGCAGGAGATGAACTCTGAAACGAACTGGAAGGTTGCGTCCGGGATGGGGGAGCCGCTCAACGCCTCGGCGAAGATGTCGCCACTACCGATTTCGGAAGGGTTGTAACGGTCCCACAGCCCACCGGGGTCCCTGAAGGTGGGAATGCCGCTCTCCTCCGAGACCCCCGCACCGGAAAAAGCTACCAGGCGCCCGGCGCCGCTTATCAACCTCGCTGCTTCCTCTATCAGCTTGTCGTCATCCATGATTTCAACCTGCCAGAAGATGCTCTCATTTCACATTTATCATATCAAAGCAAAGTGCGCTCGATAGGCTGCTTCTACTTGGAGAAAAATGCTCCTTATCCTACCTCAGGTGGGGGAGCTTGTTTTGGAAGTCGGGTTCGGTGCACCCGTGGCATGGGGCGCTCATCCCCACGCACCAACTGGTGTGGTAGTTCCACAGGCGGGTGGGGCAGTCGGCGTGGGTCGTGGGGCCTTTGCAGCCCATCTTTAATAGACACCTGTCTTCATCTTCCCCGGCGTCGTTCCAGTCTTCCAGGAACCGCTTTGCTTCGAAAGCGGCCCTCCGCTCGCAGGTATCGTGTACCTTGCCCTCGTAGAACCTCTTCAATCGCATTTTGTCATCGAGTATGGGCGCTTCCTTGTGTTCGTCGACCCAGAGCAAAAGATCCATAAGCGTGCCTAGTACCCAATCGGGATGAGGAGGGCAACCGGCAACGTTGATGATGGGTTTCTCGATGTCGATCGCTTCCACCACGTCCGTTGCCGAGGTTGCGCCGGTTACCTCTGCTTCCGTCATGGGAATCCCGCCGAAAGACGCGCAGTTTCCCACAGCCAGTACCGCCTCCGCTCCGGGTATCAGCTCCAGAAGCCAACTGAAGACGGACCTGTCACCGGGAACCGTTCTACCCATCAACTGTTTGGTGTCGTCCGCAAGCCCGAAGGTACAGAACGGCTCTCCGTCCCCAGTCGGCACTGAGCCTTCAAGAACGACCAGATATTTACCCGGCAGCTCCTTCTCAACTTCCTCGATAACGTCAATAGCCTGGGAACCGGAGGCGGACATAACGTTTGGCTGATACTGCAGGGAAAGTTTTGAGTGGTCCAGGTCGATGGGACTAAAGTGATCGCTGTTTAGGAGGGTGACCGAGCAGCCGGTGCAGTTCTGACCCTGTATCCAGATCACCGGGGCCTTGCCTGCCATTAGCTCGCTCAGGTGCTCATGGACATGGGGGATGAGATCGTGCGGGAGGTTCAGGTGACCCGCCACTAACTTGGCGCGTCCCAGGTGTTTGTCTGTCGGCTCGCTCATGTATACAATTATGCGCTTCCAAGGTCTGAAAATCTCCTCTTGCGCAACAGGCTCCAGGACCTAAAGGGACAATCGGATCAATTCCACGTGTGATATCACAGCAGGCTGCCAATCGATGATGAACAGGCTCAATTGGTGATAAGATACCGATTGTTAAGATGCGGGTTGGTAGGACTTCGGACGGATCAAGTAGCGTGCCGACCTTTGTGTGAAAGGGGGATGTTCGAGTGAGTAATATACCGGAGATCAAAGGGCGCATAGATCGCCTCACCCAGCTGGGCAACAGCATGCGGGATCATTTCATGGGGCTGAAAGGACCGGAGGGTGAGGAGATGAAGAGGTTGGTCAAGGAAGGGGGCACCCGGGTCGGTATAGGCGTGGGTATTTCCTTCGCCGGCCTGATGGTCGCGGCCGTAGCTTTAATCTACAGCATGGCGGTCATCATCCTGATTGTAAACATCGCGCTACACAGGTTGTGGCTTTCCGCTTTGATCGTCGTGGGAGGATCTCTCTTGATCGGTGGCGCGGCCGTTGTCATCGGAGCCAGAATGGCCAAATCTTACGCGAAAGGACTGTCCGTTTCCACGGGGTACTTCACAAAACAGGTGAAGATAACTGCCGAAGAGATGAAAACCGAAGTCGAGGGACTGCAGGAGTTGCTGAAGAAAGAGGCGGAGGAACGACAGAAGAAGATGAAGGAGATGGCCGAGGCGGCGAAGAAGGCTGCGCCAACCATCGCCCCGCTTGCAGCTGGGGGTCTTGTGGTGGGATGGGTCCTGAAGAGGACCCTAAGGTCGCGCCGTGAAAAGCGGAGAATCCTGAAGGTCATCGAGATGTACGAGGAGGCAAGAACCTCCGAATAGCGTTTTTGATAAGCTCGGAGAAAGCATGTTTCCTATTTTTGAATCCGCCTCACCGCAGCGAGAAAGATGTTTCGCGCGATGAAGCTGCTCTGGTGATCCGCGAGGTGCTGGAGCAACCGGGCTTTGATTTCAAGGGCATCGCTCGTCTCCACGACACCGGCGTCAAGGACTAAGTCCACCAGGTGAAGTGCGAGCTGCGCCTCTCCCCTCCGCTCAAGTTTTCGGGCCCTCTCGAGGACCGCCTCCGGGCCGCCCGAGAGCTTTAATACCTCGGCTGCGACCTCGCTGCTCCTGGATGGAAACACTTGCGACGCGTTGCCGTCGAACCAGCCGTGGTACTGCCTGAGCAGCCCCTGGACTATGAAATAGGGGTGCCCGTAGATCGGAGCGAGGTAGGGGCTTTCCGCGAATTCGGGCGGCCACTCAAACGAGTGGAGTATCTCTTCCTGCCACTTCCCCTGGTTCAGCATCGTAACCACCTGATCGTCTAGGAAACGAAGGGCTCGGGCCACGGTGGAGCATGCGTCTGCCACCTCTGCCTTACCGCTTATCGCCGCGCCGTGGCCTGGAAGCATGAGGCGCGGGGAGTATGATGCGATCTGCTCCAGTGCCTCTGCCCACTCGCGCGTGTAGCGCTGCACCTTGAAGGGATTGCCGATGTTCGGGCAGGACCACACCCACAAATCGGAAACCAGTGCGGTCTCCAATCCGGGGATCCACACCCAGGTGGCATCGTCAGTCTCACCCCTTGCGTGTCGGAGCTCGAATGTGACGCCACCGCATGTGAGGTTCATCTCGTCTCGGTAAGTCTCATCCGGATACACGAAGGTTCTTGAGAACGCTTGCAGGCCCTCCGGGATCCCAAACTGGATGCGGTTTATGTGCTCGTGGTAGGGAAGCATCCTTTGGTAGCGGTCAAACCGCTTGCGGACGTTCTCGTTTGCTATTATTAAAGGCTTGGGATGCCCTCTCGCTTCAGCGTCCATGAGGATGGCGGGTGTCCCAAACGCATGGTCGGCATGACCGTGCCCGTAGATTATGTAGCGCACGGGCTCATCAGTGATGGCCCGGACCTCTTCCACTATTCGCGGCCCGTTCAGCTCGAGGCCGACATCAAACAGCACAACACCGTCACCGGTGTCCACGATACAGGTGTTCGCGAACAGTTGGAGCATATGCACCCCACTGCCGAAGTGCGTGACTCCACCATCCACGAAGAAAGGTGTTTCTTCGCCGAGGCCTGTTTCTCCTGGCATCGCTAGTTACCCCCTTATGCCCTGGCCGAGCCGGGCGACAGGCGCTTGACCCGATCCTCCAACAAACAAGATCAATACTCTACCCGTTATTTTGGCCTATCGTGCACAGGAGATGGTAGTTCGCCGGTGGGATAGGAACAGCAGCTCGATATAAATCCAAGGCGCGAAGACCATGAGCGGCGAAGGAGATTTCAGATAATCCAAGGTCTTTCCGATCTTTTGAGGGGAGGATGCTAATGCCTAGCAAGAAACTGTGTTCAGTATGTGGAGTCGCAAAGCGTGTTAACAAAGAACACGAATGGCTCGACGACGGCACCATTGTGCAGAAGGAAAATCGCGACCACCGCATGATCTTCATCGAGACCGAGAATATAGCGAGCACCTTCAGTGGTGCCGAGGCCATTATAAACATGTCGATCGAGCGCATCATCGTTGAGGCTAAGCGCAGGGCCACGTTCGATTTCGTCGACCACACGCTCCCGGGTATTGTGAAGGCCATCGTGCGCTTGGTGGGAGTGAAGCCGGTT
>DATCGY010000220.1:0-17081 GCA_036508635.1 Candidatus Anoxymicrobiaceae bacterium
CGGGCCTCTCTTCGTCAAGGACCTTCAGGAGCATGCTCGTGAAGCCGTAGATGGCGTTTGTCGGCTGCCCTCCCGTGGTCGTCATGGTGTCCGGCAGCGCAAAAAAAGCCCTGTAGGCAAGGCTGTGCCCGTCGATCAACAGGACTTTTCGAGTGTCGTTCATGCTCATCCGAATCTCATTGCCAGAGGCTCGCACCACATGTATCCAAAAACAAGCGTCGAACCGTAATGGCACGGAACGCCGATTGCTTGCTGTTATAATATCCTAAGAAACACCATGCGGAGGAATGGCGTACGTCATACCCACGCAGACGCGCCGAAGTGGCGGAATGGTAGACGCGCTGGTCTCAAAAACCAGTGGGGTAACACCCCGTGCCGGTTCGAGTCCGGCCTTCGGCACCACCCCTGATCTCGCGAGTAGTTGCCCCCTGTTTTTTGTCTTTTTCAGACCTTTGTCAGGCTTTGGCTTTCTGGTCGCTCGCGGGGAGGGGCCTGAGGATGTAAATGATGATGATGCCCAGGACCGGTATGAAGAAGCCGATGATGAACCACCACTGCATGCTGCGCCCTTTTCTAGCGGCAACCGCACCGGCCCACGTTCCGAAGATGATCGCTACGATCAGTGATCCGAACAGGACATACGTCCACCCACTGGACCAGCTGGGTCCTACCGACCCAACGCATACCATCCCGAGCGACGCAAGGGCTGCGAACATTTGGACCTCCGTACGTGAGAAATTGATTTCACGAAGATGATATCAGAGATGGCTATCCCGCTGTAGATGCCGGAGGACTACGATATTAGGAAACTCTCCTGGCCTGACGATCGAGCGCCGGCGCAGGAATTCATCGGAACGGTTGAGTGACTAGCTTTCGGGGGTCTCTTCGAAGGTTTGGCCGCTTTTTACGCCATACTCGCCGATATCCACCGGCGGCACTTCGGCATCGGATGCAAGCCATCCGTCATGAC
Organism: Candidatus Anoxymicrobiaceae bacterium; assembly: GCA_036508635.1. Taxonomy (GTDB): domain Bacteria; phylum Actinomycetota; class Geothermincolia; order Fen-727; family Anoxymicrobiaceae; genus FEN-727. Next base: position 971 of record DATCGY010000220.1, read on the forward strand.
GCTCTTCAAAGGTCGGCGCATCATCCGAGAAGCTCGATGGGTACTTGGTCAGATAGCCCTCGGATTCTGGCACCGCGACAGGGAAGTCGTCCTCTTCGAAGACGATCTCGGCAAAGCACAGGTTGCAATACTTCGCGGAGTCCGGGTTCTCCGCTCCACAAGCGGGACAGAATATCGCCACTCCCGCCACCTCCATGTCGTGCACGTGGGCGCAATAAAATATACCGCGCCCACGCTCCAGACGATTCTTAACAAGGCCTTTCAGCTCTTGTTTCGGTATTTTCCAGTACCAACGTTAGTCTACCAGATTGCCCGCCAGATACTCATCATAGCCTCCCAGGTCAAGCAGCCCGTGGCCGCTTAGGTTGAAGAGTATTGTCTTGCTCTCGCCGCTCTCCTTGCACTTGAGCGCCTCGTCGATGGCGCACTTCACCGCGTGTGACGTCTCCGGCGCGATTATCATCCCCTCCGTGCGTGCGAACGTCATCGCGGCGTCGAAGACCTGGGTCTGGGGGTATGCCACAGCTTCCATATAACCGTCATGCACGAGCTTGGAGACGAGCGGAGAAGCACCGTGATAGCGCAGCCCGCCGGCGTGGATGGGTGAAGGAACGAATTTATGCCCGAGCGTATACATCATGACAATAGGCGCAAGGCCTGCCTCGTCGCCGCAATCGTATTCGTATTTGCCCTCTGTGAGCGTTGGGCAACTCTGCGGCTCCACCGCGACGATTCGAACGTCTTTTCCATCGAACTTGTCCTTAACGAACGGGAATGAGATCCCGGCGAAGTTACTACCACCGCCAACGCATCCGATGACCACATCAGGGTACTCGTCGACCTTCTCGAGCTGAGCTTTGGCCTCAAGTCCAACGATGGTCTGATGCATGCAGACGTGGTTCAGCACGCTCCCGAGAGAGTACTTGGTGTCGTCGCGCTTGAGCGCCATCTCCACGGCCTCGCTGATGGCGATCCCAAGGCTGCCAGGGCAATTCGGGTCCTCGGCGAGGACGGCGCGCCCGGACTCCGTCTCGTTCGTGGGGCTTGCATGCACTGTCGCGCCCCACACTTCCATCATCGCGCGCCGGTAAGGCTTCTGCTCGAAGCTGACCTTAACCATGTACACCTCGAGCTCTATCCCGAAGAACTTGCACCCAAGCGAGAGCGCGCTTCCCCATTGGCCCGCCCCGGTCTCTGTACAGATGCGCTTGACCCCTTCCATCTTGTTATAGTATGCCTGCGGTATAGCCGTGTTGGGCTTGTGGCTCCCCGCCGGACTGACGCTCTCGTTCTTGTAGAAGATCTTTGCCGGTGTATCGAGCTCTTTCTCGAGCCTGTACGCACGATGGAGCGGGCTCGGGCGGAAGAGCTTGTAGACGTGCTGGACCTCATCGGGAATCTCTATGTAGCGCTCCTGGCTCATCTCCTGCTTTATCAGCTCCATGGGGAATAGGGGAATAAAATCCTCGGGGCCCGCCGGCTCCTTCGTCATGGGGCTCAGAGGCGGATCCAGCGGTTCGGGGAGGTCCGCCTGGATGTTGTACCAGGAAGTCGGCATCTCGCTCTCGTCGAGCATTACCCTGTACGGCGTCACTTTGCTTCCCATCTCAATCTCTCCTTTCTAGAGATCCTGCTGTCAAAACTAAAAAACCCGGTCCTCCGCGACCGGGTCCAGAAGCACACTGGCCGCGGGAATCAATTTAGTCCCACGGCCTATTCGTTTAATCGGCAGCGTGGAACTCCCTAGGAGCCCCACCACCAGCTATTCAGCTTGTTAGACACTGCCGTTGCTTTCATAGTAGGTGATATTACGTCAATATCTCGGGGTCTGTCAAACATCCATACAGAGGCCGCGACGCTCCAGCTCACTCGTTATCTCTTGCACAACGTCCTCGATTGTGAGTTCTGTTGTGTCGACACGGAGTGCGTCACGGGCCGCGGCAAGAGGGCTGCTCTCTCTTGATGAATCGATCTCGTCCCTCATCGCAATCTCTTGGCGTACCGACGATTCCGTTGTGTCGAGCCCCTTCTCGGTGAGTTCCGCGTATCGACGCCGGGTGCGCTCTGACTGTGACGCTTCCAGGTACACCTTGAGCGGGGCTTCGGGAAAGACGGTAGTGCCAATATCGCGACCTTCCACCACCGCCCCCGGTTTCCTGACCAGGGATCGCTGCAACTTGACCATCTCCTCGCGCACACCCTTAACCGCCGATACCGGTGATACGGCTTCACCGATCTCCGGCGACCTTATTGCCGAGGAGATGTCGCGTCCATGGACGCTTACTCTTGCGGGTGAATCGGGAGGGAGCTCGAGGTCGAACGACTCTCTCAATTCTCTTGCGATCTCGGCAAGAGAGGCGTCGTCGTCCAACGAAACGCCTCGTTCGATAGCGAGCAATGTAGCCGCCCTGTACATCGAACCGCTGTCGACGAGCGCAAGACCAAGTCTACGTGCGAGCATTATGGCAACCGTGCTCTTGCCCGAAGCCGCGGGGCCGTCAATTGCTATGACCAGCACGGGTTCATCACTCATGCGACCGTCCCGACCCGAGCTTCCAGAGCACTTTCTCAAAACCCGGATACGATATCTGAGTCCACTCCCAACCATCGACGACGGTCTCACCCCCAGCGATGAGCCCGGCCAGCGCCAGCATCATCGCCAGCCTGTGGTCGCGGCTCGCGTACACGCGCGAGCCTTTGAGCTCCGATGGCCCCTCGATCACCATACCGTCATCGGTCTCCTCTATCTTTGCTCCGAGCTCGCGAAGGGCGGTTACCGTACCGGCAATGCGGTCTGATTCCTTGTTTCGCAGCTCTGAAGCTCCGGAGATCTCGGTAATTCCATCGGCACTCGACGCCAGCAGGGCAAGAAGTGTAATCTCATCGATCGCCAGGGCTACATCTTCGGCGGACACCCGAATTCCCTTCAGTGCCCGGTGCCGTACGATGATATCGCCTGCCGGCTCCCACTCCCCGGAATTCGTCAGTACGGTCTCTATGTCCGCCCCCATCCTCCGGAACAGGTCTATGAAACCGGTTCTGGTCGGGTTCAACCCGACGGACTTGACGATCACTTCGGAGCCGGGGCAGAGCAGGGCCGCTCCAACCAGGAAAGCCGCGGACGAGGCGTCGCCAGGGACCGCCATCTCGCGAGCCTCTGGTACGCCGGGATCGACAGCTACCTTCAGCCCTTCCCTGTACACGGCGATGCCCGTGTACTCTAGCAACCGCTCCGTATGGTCACGAGTGAGCACCGATTCCTTCACGAAAGTGCGACCGGAAGCACCAAGCCCCGCGAGCAGCACCGCGGACTTTACCTGGGCGCTCGGGACAATCGGCGAATACTCTATAGCGTGAAGCGACCCTCCCTCGATTCGAAGCGGCGGCCGGCCATTTTCTCCAGCGGTAATCGAAGCCCCCATCAGGCGAAGAGGTTCGATGACGCGCCCCATCGGCCGACGCTCGAGACTCTCGTCACCCCGGAGCGTCACAGTGACGCGACTGGATGCCAGGGCACCGGACATCAGTCGCATGGTCGTGCCTGAATTGCCGGCGTACAGGGGACCCTTGGGCTGGAGAAACCCCCTTTTCGCGCGTCCCTCTATTAAAAGAGCTTCACCATCTCTGGTAACGCCGACGCCCAGTGCGCGAAGGACGGCAAGGGTGCTGGCGCAATCCTCAGCAAGGCTGAAGCCCCTTACCCTCGATACGCCTCGAGCCATGGCGCCGACTATGGCTGCGCGATGCGATATCGACTTGTCTCCGGGGACGGATACCGTTCCCCTTAGGGCCCCGCCTCTCTGAAACGACGCTTCCATCCCGCTCACGCCCTCCAGAAAGTGGCGCGGTATCCGAGCTCTGAGAGCATGTCGCTCACACCACGCGCCTGTCGCTTGCCGAGTATCTTGAGCGTCATGATCCCTGTCTCACCCTCCAGCGGATGGACGATACCGATGTCCTCGATATTGACTCCCATGGCTCCGACCGCGGTTGATATCTTGCTGATGACACCCGGCTCGTCGGGAACGGAGAGCGTCACGTCGTACATCTGTTCCAGTTCCTGCCCGGATTTCAGCGATAGCTCCCCGCGCGCGCGACGCGCGTTTTCGAACAGCTCCCGAAGCGCGTCGGTATCCGCCGACTCCATCAGGACTACGAGCTCGTCGACCCTGTTCCTGTAGTCGACCAGCCTCTCCACGATGAAATCCCGGTTCGCCGAGCATATGTCAGTCCAGACGTCCGGGTTACTCGCGGCAATGCGCGTCATGTCGCGGAATCCGCCTGCTGCCACGGTGAATAAGCCCTGGATCTCGTCGCGCTGCCGGCTCGCCATATCCATGAGGAGAAGTGAGAGCAGGTGTGGCACGTGGCTCACAGTCGCCATCGCACGGTCGTGCGTCTCGGGATCTATCGATATGACTCGCGCACCGAGATCGGTGAGAACACCGTGAAGCATCCTGAACGACTCGGCGTCGGTATTTTCCGTCGGAGTCAGTATGAAATAAGCGCCCCGGTACAGGTCTGGTCGTGCGGACTCGACCCCCGACTGCTCGGAGCCGGACATCGGATGGCCACCGATGTAGTTGACCCCTGCCGGTAATCTGGATTCTATATCAGCCGTGATCTCCTGCTTGGCGGAGCCAAGGTCAGAAACCACCGTTCCCACTTCGAGCGAGCCGGTTATTGTGGAGAACGCCTCCGCGATGGACCCCGTGGGTGTCGCGAGGAAAACGAGTCCCGCCCCCGCGACCGCTTCCTGTGGCCTGTCGCAGACTTCATCGGCTATGCCGAGCTTACGAGCGACGTCCCTGACCTCAGAGAGCGAATCATAACAGGCTACGGTCCCAACCGCCGGGCTGGCCTTGAGCGCCATTGCGAGCGACCCGCCCATCAGCCCCGTGCCTATTACAGCAACTTTCTCGAACCTCTTTGAAACAGCACTCATCAAAATCCCTCGGGATAATCAATAAAGTCGGATAAATAGATATTAACCCATCGTCCATAGTCAGATCTGTCTTTTCAATCCGAATCCTGTTTAATCGACATCCCCCTTGAAAAAACAGATCTGAACCCCAACTTTTCAACCCCTGTTTGCGTCTTGCTGGTCAGAGGGTGCGGCCGAGGGCGGGGGCGAGGTTAGTGAGATCGGCCATCATATTTTCGAACTGGGTGAAGTCGAGCGATTGCGTGCCATCGCATAGGGCGGCTCTGGGGTCGGGGTGCATCTCGACCATGATGCCATCGGCGCCGACGGCCATCGCGCCCATTGAAAGCGCGGCGATGATCTCGCGCTTGCCGGTCGCGTGACTCGGGTCGACGATTATCGGCAGGTGACTGGTCTCCTTGACAAGCGGGATTGCCGACAGATCGAGAGTGTTGCGCGTGGCAGTCTCAAAAGTCCTTATCCCACGCTCGCAAAGGACAACGTTATTGTTCCCCCCCCGGACGATGTATTCGGCCGCCATGAGCATCTCTTCGATGGTGCTCGATAGCCCGCGCTTCAGCATGACCGGCTTGTGTTGGAGGCCTATCTCACGCAACAGTAGGAAGTTTTGCATGTTGCGGGCGCCGACCTGCAGCATGTCGGCGTATTCGGTCACGAGGTCAACGTGGCGGACGTCTACAATCTCGGTGACTACCGGTAGACCAGTGATTTCGCGCGCGAGCGCCAGTAGCTTCAGGCCCTCCTCGCCGAGCCCCTGGAAGGAGTACGGCGAGGTGCGCGGCTTGAAGGCGCCACCACGCAGGATGTGGGCACCCGCGGCCTTCACCGCTTTGGCCGCGGCTACGACCTGTTCCTCGCTTTCCACGGCGCACGGCCCGGCGATAACGGTGAACTTCTTGCCACCCAGTTCCGCTCCGCCCACCTTGACCACGGTCCCCTCGGGATGGAACTCGCGGCTCACGAGCTTGAACGGCTTCATCACCGGGATGACTGACTCGACGCCAGGGAGTACCGCCAGAGGTATCTCGGATATCTTCTCGCGGTCGCCGACCGCACCGATTATCGTCTTGAACTCGCCTCTCGAAAGGTGCGCTTCGGCGCCTATCGAATGGAGCTTTTCTACGACGCCTTCGACCTGTTCCTCTGTGGCACCGTCCTTCATCACTATCATCATGGTCGCTCACCCGCTTCCGGCGGGACTCCTTTTCTCTATTGAGGTTTACTTTACTCCGGAAGGTCCATCCTGAGCTGCCTTGCCTCTCTGAGGTAGACGTGGCGCAGCTGCTCCCGCGCTTTCTCGGTGTTCATCAGCATCAACGCCCTGATCGTCAGCGGTAATGAGCCCTCGACTACAAGCTCCTGTGCGCTCAGCAGGGGTATGTGCGAGAGCCCGATCTTCCTTGCGGCCGCTGCGGGGAACTCCGCGGTTATGTCGGCAGTCGCCGTGATGATGACGAAGACGAGGTCATCCGTGGCAATATCGTTGCGGTCGAGCATCTCCTCGAGCAGCTCGGTCGTTGCTTCGGTTATTGCTTTCTTGGTGTTGCTGCTGGCGGTGACCGCGCCGCGCAAAGCCCTGACCTTCATCGCGCCTCCTTGGCTCTTCTTATTCCGTCCAACCCGTTCGTCTGTATAGGTCCGCGACCTCGGTCGGAGTGAGCTCCCTGTATTGCCCGGGTCTCAGGTTTCCAAGCCCGAGAGATCCGAACCTCACCCTGTTGAGTCCTACAACGCGGTACCCGAGCATCTCGAACGACCTTCTTATCTGCCTGTTCCTGCCGGTGTGGAGGGTCATCCGCACCCGGCCCCTGCCGCGCCTCTTGTCGACGAGGGACACTTTCGCCGTACCCGTATCGCCCTCCTCCAGCCGGACTCCCTTTCTCAATCTCGAGAGATCTCCCTGTGAGGGTATGGGTTCGACGTCGACCACGTACTCTCTCGTTACTTCGTACCTGGGATGCAGCAGCCGGTTTGCAAGGAACCCGTCGTTTGTTAAGAGTATAAGCCCGGTTGAATCCATGTCCAGCCTGCCGACCGGGAACAGCCTGTGCTCCGCCGTCAGAGACGGATCGAGCATGTCGAGGACCGTTTTTCTGCTACCGGGCTCTTCGGCCGCCGTCGATACGACGCCCGCCGGCTTGTTGAGGGAAAAATACCTCAGCTTGACCCCGGTCTCGACCGGGATGCCGTCTACGGCGATCTCATCGACGCCGGAGACAGCCCGAGCCCCAAGCTCAACCGTCTCCCCGTCCCGGGTCACCCTCCCCTGAAGGATCAACTCCTCCGCCGCCCTCCGAGAGGCTATCCCCGCCGCTGAGAGTATCTTCTGTATCCGCTCTGGTCTGCGAACTTCGGCCGGCACCTGCTTCCTCCTCCATAAGTTCCCAGGAGAGACTCCTCTTGATCTTGTCTATGGTCGCGTCATCGGGAGCGAATTCCTCGAGGTCCGGCAGGTCATCGAGGCTCTTGAGCCCGAACCTCTCCATGAAGCGGCTCGTAGTACCGTAAAGCATCGGGTACCCCGGCGGCCCCCCTCTGCCTACCTCGTGAACCAGCACGCGGTCCTCGAGGGTCTTCATGACGCCCTCGGACTGAACGCCCCTGATCTCCGCGACAACTCCCCTCGAAACGGGTTGCAGGTACGCCACAATAGCAAGTGTCTCAAGGGCCGCGCGCGTGAGCCTCGGGTTGACCTGAGTGCGTATGAGCCTCGAGATGTACGGAGCCGCCTCCGGCTTCGCGTAGAAGCCGAAACCAGCGGCAACTTCCCGTACGACAAGCCCGCCGTCCCTGTTTCGATATGTCTCGACGAGCCGGTTGAGAATCTCTCGGACGGCTCCCTGGTCGAACCCCGTTGTCTCGGCTAGCATCCCGACCGAAAGCGGTTCCGGGGAGACGAAGAGGAGAGACTCGATTATGCTCGTCTTGTCCTGCTCGTTCTCCGGTGGTGGTGGATCCCTGTACGCATCATATGCTGCTTCGATAATGCCGGACATGCGCGCCACTTCTTCTTCCGGCGGTGAATCGTCCCAGAACCCGTCAGCCTGCCGGGGGTCACCTTCCGGCGAGCCCTCGGACCCTTGCGTCCCATCAGCTTCGGAAGAGTCATCGACCTGTCCCGTGAGCTCTCCATTCTCACCGAAGTCATCATGCGACACTGCTCTTCTCGCCCTCCCTCAATTTCACAAATATCTCCGCGAAAAGCTTCCGCTGTGACACGGTCACCTCGCCCCGCTTGCACAGCTCCAGTACCGCGAGGAAGGTCGCTATGATCTCGATCTTGGACCGGCAAACGGATATCAACTCGGTGAACGTGGCTTGACCACTCGAAGAAACGCGTTCCCTGACCCGCTCGAGCTGCTCCGCCACAGAGACCCTGATCGGGGCGATGTACGTCACGTCTATGCTGTCGCGGGCCCATTCGACGAGAAGCTCCATGAGCGCTTCCGCAAGCGCTGACGCAGGCACGCCCTCGAACGGGTCCGGGTAGAGCGAGGAGTAGTCGTCCTCCAGCTCCCTCATGCGTGGCACGTACCATCCGTGCTCGGCGTTGCGCCTTTCCAGGAAGTCCGCGACGTTCGTGAACTTCTTGTATTCGACGAGCCTTTCGACCAGGTACTCCCTGGCGGTCTCGGTCTCGTCGGTGGCCTCGAGCTCCTCGTCCCCGTGGGGTAGCAGGGAGCGGGCCTTTATAAGAAGCAGCGTCGCCGCTATTAGAAGAAACTCGGTAGCCGTATCGAGATCGAAGGGGGCGTTTTCGATGTGCTCGATGAAAGACCCGGTTATCCGCGCGACCGGCACCTCGTGGATATCTACCTCTTGTTTGAGGATAAGCTGGAGCAGAAGGTCGAGCGGTCCCTCGAATACGTCGATCTTTACCTCAAAACTCAAGCGGGACTCCTAAGGGGTGCCGATCTTCATCGCCTTCCGCGCCCTGGTGAGCGTTTCCGACGCTATCGGGCTAACCTTCTCCGCGCCAGACGCCAGAACCTTTCCCGCCAGTGCGGTGTCTCCGGCGATCTGGGCCCTCCGCTCGCGAAATGGTGCAAGGTCCGCCGCAATCCGCTCGGCGAGCCTGTCCTTGCACTCCGTGCACCCTATGAGAGCCCCTTCGCATTCTTTGACCACGCTGTCGATGGTGTCTGAGAAGTAGACCCCGTAAAGCTGGAAGATGGTGCATACCTCCGGGTGCCCCTTATCATCTCGCCGCATCCTGGCCGGGTCAGTAACAAACTTTCTGACCTTCTTGCGGATCTCCTCCGGGCTGTCCTCCAGCCCGATGGTGTTCTGGTAGCTCTTGGACATCTTCCTGCCGTCCGTCCCGGGAATCTTGGGCGCGCTCGACAGCAGACCCTTCGGCTCGGGGAACGTCCGCCCGTACAGCGAGTTGAAATCCCTTGCGATCTCGCGCGTCAGCTCGAGGTGGGGAAGCTGGTCCTCTCCGACCGGCACCAGTTCGGCGTCGACAATCAGGATATCGGCGGCCTGCAATACCGGATAGCCGAGAAACCCGAACGTGTTGACGACCCTCGCATCGAGTTCGCGCAACTGCTCCTTGTAGGTCGGGCAGCGCTCGAGCTCGCCAAGGGTTATCACCATGCCGAAGTACAGCGTGAGCTCAGGTATGCTGCCGATATCGGACTGGCGATAGATAGTGCACGCATTCGGGTCGAGCCCTGCCGCGAGCCAATCAAGCACCATCTCGGTCGTGTAGACACCGAGTAGGGAGGTATCTTTATAACCGGTGGTCAGCGCGTGCCAGTCAGCCACGAAGAAAAAACACTCGTGAGTGCTCTGGAGCTCTACCATATTCTTCAGATTGCCGTGATAATGGCCCAGATGCAGCCTTCCACTCGGTCTATAGCCGCTGACTACCCTGTTCTTCAAACAACACCTCCGGATGCGGAATTCCTTGACTGACTTGTTGATCCCCGTCCGCCATCAATGACCCGTTAGAAAGGTATCCCCATTATCTTTCCGAGTAGATGGAATATCGGCTCCAGTAACCTGTAGAACAGGCTGCCGGTAAGCCACAGGAACCCAAAAACGATTATGAACCCGAACGGCGCTATCCTCTCGTACGTGGCCTGGGCCTGCGAAGGCAGATAGTACTCCAGAATGTGCGAGCCGTCGAGCGGCGGGACTGGAATAAGGTTGAATATACCGAGCCAGACGTTTATCAGCATGGCGTAATAGAAAAGGCTGAAGAGCTCGCTTATTGTTGTAACCCCCGCCGCGCCCACGGTGGTCGTCGGTACGCCGGCGAGGTGAACCACCATCCCGATCAGTGTTATCGCAATAGCTACAGAAAAGTTGGTCAAAGGACCCGCCAGCGCCACCAGGACCATATCACTTCTGCGTTTGAGGAAGAACGGGTTGACCGGCACCGGCTTCGCGTAACCGAACGCAAACTGCCCCCGAGATATCAGCAAGAGCCCGAGGGGCAGAAGAATGGTCCCGAACGGATCTATATGGGGTATCGGGTTCAGAGTCAGCCTGCCCGCGGTGCGGGCGGTGCGGTCGCCCCTCCAGTCCGCGACACGTCCATGCATGTACTCGTGGAGTATAACCCCGATTATCAAACCTATTGCTATGTAGATGGCCTGCGCCCAGTTGGACATGTCACTCCTTGTTTCGAGGATGTCTGCTTCATTGTATTTGTCGCCCTTTTCGGAAACAAGCGACTGCGTCAAGGGGTCTTGAACGCGCTGTATCCCAGGTTTATCGACTATACAGCCCTGGGGTGGGAGCTCCTGTAGACGGACTTGAGGCGGTCCCTGGTGACCTCCGTGTAGATCTGGGTCGTCGCAATGCTCGCATGCCCGAGCAACTCCTGGACGACCAGGAGGTTGGCACCGCCCTCGAGCATGTGCGTAGCGAAAGTGTGCCTGAGCACATGGGGCGTGACGAGGTCACCGATTCCAACCGCCTCTGCGTGTCCCTTGATAATTTTCCAGCATCCCTGGCGGGTCAGCCTGCCACCCCGGTTGTTGAGCACCACTGCGCTGGTCCTGCCCCCGCGTCCCAGCTCGGGCCTGGCGTCTTCGAAATACCGTCTCATGGATTCGGCTGCAACAGAGCCGAACGGTATCATCCTCCACTTGTCACCCTTGCCACGCACCGTTACTATGCGGTTCTCCACGTCGAGGTCACCGACGTCGAGCCCGCAAAGCTCCGATATTCGCATTCCCGTCGCGTACAGCATCTCGAGCATCATCCTGTCACGGATACCGAGCGCGTCGCCGCCGTGTGGGGCGTCCAGCAGCTTCTCGACCTGGCGTCTTGTGAGCGCTTTTGGCAGCCTTCCGGGCATCCTGGGGGATGGAAGCGTGCCGGTGGGATCGGCCTGGCAGATCCCTTCCGCGACCATGAACCTGTGAAACATCCTCATCGCGCTGAAAACCTGGGATATGGACCGGGCAGACAGCGCGGCCTCTCGCGACGCAAGTGAAGCCGCATAAGCCATCACGTGCTCGGGAGCGACATCCTCGGGGTTCTCGATCCCTTCCAAGCGCAGGAAGTCGAGGTAACGCACAAGCGCTCTTCTATAAGCTGATATGGTATTGGGAGAGGAGCCTCTTTCGACCTGCATGTACTCCAGGAACTCGTTCGCGGCAGCGACGAGCGGCGAGCCCTCTTCCTCTTCGCGTGAGCCGCTCGCCCCGGAAGAACGATCAGGTCTCATCGGTCCGCGTTCCGCCGAACGGCCTCGATCCACCGGTTAGGAACAGGTGGGTCAGGGTGATACCGATGATGCTCTTGGCGTCTACGATATCGCCGGACGATATCATGCCCATGGCATCCGACAGGGTCAGCCTCACTACTTCCAGGAACTCGTCAGGCTCGGATTCGCCCTCCTCTTCTGTCAGCTCGCGTGCCAGGTAGAGATGGAAATACTCATCGGAGAACCCGGGCGAGTTGTAGAACTCGGCAAGCTTGATCATCCCGCCGGCTTTCAGGTTTACTTCCTCGGCGAGCTCGCGTTGCGCGGTCTGCAACGGGGGCTCACCGCTGTCGAGCTTCCCCGCGGGTATCTCGAGAAGGACGCCGCGCACCGCGTGTCTGTACTGCTTCACCATGACAATGGTGTTGTCTTCATGCAAAGGGACGATACCCACGGCACCGGGATGCGCGACTCGCTCCCAGCGCGCGCTTCTGCCGTCGGGAAGCCTTACGTCATCCAGGAAAACCTTGACGACACGCCCGTCAAAAGCCTTTTCGCTGGAGAGTATCTCATGGTCACCTATGTCCATGTTCACCTAATCACCACCGATCTCCGCGGCAATGAGCCCCGCAGCGCCCGCCGCCATGAAGTACTCCGGCTCCTGGCGGACCCCTCTTCCCATGACCGTGATCTCGAAATCACAGGCTTCGAGCAACTCGAGGACCCCTTCGGCGTCGATTATTCGGATCTCATGTGAGCCGGCCATGCCTGACTCATCGATCTGGCGCGAGATCGTCTCACCTTTATCGCCATCGAGAGCCGGGATTGCGACTGTCACGCGGGCGCTCCCGGAGAGCTGCAGGGCGGCAATCGTGTGGTGGCTTATTCCGAAATGCCGGGAGCGCTTGTCTTTGAAAGTTATCCTTGCGACCGCCACCGGAGCGCCACCCATCGACGATGCCGCGTTCAAGACAACAGCCTGTTCGACTCCGCTGAACCCAACAGGAGAACCAGTGCCTGCGATCCCCGGGCCCATCAGGGCGACCACGGCATCAGCGCCGGATACCTTACGGGCGGCGACAAGCGCTCCGTGCGCGGTGACGGCTTCGAGATCTCCACCGAAAGCGTTTCCGCACGTTATCACCGCGTCGATGTATCCTCGCTGTCTCGCGTACCATACGGATTTACTGAAAGCCGCCGGCAAAGCGCCACCATCGGTCATCACGTAGACCAGGCGCCGCCCGGGGCGCGCGTGCTTGTACGCAATCGCGACGGGAAGAAGCTGGCTATGCAGCGAGCCTGCCACGACGGGCATACCCTCGAGCACTGTAGGCAGATCTCCCGGCTCCAGGTCCGCGAGGCTCTCCTCGATTGCCTCAACGTTGAACTGGAGCGGCGTGTACCTGAGCTTCATGATGTGCCCGGAAGAGCACGTATCGAGCCTGGATCTTTCCATGTTCCATAGAATAAAGTGATAACCCCCGGATCCGAGTCCGAGCTCGACGGCCGTTGTGTTCGCTATCACCCGGTCGCCTTCACTGACGGTTCCGGACAGCTGCTCGAACGATATGGCATTGCCCGTAACGCCGTCTTCAAACTCGAGCCTGGCGAGCGAGGCGCCCGGGACCCATGGCTCAACGCCCGTGACCCTGGCCACCCGATAGCTGCTCAAGATCCCCCCACTCGAGTTTCTTCGTCAAGAACGATGAACGGAAGCTTGTTTACGACACGCGCAGCCGCGACAAGGTCCTCTTTGAGTATGTACTCGTCCTTGCTGTGCGCGTTGGCGAGACCGATCTGCATGACCGCCATCTCGAACCCCGCATGGTTGAGTATGTTGGCGTCACTTCCCCCACCACTCCTGGCGAGGCTGGGGTTGAATCCACACTCCACGAGCGCCGCCGACAGGTATCTTACGGGATGAGAATCGGAGGGAAGATGAAACTGTTCGAACGTCCGGTCGACCTCGATACCGATCTTACACCCGTGGCGCCTCGCGGCGCTCTTGAACGCGCCGATCATCGCGTCGCGCTCCTGCTCCAGCCTGGAGGACTCAAGGCTTCGGATCTCACCCTCTACAACGGCGGTCTCCGGGACGATGTTGACCGCCGTCCCTCCGGAGAAAAGGCCGATGTTCGACGTCGTCGCCCCATCGTGCCGGCCGATCTTTATGCTCGAGATGGCATCGGCGGCGCACGCTATTGCGTTAACTCCCTTTTCAGGCTCGATCCCGGAGTGCGCGGACCTGCCGCGAACCGTGAACTTGACCTGGTCCTGCCCGGGAGCTTCCACCACAATGCCGCCTATAGGCCCGCTGCCGTCGAGCACCACCCCCCACCTTCCCCGGATCAATGACAGGTCCATGTGCCTGACGCCAAGGAGCCCGGGCTCCTCCTGAACGGTAAAGACCAGTTGGAGGGCGCGGTGCGGCAGGCCGCTCTCGCTGACAGCTTCCGCTGCGGCGAGTATCGCCGCAATGCCGACCTTGCAGTCCGCTCCGAGCACGGTGTCACTCCTGCTGACAAACCTGTCACCGGCATCGACCGGAATTATTCCGACGCCGGGCGCTACCGTATCCATGTGCGCGTTCAGGATGATGGGCTCGAGCTCCTGAAAACCGCTTCCAGGCACTCCGACGAAGAGATTTCCGCATTCCCCGCCCGTCTGGCGCCCGGCGCCGTCTTCACGCACGACAAATCCAAGCTCGGTGCACAAACCTTTGATGTAATCCGAGACGCGTCTTTCCCCGCCGGACTCACTGTCGATTCGAACCAGTTCGGTGAACAGGGCGAAGAGCCGTTCAGGGTCTGGCCCTTCCGGGGTGCTCATTCGGCCGCCTGAGCCTCGTTACCCTCGACGACTTTCAAGTGGGAATCCAGCAGCCGCTGGTGCTTTACGGCTGCCCCAACAAAGTCACGGAACAGGGGGTGCGGCCGGAGAGGACGCGATTTGAACTCGGGATGGAACTGGCTCGCCACGAACCAGGGGTGCTCGGGATACTCGATTATCTCTACCAGACGGTCATCAGGCGAAAGCCCGGAAAAGACCAGGCCGGCCTCTTCCATCCTGTGCCGAAGCGAGTTGTTCACCTCGTAGCGGTGCCTGTGCCTCTCGTATATGACCGGCTCGCCGTAAGCCTGGGCGGCCCTTGTCTCGGGCGCGAGCTTGCACGGATAGAGGCCAAGCCTCATGGTGCCGCCGAGCCCATCGATATCTTTCTGGTGAGCCATCAGGTCGATCACGGGGAACGGGGTATCGGGGTCGAACTCGCTCGAATTTGCGCGCTCCATGCCGGCGACGTTCCTCGCGAACTCTATCGTGGCGCACTGGAGGCCGAGGCACAGCCCGAGGAACGGGATATTATTCTCTCGTGCGTACTGCGTTGCCATTATCTTGCCCTCGATCCCGCGCACCCCGAACCCGCCGGGCACCAGGACCCCGTGCACGTCCCTGAGGATATCCCCGCAGCGTCCCTCTTTCATGGTGTCGGAGGCGACCCAGACAGGCTTCACCTTTACCCCGTGCTTTATGCCTGCGGCGTTCAGGCTCTCGACGATCGAGATGTACGCATCCGGAAGGTCTACGTACTTGCCGACGATCGCTACCCTTATCTCCTCGGTGAGGCCCTTTATCCGTCCTACCAGGGCCCTCAATTCCTCGAGATCCGGAGGGTGCCCGGGAAGGCCGAGGTGTTTCACGATGTATTCGTCCAGGCCTTCAGCGTTCAGCTTGAGCGGGACCTCATAGATAGTCTCGGCGTTGACCGCGGAGACTACGGCTTCTCTCTCCGTATCGCAGAAGAGCGCGATCTTGTCCTTGACGTCGCCGTTGATCGGGCGGTCGGATCGGCATACGATGGCGTCGGGCTGGATACCGATGCTCTTGAGCTCTTTCACGCTGTGCTGGGTCGGCTTGGTCTTGAGCTCCCGGGAGGTCTCGAGCCACGGAACGAGCGTGACGTGGATGTAGCAGACGTTCTCATGCCCAAGATCTTTCTTCATCTGCCTTATCGCTTCGAGGAAAGGAAGGCCCTCGATGTCACCCACCGTACCGCCGATCTCGTGAATGGCGACGTCGACCTCTTCTTCGTCCTCTATGACGGCGAGTATCCTGCGCTTTATCTCGTCGGTTATGTGCGGGATGACCTGTACGGTCGCCCCGAGGAATTCGCCCTTGCGCTCTCTTCCGATGATCGTACCGTAGACGGTACCGGTGGTCACGTTGCTTTCCCTGGACAGGTTTATGTCAACGAACCTCTCATAGTGCCCAAGGTCGAGGTCAGTCTCGGTCCCATCATCGGTCACGAAGACCTCGCCGTGCTGGAACGGGTTCATCGTGCCCGGATCCACGTTGATGTAGGGGTCCATCTTCTGCATCATTACCTTGAGCCCGCGAGATTTCATCAGCAGGCCTACGGAAGCCGCGGTGATGCCCTTGCCCAGGGAAGATACGACTCCTCCGGTCACGAATATATGCTTGGCGGGCATTACGATACCTCCAGG
>DATCGY010000221.1:0-5376 GCA_036508635.1 Candidatus Anoxymicrobiaceae bacterium
CCCAAGGCCTCGGAAAGCTCCTCGGTGTTGGCCCCGGGGCATTCCTCCAGGTATGCAAGCACCCTTTTCGAGTTCCGCTTCACTTTCTCAACGGTCTCCCTGCCCTTTTCGGTGAGACCGATGTCCTTGGCACTTCTTGCATCCTTGCGTTTTTCAATGAACCTGTCGACATCGTCACGGGCGATGACATACCTCCTGCCGACCCTGGCGGCCGGAAGCTCGCCGCTCCGGATGTACTCCCTCACAGTCTGGATGTTTACCCCCAGAAGCTTTGCCACCTGTGGCGTATTCATGTAATCGCGCAAGGAATCCTCCTCGGTCTGGAACGATTGGGTAGACGACCTTCGTCTTCCCGAAACTCTACCAGGCGGGGCGTCAACTAGCGTTTTCATCGGTCAGGTCCGAGCCGCAATAGCGGCACTTGATGGCCGCCTTCTTGATGGTTTCCGCGCAGAACGGGCAATCCTTCATCTCAGCTGAGATACCGCGTGTCTGTACCTGGGCGCACGCGGTATCCATAAACTTTGACACCACTGCACCGGCCGCCGTCTTCTTTCCGAAGATGGAATCGAGCACATTCGCGACCCCGTCGAACACGGCATTCAGTATGTTCGAGACCTTGGTGTCGTATCCCCGGTAATCGTACTCCCGGCTCTCCGCCTCGCAGTTTTCCTCCACTTTTGTCATTTCCATAACAAGTACTCCCTTTCGAAACTACATACCGAACACTGATATAAAAGACATACCACACATACATCATAAGCGATGATAAGTATATGTGTTATATTTGTCAATACATACTGTTGAATGGCTGATAGTCAGGTAAGAAGCTTGACTTATCTGACATCTGGTAAGAATAAGACCCCATTGCCTGTTTGAATGGCGCGAGCTTAGTTTGGAATAGATACCAACTGCCGTCGAGCGCGTGTTTTAATGTCGGACGACCCGGTTGCGCAGCACCCCGATGCCCTCGACCTCGAGCTCGACTACGTCCCCGTCCTGCAGGAACTTGCCCATTTCGAGCCCGCACCCGCGTCCCTGGGCTCCAGAACACGTGCCCGAACCGAGGAACTCCCCGGGATACAGGGTCTCCGACCTCGAGATGTACTCCACCAGGTCCTCGAAGGACCAGTGCATGTCGGCGGTGGTCCCACGTGACCACTCCTCGCCGTTGACGCGCGCCGTCATGACCAGGTCGTACGGGTCGGCGATCTCGTCGGCCGTCACCAGGCACGGGCCCATGGCGTTGCCGGTGTCGAAGTCCTTGCCCTTGGAGGGGCCCAGGCGGCCGGCCTGTTCCTTCATCTGTATATCGCGGGCGGAAAAGTCGTTGAAGATCGTGTATCCGCCGATGTAGGAGCGTGCCTCGCCTTTCGGAATATCGACGCCTTTGCGGCCGATGAACACACCCCACTCGAGCTCGTAGTCGAAACGATCGGTGTAGGAGGGCATGCGGACATCGTGGTCCGTCCCGACCACCGAGAAGCAATTGCTCTTGTAGTAGATTGGGCGCTCGTAGAAGGCGTGGTTTGCCCGGTAGGCGAGACTCCTCTTGCGACCAAAGACTTTTTCGATCCATTCGTCGACGGGTGCAAACTTTTTCAGGCCGATGACCCTGATGCTGTTGATGATGTGCTGCTCGAAGCACAGGCAGTCACGGATCGATTCCGGGTGCGGAAGGGGGGCAAGCAGACTGACAGACGCAAGAGGCAGTTCTACACCGGGCGGGTGCTGTTCCGTCACGAACTCGACAACCTGGTGAGCTTTCTCCAGGGCCTCCGGCCCCGCCACCAGGAACGCCAGCAGGCTGTCAAAGAAAGCCGGGTCAGCGCCCTCGAGCGCGCGGGCCCCCGCCTGCAGGGCGACCACGGTCTCGCCTCCCTCAACCAGGGCACCCGTAAGAAACTTGCCGTCCTCAACAGAGAATGTGACGAGTTTGATGGTTCCCCCTACGGTCTATGCATCGATGCCGGGGCGGCACCCGGCATGTCGCTCGCCAGCAATCCTTGCTTCCACAAGATCAGCACCTTCTCAGCCGGCTTGAGGTGCCCGCCCCGTCCCTCGAGATGGCGGTAGGTCACGTGAGCACTGGTCATTATGCGTTCGGGAGAGTCCCACCTGGCATACTCGGACTCGGCAAACTCCTGGCCGAGAGCGATATCGCACGCCGCATCGCGCGCGGACATGCCGGCCTCGTGGTATTTGCGCAGCTCTCGCCCGATGTACTCCCAGTATTCCTTCATCTTGAGCACGCCCTCCCTGCCGCAGATCGGACCGTGACCCGGGACGAACGTCTCGGCGTCGAGCTCGAGCATCTTTGTCAGGGAGGAGACCCAGTTCTCCAGCGGGCCTGCCCACAGGACCGGGGTCGACCCGTTGAATACGATGTCCCCACAGAAGACGACACCGGCATCGGGGATATGCACGATGACGTCTCCTCGCGTGTGCGCCGGGCCGGCCTCGATCAAATGTAACGCGCGGCCCCCGACCTCGATGGTCGTTCTCTTCTGGAAAGTGGTCGTCGCCGATGCGGCAACGGCCCCTTTGAAATCGTAAGGAGCGGTCATCCCGTGCAGGTAGTGGCAGGCTTTCTTTACGTTTCCCCAACCAGCGCGGGTGAGAGCGCCGGTTACCCCGGACATCAGGGTCATTGAGGTGGGCTTTAGCTCGCGGGACTCCGAGTCGGCGGCCGCGGACATCACCACTTCGGCCTCGCGCACCAAAGCGCATCCCCAGGAGTGGTCGCCGTCCGCGTGAGTTATGACCAGGTGTTTGATCGGCGCTTCGCGAGTGAGGGGGCGCATGGCGTCGAGCATCTCGGCGGTGCAGGGAACGTCCCACTGGGTATCCAACAGAAGAGATTCGCCGTCCCCCAATACCAGGCCGGAATTGTTTTCTCCCCAGGAGCCGTTGGGCACCATCCAGGCGTAGACCCCGTGGCCCAGGTTGTACAAGCCCTCGTCGAAAGCAGTCGCTTCACCGAAACGCGACCGCTTCCGGCCGGTGAGCTTCGACGCTTCGCTCCTGTACATGCAGTATCACCACGCAGTTAGAGGAGTCTCGACCTTGCCTACTCTGGTTACAGGATTATAACACCGTATGTCCCGCTCCAGACCTACGGTTGTCAAGGGTACGTCAGGTCTGCCGGCGCCCCGTTTGCTTGCGGGCTCAGCGGCTGGCCGTCTCCCGTCGCGACGACGGTCCACGTGCCATTTGCGTTGTGGACCAGGAAGATGAGGTGCCCCATCCCCTCAAACCTCTGGTAATCGTACACAGCCCAGTTGTTATCAGACGTGCTGACCTTGGTGTTTTGCGGCACGTAGTCGTTGATGCTCAGCCCCTGCGACTGCATATACGCGGTTATCGCATCCGTTGCCGTGTTCGTCTGCGACGGCTGAGTGGCCTTCGTGTCGCTGCCCGCGGCGCCGCTGGTGGGGGCGATTGCGCTCAAGCTGGGCGCCTTGGAGCCGCAACCCGCGGAAACGGCAACGGCCAGCACGATGCACAGAGAAAGGCCCGGTATCAGAAACCTGTGTTTCATAACGATGCCCTCTTTTTTTTCTCGGTCGGCAACGTCTCTATCTTTGAGGCTTCCGGGGGGAGTCTTCGGCATCAAACGCGTACGCGCCTCCCACTGCTTCAGCCGAGCGAGTGCCGCTTGAAGAACTCCCACATCAGGTCGTTCGCCGAGATCTCTTGCGTCGTCTTGCCGATCGCTTCGCTGATTCGTCGTTGAAACCGGTCCGGGCGCCGGGACGCCTGCGGTCCTCCGCCCCGCTCGAGTCCTCCTCCGCCGACCCATCCGGCGGGGCTTCCGGAAAACGCGGCGCCACCGGGCCACGAGTGGCCGCCGTCCCTGATCGTGTACAGGACCACCTCGGAGCCTTCGTTCCCGCCCGGGTACCACTGCCTGGCGATGTTACCGCTCGGGCTCGCCCACGTCTCGGGTGAGGGGGAGCAGCCGTCGTATCCGATCCAGAGGTCGATGGAGTCCTTCACCGGGAGGTAGTCGGCGTTCGACACGCCGGCACCGGGCCCCCCGTTGTAAGGGATCAGCCTGTCCTGGAGGCCGTGGAACGCGATGATAGACACGGGCCTCGCTGGTGGCGGGAATACGACCAGTGGCGCGCCAGGGCGCTCCCGGCCCGCCGACGCGCCCGCGACCGGAGCCACGGCACAGAAGACGTCTGACGCTTCGGAGGCGAGTCGGTACGACATGCTCCCACCGTTCGAGATCCCGGTCGCGTATACCCGTCGCGCGTCCGCCCCGTATTCGCTTGCCACGCGCCCGACGAGCTCCCGCAAGAACCCAACGTCGTCCACGCGGTTTCGCAGCGCGTAGCCGTAACCGAATCCCACGTTCCATGTAAGGATTCGGTCCTCGAATCTGCCCGTGCCGTTCGGGTAGACGACGATGAACCGCTCGCGGTCCGCGGTTTCGCTCATCCGCGTGTTGTACGCCGTGAAATAGGCGTTCACGATTCCCCCATGGAGCACGAGGACAAGCGGTAGCGCCCGCGAGCGGTCGAACCCGGGAGGGACGTGCACGATGTACGCGCGCTCTCGCCCCCCGAACTCGAGCGAACTGTCAACGTCGCCTTCTCGGAGCGGGAACCTGTCTCTCGGACTCGATCCTCCGGTCCTCCGACGGCCGGCACCTGCCACCTTGATCGCCTCCATGACATTACTCGACGTACGCGGGCTTCAAGCAAAAGATTACCACCACTTCACCGTTCGAGAGAGACCGGCCGGGAAACGTCGAACTATTCCTCGAATAGACGGCGAAGTGACAGAACGAGAAAGGCGGGAGCGTGATCGACTGGCGAACCCATCAGGAAGACCTGACACTTCCAATGATCTCTTGGAAAACCGGCAACTGCTGTTGAAAGTCTTGAGAATAGCATTGGAATACCGCCTGGATGACGGTTTGCCCGCCCGATGCGATATAGACGACCTGCGTTACCTGCTTTGACCCGATTTTTCCTACCAGTTCCATCTGCGCCATCTGGCGGCCACCCAGCGAAACGATTCGTTTGTCCGATATCGTGAGTGTGGGGGGCTGGTCTACGATTCCCGCGTCCATCGAGTCTTGGAGCCCCATGCCCTCGGGCATCTCCTGGGACGTGACACCAACACTGCTCGAATGGCCGGTATTCGCTGAATCGGCGTCGAAAGCGAACAGTACGACAGAGGTCGGGTCACGCTTGATTGCCCGACTTATCTGGTCGTATCCGGCCGCCGGCTCCTTGAGCTTAGAAGCAATACCGCTGAGGTCGCCAGAACTCTTGCCGACCTCGTAAGCCGGGGGCAACCACAGTCGGATGCCCTTCCCCGAGTAGGTCTTCCAATCCGCCGGTATGCCGGGCGGCGCCTTGG
>DATCGY010000222.1:0-6801 GCA_036508635.1 Candidatus Anoxymicrobiaceae bacterium
TGAAAAAGGGCACAAAAAGGGAAATGTTGTAATAACTGTAGAACGTAATAACTGAAACTGCTTTTTCCGCCTTTGCCGCCGAAGTACTTTTATCCTAATACCTAATGTGACCTGTCCTACGTTGAGGGAGGCAAGGTAGACGCGTACTTAGGAAGTAGTGAATTCGAGGTTGTTGCCCGAGATATAGGTTATGAACTGTCGAGTATAGGTGTCGTAGTCATCCATGGTCCACTGGCTCAACCCTTGTAGTCGCTTTGCCAACAGGTAATCTTGCTGTGCTATTTCCCACTTGTTTTCGGCCATAAAATACACCACCGCCTTGCAGACTTTTCGGTGTGTATTATTGACCGGTGAAATATCGACAAATGGCTTGAGAAAAGGGATGGTGGCGCATAGGGGAATTTGAACCGTCGCTTCATCCTGCGTGAGTCCCAGCCTTGTCGCTGGTTTGCTGTTCAGGATTCCGCTCCTTCCCTATGGGGGCGTCCCGCCCCCCTGAGGGCGGCGAACCTGCGGGGTTCGCCTGTCACCCCCCATGTTAGACTCGCGGGAAGATACTCTCCCCGCGAGACGGAGACATCGGCCTCTCTTGTTCAAATCCCCTATGCGGTGTGGTGATTGCTGTTGTGGAGTGGTGGCGCATAGGGGATTTGAACCCCTGTTACCGCCTTGAGAGGGCGGCGTCCTGAACCAGGCTAGACGAATGCGCCACGTACGAATTGAGCCTTGGGCCAAAGCCCGCATCGGCAATATTACAACAAAGAGGTCGGCTGCACTAGCACCCGGACCTCAAATAAAACTGGCTGGGGGAGAAGGATTCGAACCCTCGTACCTGGAGCCAGAGTCCAGTGTCCTACCGCTAGACGATCCCCCAGCGGACGAAGATGATGATACAAAAAACATCGAAATGGCACAAGGTCCGGCGACGGGCTCCAGGCTTCAGAGACCCGGGAGCTTCCCCCCGCAAGACGGGCAGAAACCGCCTCTTGGCACGAAGCGAGCGGAGCAGACAGGGCACGTTATCAGGGTGTTCCAGGTAGGGTTGTCGGAGAATCCCGGACCGTTTTCCGGAGCCGGGGGAGGAACTTCGTTGAGCGGGGGGTACACCCACTGTGGATCCGCGGGTGACCGCGCGTCGGCGCCAGTCATGGGCGTGTGGGCATCAAACGCAGGCGGGGGATAGCCATACGATTGCGCCGGGTAGCCGGCCGCGGTGACCGGCCCATAGCCCGGGACCGCGGGAATCGGTCTTGACGGGTACGCCGGTCCGCCGCGCTTGCGGCGACTCCGCCAGTAGAAGAACGCGATTACGCATCCCACAACGAAGAAAACACCCAGGATGACCCCGGTGATAGTCTCCCATTCGACAGTGAAAACCATCCCGTGTGCTTTCTCGAAATTCTCATCTCCCTGCTGGATGAACTGTTTCACACTGTTGAAAACCGCTTCCGATTGATTGACGTCCTGGACGCTCTGTGCGTTTCTGATCATCTGGAGGCCTGAGATGTAGTTGGGAAGCGACGAGTCGTAGATGCTCATCGCGTTCGAATAGATCGCGTGAGCGGCGGCGTACTTTTCTGGTGGGGTAATGCCGTCTATCTCAACGTGGATCTGGTGAAGATCGCCGAAGCACTGCTGGCATTTCTGGATATACGCGTCGAGTGTAGCGTCGAATGTGTTAAGTTCGGTCTGGGGATCCGGTGCCTGTATGCTTTGTATCTGTGCGTAGAAATCGCGGCCGTACTGTTCTAACTGCTTGCTTGTCTTTAGTTCGCGGGCTTCAAGAGCGCTTATCTTATCCTGGTAGTCGAGCTCGGCTTTGCTGTTGCAACCCGGGGTTGAGATCAGCGTCACGAGCAGGACTGACAGCAACAATACCCGCATGGTCCATATGGTTCTTGAAGAAGAACACAAGCTGTTCGCAATCCGCATGGTCTCCCCTGGTGAGCGCTAACCGATAATATTTCGGCGGAAACGGTTGCCCGCCCTTTCCGGGGCGCCGCCTTCAGGATAGAGCGCTCTGGAGCCATTCCCTGATCAGGGCTTCGCGCCCACCCAGGTCGGCGTGCCAGACGCCGGGAATCGTGATGATATCTTTGGGAGAAGAGATTCGCCCGGTGAACTCCTCGATCTCCTCCGGCGTGGCAACCTCGTACTCGGCGAACACCATGAGCTTGGGAACGGACGGCATGTCGGCCGCGACATCGAGGGGGTCAGGCCCCCTGTCCAGTGTGGGGTCGAGCCTCATGCCGAGGATGCGAGCGCCAACGCGCGATATCAGTGGGTGTTGCGACCAAGGGCCGACATCAGGGAGTGACGGCGGACATCCGATGGACACGAAGCAGTCAAAGCAGGGCTCCCTGCTCTCGACCAGGAATCCCGCCGCCGCCCCCAGGGAGAACCCGGCAAACCCGATTTTGCCGAACCCCATCTTCCCGACCTCTTCGACGACGGCGTGCAGGTCCGACGCTACACTGGAGAACCCGACGGGGCACCTGCCCGAGCTCTTACCGTGCCCCCTGAAGTCGAACGTGATAACCGAGAAAGAGCGAGCGAGCTCGTCCGCGAGGTCGACTACCTGACCGAGCGCGGAGCCGGTGATCGCGGGGTGTGCGACGACAACCGCGGCTTCTCGATTGTCCCCGAGCAGGGTGCAGAAAAGTTCGACGGAATCGGTGGATTCGACCGTGAAGTGGACGTGCCGGGTCTCGGGATGCTTTCGCATCTTGTGCAAGACCCGCAAGGCCGGCCAGAACACCGTGACGAGATAACCGTTTCGTAAGCTCATGAACTATTCACCATGAATAGTATAATCGAGGCAGGGAGGTTCGACTTACATGAAGCGCGCGCCCAGGCTCAGCGAGATCTACAGGGGAATCCGGAAACCGACCGCTCCTCCGACGAGGGTCGAGAAAGACCTGCGCGAAAAGATCCGCGGCAGGGAAGACAAAAAAGACATCGACAGGCACACGGGGTCAAGGCGGCCGACCGACAACGGCCGGGAGGACTGATAGACGATGCTGCTCGAAAAATCGTGGGGCTTCATAAGGGAGTACACGGTCAACCAGGTCTGCACTGTAAAGGTCATGCTCATCGCGGCCGGTCAGTCGACGAGCCTTCACTATCACAGGCTCCGTGACGACATGTGGATAATCCTCGACAACGGACTCGAGGTGCAGGTCGGGAACGAGAAGTTCTTTCCGCGCGAGGGTGATGAGTTCGTGATAAAAGCCGAGGTAGAGCACAAGATAACGGCTGGTGACAAGCCGGTGCGCGTCCTCGAGATCGACTTCGGGTACTCGACGGAGGACGACGTCAGCTACCTCGAGCCTTCGGCCGGCGTGGAGTCTTCGGACTGACTTTCTTCGTACCCCAGCCGCCTCCCCCCGGTGTGTTCACCCGCACGCTGTCTCCGATTCCGGCATCGAAAGTGCACTTGGAAGGAAGTCGAGAGGCCCTTCCTTCGACGACCAGGTAATCGCGTCCGGGCTTGCCCGCTCCGCCGCCGCCGAGGCCCCAGGGGCCGCTCGAACGCCGGTCGGAGAGAAGGGTGACCCTGCAGTTCTCTAGGAACTCGATCTCGCGCTCGAGTCCGTCGCCACCGCGATGCTCGCCACCGCCACCCGATCCGCGCCGGATTCGATACCGTTTCACCCTGAGCGGGTACGAATACTCGAGCGCCTCGACTGGGGTGTTGAGGGTGTTGGTCATGTGTGCCTGCGTCCCGCTGGAGCCCCCGGCCAGCGGATGGCCGCCGGTGCCCCCCGCTATGGTCTCGTAATAGGAGAAAGCCGTTCCCCCCGGAGCCGAGCCTATGGCCAGGTTGCTCATGGTGCCGTAGCTCGCCGCGGGTATCTTGCCGGGCAGGGCTTCTGACAGTGCCCCGAGAAGAGTATCGACGACGCGCTGGGAAGTCTCCACATTGCCGCCGCACACCGGATGCGGCCTGCTTGCATCGAGAAGACAACCCTCCGGGATGACGATCTCGATGGGCCTGAATGCTCCGTCGTTCGCGGGCACTTCCTCGCCTGTGATGCACCTGAAGACGTAGTAGGTGGCGCTGAGGGTCACGGCTCTGGGACAGTTCAAAGGTCCTTCGACCTCCGGGCTGGTGCCCGTGAAATCGACACGCGCCCGACCACCGGAAACCGTCACGCTGACGCGGATGGGAATCATGTGCTCGGAGAACCCATCGTCATCCAGGTAATCGGTAAAAGAGTAGCTACCCGCTGGGATCTCGGCCAGCGCCAGCCTCGTAAGCTCCTCGGAGTACAGCATCAGGTCTTCGAAGCGCGCAAGCAGCGGCCCGTGCCCGTACTTGCCTGCGATGTCGGCGAGACGGCGCGAGCCTACGGCATGCGCTCCGGCCTGCGCCTGCAGGTCGCCCTCGCGTTCACGGGGAGTCCTCGAGTTGGAGCATATGAACTCTTCGACCTCGCGGTTGTAATCTCCCGCTTTGATGAGCAGTACCGGTGGGATGACCAGACCTTCCTGGTAGATATCCCTTGTGAGACCGAGCGAGCCGGGGGCGAGGCCGCCGACGTCTGAGTGGTGCGCCCGGCTTGCAAGAAGTCCGACGATGTCTCCGTCGTGGAACACCGGTGACACCATGGATATATCGGGAAGGTGTGTCCCTCCAAGGAACGGGTCGTTGAGAACGACCAGGTCTCCGGGCTGGAGGTCAAAGCGATCGAGCACGACGCTTACCGTCTCGGGCATGGCCCCCAGGTGGACGGGAATGTGCTCCGCCTGCGCGACGAGCCGTCCTTCGGGGTCGAAGACCGCGCACGAATGGTCTTTGCGTTCCTTTATATTCGGGCTGAACGCGGTGTGGTGAAGAGCCACCCCCATCTCTTCGGCGACGGAGCTCACGAAGCTGCGAAAGACCTCCAGGGTGAACGCATCCATTTTCACAGCGCCTCCAGGTCGAGGTTTCCCATGATATCGACCGTAGACCTCCAGCCCGGGGGGACGAGCGTGGTCGTATCAGCCTGCAACACGAGCGCGGGACCTTTTATGGGATGCTCCGGCGACAGCTCGGAGCGCGCGAACACCCGGCACTCTGTCATCCCGCCGCGTTCGAAGTAAGTCTCTTTGCGCGCAAGGGGTCGGGGGGCTCGTCCGGTGCCCGTGACCGGCGTCGTCAGCGGCACGTCGCGGCGGGGCGCTCTGCAGGCGAGGTGTACGTTCACTACCTCGATCTCCTGGCCTTCGCGAAGGTATCCGAACGCGGCGCGGTAAGCCTGCTGGAAGTGGCGTTCGACCTCCGCCCTCCGCAGCCGCCTCACCGGCACCGAGACCTCGTGTGACTGACCGCGATATCGCATCGCGAGGGTCCTCCTGAACCGAAGGCCGCTGCTGAAACCTTCGCGTTTCATCTCATCGGAAGCCTGTTGTTCGAGCAGTGCGAAGGTGCGGGAGACCGACTCGATGTGAAGGTCGTCGAGAGGCCCGATCGATGAGCGCGAATAATCGCGGCCCGGCTGCGCCAGCAGCATCCCGATGCTCGAGAAGAGCCCGGGGTAGACCGGCACTATCACGCGCGGGATCTCGAGCCTGGCCGAAAGCTCGCAGGCGTGCATGGGGCCGGCTCCTCCGAAAGCCACCAGCGCAAACTCCCGCGGGTCGAAACCTCGCTCGAGGCTGACCTTCTTGACAGCCGCTTCCATGTGGCTGTAAGCGACCTCGAGAGTCGCCCTCGCGGCATGAGCGACGTTCGCCGGGCCGGCCAGAGAGCCGAGGGCTTTGATGCTCCCGTCCACCTGGAGGGTCATGCGGCCACCAAGAAACCACGAAGGCTCGAGCCTTCCCAGTGCCAGGCTTGCGTCAGTCACGGTCGGAAGCATACCTTTGCCGTAGCATGCGGGACCGGGGTCGGCTCCCGCGCTCTCGGGCCCGACTTTCAGGACTCCGGCCCTGTCAACGTGAGCAATGGAGCCACCACCGGCGCCGATCGTGTGGATGTCTATCATGGGTAATGCTACGGGAAGTCCGTTGATACGTGTCTCGCGGGTAACGGTCGGTTCGCCGCTTATGAGCGAGACGTCAGTGGATGTGCCACCCATATCGAAACTTATGACGTCATCAAGGCCGAGCGAGCCGGCCAGCCAGCTCGACGCGACGGCACCGCCCGCGGGCCCGGACAGTACGAGATCGGCGGCCCTGTGCCTGGCCAACTCCGAGGAAATAGTACCGCCGGCTGAGTGCATGAGTCGCATACCGCTGCCCTCACTGGTATGAAGCTCATCTTCGAGGCGGTCGAGGTAACCTTCCATCACCGGAGAGACAAACGCGTTGATCACCGTCGTGCTTGCCCGCTCGTACTCCCGGTACTCGGGTAGGACCCAGCTCGACAGGGATACCGCGACCCCGAGCTTCTCGAGCTCTTCGCGCAGCATCTCCTCGTGGTGCGGGTGCTCGAAAGAGAAGAGGAGGCAAACTGCGGCCGAGCGTGCTCCGCTGGAGGCCACCTTCAATGCCACCTGCCTTGCATCCGAGCGGGTGAGTTTCTGAAGCAGAGCTCCACCAGGGCCGACCCTTTCTCGCGCTTCGAATCTCAAATTCCGGGGCACAAGGGGTTCCGGCTTGTGGACGTCCAGGCGGTAGAGGCATGGACGCTCCTGGCGCCCTATCTCGATGACGTCCGCGAAACCGGCGGTGGCGACGAACGCGGTTTTCGCACCGCTGCGTTCGAGTATGGCGTTTGTCGCAACGGTCGAGCCGTGGACGAGTGGAGCGCCGGCTGCCCCGGCACCGGCTATCGCATCCAGGACGCCCTTCTCGGGCGCGGCGGGTGTCGAA
>DATCGY010000223.1:0-10548 GCA_036508635.1 Candidatus Anoxymicrobiaceae bacterium
GCACCCAGACCGCGGAGACATCGGTCCTCAATGTCTCTGGCTCCGATCAGATGATAGCCCGTGCGGCTCTCGGCAGGACGGCTTACGATTTCACGGTGAGAAACGGCCAGATAATCCTTTTCGCCGCTTCGCCTGTCTACCGTGAGGGCACGAGTTCTCTCGTGGGAGTGCTCGTGATCGACAGGCACGCAACCGACCTCGAAAGAGAGCTGACGGATACGTCGGGATTGGGCCCGTCCGGAAAGATAGTGCTAAGCAAGCTCGCGGATGGCGAGATCCAGGCCGCCGTCCCGACCGAGAAACCGCGTTCGACCACGTTCGTCCTTGCGACCCTTTCCGGCAGTTCGGGATCCGCTCTCGTAAAGGCGGCGCATGGGGAGCGGGGCGAAATACAGACCAAAGAGGGCTCGGCAAACCTCGTGGTCTCATTTGATTCTGTTGCTGTAAGCAACTGGGGAGTAACGGTTTCGGCGGACAGCAAAGAAGCTTTTGCGCCCGTATACAGGTTGAGGAACGTGGACATACTTGTGATAGTCGTTCTACTCATCGGGGGGTGCGCTCTGGCTTACCTTATCGCCAGGTCGATCGCCCGTCCACTCGAGGAGCTCCAGGACGGGGTCAAGGCGCTCGCCGGCGGCGAACTGGGCACAAGGGTGACGATAAGCGACGGCCTCGAAGTCACCACCCTCGCGGACGAGTTCAACAAGATGGCGGGAAGGCTCGACGACCTCTACCAGACACTCGAGAAGAAAGTCGATGAGCGAACCAGAGAGCTTCAGGAAGCGAACGAGCGACTGAAGATACTCGACGAGCTCAAAAGCGATTTCGTTTCGATGGCATCACATGAACTTCGCTCGCCGCTATCATCGATGAAGATGGGTGTAGCCACCGTCGTAAGGGAGATGGTTGGCTCCCTGAACGACGAGCAGAAGATGATGCTGACCATTGCCGAGAGAAACATCGACAGGTTGACCAAGCTGACCACCGACCTTCTGGACCTGACCAAGATCGAGGCGAGGCAGCTCGATCTCGAGCTCAACGAAAACGACCTCTTCGAGCTGGCCCGTGAAGTGGTCGAGAGTGACGAGCCCGCGGCGACGGCCAAGGATCTGCGACTCGAGGTCATATCCCGCAACGGACCGGTTACAGCGAGGTGCGACCGCGACCGCGTGTACCAGGTGCTGCAGAACCTTCTGGGCAATGCGATTAACTACACGGACGAGGGCAGCGTTACCGTTTCCATAGACCTCAGGGATGACTGGGTCGAGGTGGACGTAACCGACACAGGGCCGGGTATCTCCCCGCAAGCCATCGGTACGATCTTCGAGAAGTGGTCCCAGGCACATGCCGATACGCGCTCCGAAAAAAGAGGAACAGGCTTGGGTCTGGCCATCTGCAAGGGTATAGTGGAAGCGCACGGGGGAAGCATCACCGTCCAGAGTCAAGTTGGAGAAGGCACAACGTTTACCTTCAGGGTGCCGGTTCGGGGTCCCGATGAGAGAAAAGAAAAAAATACTGATAGTTGACGACAACTACGATGTCATTGCTACGTACAAGGTGGTCCTCGACCGGATGGGGTACGGAGTCGAGATCGCGCGGGATGGGAACGAGTGCCTCGACAAGATCGAGCAAGAGAAGCCCGACATGGTGTTGCTCGATGTGCTCCTGCCCGGTCTCTCCGGCAGCGAGGTGTGCCGACGCATAAAAGACACCGTGCATACAAAGGATGTGCCCGTCGTGGCCATCACGGCGAGCCTCGCGGCGGCCACGCGCGAGAAGATGTCCCAGGTGGGAGCCGACGAGTTCCTGCTCAAGCCAATAGACGTCTCAGACCTCAACCGGGTCATCAAGAAGTTCCTCGGCGTGTAGCTTCCCGGCGGGCTTAGAAAGGAGCCTGAGGATGGAGGGGCAGCAAATCCCCCAATCCCCGTCGTCCGATGAAGAGATCAGGAAGACAGCCGGCAAGGAGGCTGATCATGCCGAAGTCGAATGAGATTGAAGCACGCTGGTGGGGTTGGGGCGACGTAAACAAGACCTACGAAGTAGAAAAACGTCCCACCTACGTGCCTTTCATAGAAGACAAGCTCGACGTCGGAGTCGAGCAGGTCCGCACCCCGGATCCCGACATAAACGAGCTGGAGTTGCGTGAGTCCCGGTTACAGCCTGACGCGATCGACGCGCTCAAGAAGATAGTAGGGGAGGACAACGTCTCGACCACGAGGCGGGACCGCGTCATGCACGCTATAGGAAGGAGCTACCGCGACTGCCTGCTCGCGCGCATGGGACAGATAAAGCACCCGCCCGACGCGGTCATATTCCCGGGCTCGGAAGACGAGATAGTCGAGCTGCTGAAGCTGGCCGAGGATAGGTCGCTTGCCGTTACGCCTTTCTGCGGAGGCTCGAGCGTCGTCGGAGGTGTCGAGCCACTCGACGTCGAGGGTTTCGCCGGCACGCTGTCCATCGACCTGAGGCGCATGGACAAGGTGCTGCGGGTCGACGTAGAGAGCCGCACCGCCCGCATCCAGGCGGGGATATGGGGCCCGGAGCTCGAGGACGAGCTCGCGAAGTTCAAGGTGTACCTGGGACACGCACCCGAGTCTTTTCTCTACAGCGGGCTCGGCGGTTGGATAGCGAGCCGGGGCGCAGGCCGCCAGTCGACCAGCTACGGCAAGATCGAAGACATGATCGAGTCCGTCCGCATGGTGACCCCGCGCGGCATCATCGAGACGAGAGACGTTCCGGCTTCGGCGACCGGGCCCGACCTCGACAGGATAATCTGTGGGTCCGAGGGCACGCTCGGCATTATCACCGAGGCGACTATGAAGGTCCATCCGCTGCCGCAGTTCTACGACTACCGCGGCCAGCTCTTCAAGACTTTCGAGGGCGGAGTTCAGGCGGTGCGCGAGATGCTGCAGCACGGCCTTTTCCCCGAAACCATAAGAATATCCGACGACGAGGAAAGCTCCATGGCCATGCGGGTGCGCAGGCCCTCCAGCAACCCCACCAAGGAGCAGGCCATGCAGAGCGCGCTCAAGGGGCTGAGCCGGCTCGGCTGGTCGTTCGAGACGGGCGCGTTCGCGATCCTTGGGTGCGAGGGCAAGAAGGTCGACGTGGCGGCCCGCATGAAACGAATGCAGGCCATCTGTCGCAAGAACGGCGCGATACCCCTGGGCAAGGGGGCGGGGATGGAGTGGTTCGAGACGCGCTATGACAACCCGTACCTGCGCGACATAATGTTCGGCTGGGGCGTTATGACGGACACGCTCGAGACCGCGACGACGTGGGGCAACATAATGCCGCTCTACCACGCGGTCAAGAAATCGATACGGGGAGCGCTGGCCGACTACGACTCGAAGTCCCTGGTAACGTGCCACCTCTCTCACTCCTACGTCACGGGATCGAGCCTCTATTTCATCTTCCTCGGCAAGATCGCCATGGGGCGCGAGATCGAGCAGTGGGAGCACATCAAAAGAACGGCGGGGGACACCATCCTAGCAAACGGCGGCACCATCACGCACCATCACGGCGTGGGTTACGAGCACGCACCTTGGTTCGAGCGCGAGTACGGGCCCCAGGGCATGGAGCTCTTGCGCGGCATGAAAAAGGCTCTCGACCCTGCGGGCATCATGAACCCGGGCAAGCTCGGTCTGTAGGACCGGGGGATGGCGACGGGGGAACTCAGCTTCATAGCCGGGGACAACCGCGCCCGCTTCCCTGACTCCAACTGTCTCTTCATCGATGACGAGAAGCCTGCCATAATCGACCCCGCGACGAAGCGAGCCCGGCTCGAGGCGCTGCACCGCGAGAAAGCCGTGCAGTTCGTGGTCAATACCCACTACCACGTCGACCACACCCGATACGACCCGGTCTTTTCGCCGGCTCAGATAGTAGCCAATGCCATCGACGCGCCCGCTATCGAAGACCTGGACGAGCTCGCGCGCGCAACTGGCGTCGACGGCGTCCCCTGGCTTCCAGCGTGGAAGCGCACGATCCGCGAGAGATGGGAGTGGACCGAGAAACGCGTCACACGCACTGTCGATGACGGCGATACGCTGAGCCTCGGCGCCAACACGCTGCGTTTCATCCACACGCCCGGTCACACGGCCGGCCATACGTGCGTGGAGTTTGTCGAAAAGAACGCCGTTTTCCTCGCGGACATCGACCTGGGAAAGTTCGGGCCGTGGTACGCGAACAGGGGCTCGGACATAGACGCCTTTCTTGCCTCTATCGAGCGCCTCAAGACTGTGCAGGCCGAGACGTGGTACATGAGCCACGGCGAAGGTGTACTGCACGGAGATATAAGCGGCCGTCTGGATGCATTTGCACGCGTCATCCACGGGCGTGAGGAGCGCCTGGCCGAGTTCCTCACCGAGCCACGGACGTTCGACGAGATCGTCGCCCAAACTATCGTCTACGGCCGGAGGTGGGAGCCGCCCCAGCTATTCGAGCTCTTCGAAGGGATGATGGTCGGCAAGCACCTAGCTCGCCTCGAGCGCGCCGGCCTCATAGAACGCGACGCCGCCCACTACCGCGCCGTCCGCTGAGGTTGGCAGCGCTCAAGATCACCAGCTCCATATGTGACTGACGGCCCCAACTGACTGGGGCATAGCTAGTCGCCCTCGAGCACTTCCGCCGCCGTGAACTTCTCGCTCAGGACAGGCTCGAAGTAGGCGCAATCCGGCGCCATCTCAGTGACCATCTTGTGGAACGGCTCGAGGTCAACCACGCGACTTATCGGCGGGAAGAAGTTGTCGTGATGCTGGGGTACGACGGCGCGAGGGTGGATCGCCGCGGTGACCAGGGCGGCGCGTCGGCAGATGTCGGTGTGACCCTGCACGGGTAGCATGAGGATATCCGGCCTTGGCTCGCTGAGGCCAAGCGTCACAGCTTCCTCGGGCTTCAATCCCAGGCTCCCGATGTGGACAACCGTCAAGCCCCCGAAATCGAACGCGTAAATCATTACCGTGCCTGACTGATAATGGCTGAGCCCCTTGACCAGCTTGCGTTCCCTGAGGATTCCCGGGATGGTCGAAAGGACGAGCCGGGCATCAAAACGGATGTGCCTGGTCGGAACTACATCGACGGTGAAAGTCTCCAGGTCGATCGACTCCCCGCCTGACAGACTGTTGATCTTCCCTTCAGGGACACCCATCTTCACGAGTGTATCGGCCGCAACCTTGGAGCACCAGACACGAGCGCCCGAAAGCCCGACGATCTCCGGCACGTCCACGATGTGATCGAAATGGCCGTGAGAGAGGAAGATGTCATCAGCGTCGGACATGTCGGCCGGCTTCTGGCTCAGGATGGGAGTCGAGTTCTCGTTCCTCGAGAAGAAAGGGTCTATGAGCACGACCTTGCCGGAGTGCTCTATTCGAAAGCCGGCCGTTCCCAGCCACTGGAAGACAACGTCACTGTTCATCAGAAGCCCCCGCCTTTGGCAGTTCAGGGTCGGACGCCCGGCCCTTGCACAGCTTTGATATTTGTCATTTTTCTATCCGTAAGATAGGGTTATTATAGCTATCGATGAAGTCAATAATCGCATTTGTGCTTAAAGCAGGGGAAAGGGGCTTTAGATGACCAAAGAGCAGGTAGAGGGTGTTCTTGACAAAGTTAGGCCCATGCTTCAGAGGGATGGCGGAGACGTCGAGCTCCTCGAGGTCGAGGAAGACGGAACCGTGAAGGTCCGGCTTGTGGGGGCTTGCGGCGGTTGCCCGATGGCGACAATGACCCTCAAGAGGGGCATCGAGGCCAAGCTCAAGGAAGAGATCCCTGAGGTAAAAGAAGTAGTAGCGGTCTAGTCCGAGCCAGACTGATCAAAAGGGTGGCCCATCTAAGTGGTGCCACCCTTTTTCTATGTGTATAAACCGAAGCCACGCTATAATCAAATAGATCGAACTGGATGGGAGAAAGGATGGTAAATGCCGGTAGCGGGAGTCGATATCGGGTCTCTCACCGCAAAAGCGGTGATCCTCGAAGACAACACGATAATTGCAACCAGCCTCGTGCCGACAGGGCATAATAGCCGACAGTCGGGACGGCGCACCCTCGATCTCGCTCTCGAGCAGGCGGGGATTTCGGAGGGAGACCTCGCGGGCATCGTCGCCACGGGCTACGGACGCCTCGCCGCCGACTTCACTCAAGACAAGGTTACCGAGATCACTTGCCATGCGCGCGGTGCGCACTTCACGATACCCGAAGCCCGTACGGTCATAGACCTCGGGGGTCAGGACTCCAAGGCGATCGCAATCGATGGCCGCGGAAAGGTGCTCGATTTTGTGATGAACGACAAATGCTCCGCGGGCACGGGAAGGTTCCTCGAGGTGATGGCGCACGCCCTCGAGATCGAGCTCGACGACCTGGGCGCCTTATCCCTCGAGTCCGACTCACCCGCATCCATCAGCAGCGTCTGCACGGTGTTCGCCGAGAGCGAGGTCGTGTCGCGGGTCGCCGAAGGTGTGAGCAAGGTCGATATCGTTGCCGGCATCCACCAGGCGATAGCCTCAAGGATATACGCGATGGCCGCCAGGGTGCCCGTCGAGCAGAAGATAATCATGACCGGAGGGGTCGCTCGCAACAGGGGCGTGGTCAAGGCGCTCGAGAAGAGATTCGCCTCCGAGATACTGGTGCCCGAGATGCCTCAGCACACAGGGGCATTGGGCGCGGCTTTGATTGCGGGCGAGCGCGCCAACGCTTAGCTGCCAGGAGCAAGCATCATCTGTGTTGGACGTGGTGTTGCAAGGCAATTCGGGGAGATCGATGACCAGGCGATGGCTGTCCGCATACGACCCCGGGGTTCCTCAATCCATCGAATACCCCGTCGTGCCCGTCTACAAGCCCGTACTGGACATGGCCGCTCGAAACCCGAAAGGTGTAGCGCTCTATTCCGGGAACGCGACCGTCAAGTTCGGTGAGCTTGCTTCACACATTGAGGCGCTCGCCTCGGCCATCGCCGAACTTGGGGTCTCCCGGGGTGACTTGGTCGGCATATATATGCCGAACTGCCCCGAGTTCGCCATCGCCTATTACGGGGTGATGCGCGCCGGTGCCGCGGTGGTGATGTTGAGCCCGGCACTGGTCGAGCGAGAGCTCGCCCAGGCGATCGGGGATGCCGGCTTCAAGGTCCTCATCTGCGACGATGCCGCCTGGCGGAAGGTCAGCTCGATGCGGGAGGGTGCGGACCTGCACGCGGTAATAGCGACGGGATGCGGCTTTGTCCCCTCCAGCGAGCGCGAGATCTTGCCCCAAGGTCCACAGGTCCATGATTTCGTCGGGTTGCTCGAGCATTGCGGACCGACGCTTCCCGAGCCGGATATCGACCCGCGCGAGGATCCCTGCGTACTGATCTATACCGGTGGTACGACCGGCATGCCGAAGGCGGTGGTGCTTACTCACTACGCGGTGGTTGCGAACGCCGCTCAGCTCGCGGCATGGGTGGAGTTCGGCGAGGGAGACTCCATACTGGCGGCCCTTCCGCTTTTCCACAGCTACGGGATGAGCGCCGGTATCAACGCCCCATTGTTCAAGGGGGCCGCGACCGTCCTCCTCGAGGGCCACGGATGGAAAGAGCTTGTGGGGGCGATCGAGAAAGCAAGGCCGAAGGTCTTGATCGGGGTACCTTCGACCCTCGCGGTCCTGACCGAACTGCCCGGCATCGAAACCGCGGACATGTCTTCTCTCGAGTATGTATTCGTCGGCTCGGCGCCACTTCCGGCGGACGTGCGACATCGGTTCGAGAACCTCACCGACGCGGTGCTTATGGAGGGATACGGCCTCACCGAAGCGGTCACGGCCCAATCGGCCAATCCCGCGCACGGCGTTAACAAACCCGGTTCTATAGGCATACCGTTCCCGGATGTGGAATTCAGGATCGTAGATCTTGAGACTGGAACCAGTGAACTTGCCCCCGAGAAGGCGGGCGAGCTCACCATCAAGAGCCCCTGCCTGATGAAGGGGTACCACAACCGGCCGCGTGAGACCGAGAAGACCCTCAGGGATGGATGGCTCTTCACCGGCGACATCGCGTGGATGGATGACAACGGATACTTCTACGTAATCGACCGCCGGAAAGACATGATAGTCTCCGGTGCTTTCAAGGCGTACCCGGCCGAGGTGGAGGCTGTGCTTCGCATGCATCCCCTCATCAGGGAGGTTGCCGTTGTCGGCCTCTTCGACGACTTCCGGGGGCACAGCCTCAAGGCGTTCGTCGTGCCGGAGAAGGGAGCCGGGCTCACCGAGGACGAAGTCAAGAGATTCGCCGTAGAGAACCTGTCCGAGCACAAGGTGCCCCGGGCAGTGGAGTTCCGCGAAGAGTTGCCGAAAAACGAGATGGGTAAGATACTACGAAGAGAACTCGAGCAGTAAGAGGAAGGCCGATACCTCGGCCCGTCCGGGACCGGCAAGCGCTTGATGTGCGATTTTTCGCACCGCGTCAGACCCGGGCCCGTAGACTCGGCTCAAGAGCAGTGGTGACGAGAGGAGTATAGATGGCCTCAGACTCTCTCAAGAGACTCCTGGAAAAGCGGGACGACCCTTATTCGTGGGCACGGGCGTGGAAGGAGCGCACTGGCGGCAAGGTCCTGGGGTTCTTTTGTTGCCTGGCGCCCGAAGAGATGATACACGCGGCGGGCGCCCTTCCCGTACGCATTACGGGAGAGAACCGCGCTATCTCGAAGAGCGGTGCTCACTTGCAGAGCTACTGCTGCTCGCTGGCTCGAACGGGCCTTGACATGGCCCTCGAGGGGGAGCTCTCGTTCATGGATGGAACCGTCTTCGTCCATACTTGCGATACCATGATGCGGCTCTCCGACATATGGCGCCTCAACGCGGGGTTTGCCGTGCACGGGGACATCGTGCTTCCCGTGCGGTTTGAGGGACCTTCCGCCCACGAATACGCCTTCAGCGAGCTCTCCCATTTCAAGAGGAAGATGGAGGAGTATCTCGGGCCTATCGATGACGACGCGCTCAATGAGAGCATCAAGCTCTACAACAAGAACCGGCGGCTGCTTGCGGAGTTTTACGCACTGCGCCTCGAGAATCCCGGGCTTGTCTCCTGTGACGAGGCACTCTGGATCGTGACATCGAGCGCCCTCATGGAGAAGAGCGAGCACAACGTCATCCTCGAGGAGATACTTGCCGACCTCAAATCCTCCGGCGCCGGGTCGGAGCCTAACGGACGGGTCAGGCTCTTCGGCATAGGCTCGGTCATGGACCAGTGGGATTTCCTCAAGATGGTCGAGGACGTCGGCGGCACGATCGTGGACGACGACTTCTGCAACGGGCGCCGTTACTTCGACACCGAGGCGCCGGAGGGAATCGACCCGGTCGAGAGCATCACCGAACGCCTGTGGGAGCGCCAGTCATGCCCGTGCAAGCACCGCACCGACCGCGACCGCGCGGCATGCCTGGCCGGGCGGGTCGCCGAGTCGAAGGCCAGGGGCGTAATATTCTGGCTGTTCAAATTCTGCGAGCCGCACGCGTTCGACTACCCGCATATCAAGAAGGCTCTCGACGCCCAGGGAGTGCCTTCGCTGAACCTCGAGATAGAGCAGGGCTCGGTGTCCATCGAACAGTTGCGCACCCGCGTGGAGGCGCTTATCGAAACCGTAAGGGGGTCGTAGAGTGAGTGCCGAAGACAAGGGACTGCTCACGTCGAAGATACAGGCGACCGAGCAGATGAAGCAGCTCATCACAAGCTATTACATCGAGGCCAAGACGACCAGGCTGCCCGAGGGCACGCACAAGCCGGTTTGCTGGATCACTTCAGGCGGGCCGGTCGAGTTCCTCATCGCCATGGACGTCATCCCGGTCTACCCGGAAAACCACGGTGCTATGTGCGGCGCTTCACACATCGCTCCCGAGCTCGCCGAGGTTGCTGAGAACATGGGTTTCTCGCGGGACGTATGCTCGTACGCGAGACTCGATATCGGTGCGGCCGTAACTAAGGGCGGCGCGATACCCGGTGGGTTGCCCGAGCCGGACTTTCTGCTGTGCTGTAACAATATCTGCGGAACCGTGATCAAGTGGTATGAGGAGCTCGCTCGGATCTTCGACGTGCCGCTCTTCCTCATGGACACCCCTTTCATACACCAGGAGAAACCCGAGCACGCGACCGAGTACGTCCGCCGGCAGTGTATGGAGCTCGTCAGCTTCCTGGAAGAGAAGACCGGCAAAGCTTTCTCGCTCGACAGGTTCGCGGAGGTCGCTATGCTGAGCGTCGAGGCGGTCGACCTGTGGAAGGGCGTGCTCAAGACCGCGGAACACAAGCCTTCGCCGTTCACCTGCTTTGACGCGTTCATCCACATGGCGCCCATAGTCACCTTGCGGGGCACGCAGCAGGTGGTCGACTACTACAAGCTCCTCAAGGGGGAGATGGAGGACAGGATAGAGCAGGGGATAAGCGCGGTACCCGAGGAAAAGTTCAGGTTGATCTGGGACAACATCCCGATATGGTACGAGATGCGCAACCTGGGCAACCTCTTCGCGCAGAATAACGCCTGCCTGGTAGCCGATACTTACACCACCGCGTGGGCCATCGACATCAAGATAGAC
>DATCGY010000224.1:0-25948 GCA_036508635.1 Candidatus Anoxymicrobiaceae bacterium
ATGTCGAACTGTTGTTCGTCCATGCTCCCTGCCTGTCGTACGTTTGCTACTTCAGCTTCCTGATATCGGCCTCGACGTCCTTGATTCGTTCGGTCAGTAGGCGCTCGACCTCCCCCAGCCTGGATTGCCGCTCCCTGAGGAAGCTTAGCTCCGTGACGAAGATCTCGCGAATCCTCTCCAGCTTTCGTGCCTTTTCGGCCTTGCTGCCCGCGGTTGCCGCCTCCTCGCGGAGCGACTGGCGCTCCTGATCGAGGTCGACGAGCTCCTTTATCTCGGAGAGCTGGTGTCCCATGAGCTCCTTAAACCTCGTGACGCGGGAGATCCGCTCGAGGTCGTCATCGGTGTAGAGGCGGTGCTTCCCCGGAGCGTGTTCGCGCTCTCCAAGCAGGCCGAGCTCCTCGTAATAGTG
This sequence comes from Candidatus Anoxymicrobiaceae bacterium, assembly GCA_036508635.1. Lineage (GTDB taxonomy): Bacteria > Actinomycetota > Geothermincolia > Fen-727 > Anoxymicrobiaceae > FEN-727. The sequence goes on from DATCGY010000224.1 coordinate 410, forward strand.
GAGCGTGCGGTGGGTCAGGCCGGTAATCTCGACGACCTCGCCAATCTGGTATATTTTAGGTTCTCTTGCCTTCGGCTTTGGTGGCATCTACTTAAGAAAACTGAATCTGATGTTAACGTTAGGTGGAGCTTACCAGAGTAGTCATTCGATTTCAATTGTTCGTAGTGAAAGGCCAAGAAATACGAGCGCCCATACAAAGAACAGGGCTTTTAACCAGATGGTTGCATCGGTTGTAACCGCAAAACCAATTACAAGAGCAAGGAACAACAAAGCAACAAGAAATATTAGACATACAAGCACAATTGCTAGGATACTACGCCTCGTTCCGTGATTTCTTTCCAAGACTTCCCCCCGTGTACTCATGGGCGCTAGGTAGTCCTAGATTAGTTAACCTGAACGTTCTCCCTCGAGGGAGAGGGAGGAGGATCGAGTACTGCTCAGTGGTTTAAGTCGTCGAGAAACTCGAGGATAAGGTGATTTACGTCGTCCGGGCGCTCGATGCTCACGCTGTGATTACCACCAAGTATCACCGACATCCTCGCGCTGGGCAGGGCGCGCGCCGTTGCCTCGAACACTCCCAGCGGCTCTTCCGTCGTCGAGAGGAACTCGTCGGAGTCGCAGGCGATGACAAGCGTCGGTATATGGATGCGCGAAAGATCCTCGGTGGTGTAGTTCGGCTCCTGGGTCCACATCCGTCTCATCTGACGTACGAAAGCCGCCCCGTCCCACGGCTCGGGAGAGGTCAGCCGGCGCATTGCGCGCACGAACAGCAGCTCCCGCGAAAGGGGGCTCAGGAACGAGTGGATAGACAGCCAGGCGGCCCGCGAGTAATTCTCTATGCTGAACGGTGTACCCAGCAGTGTCATGCTCCTGAGGAGGTCCGGGCGGGACAGTGCCATGGCCAGAGCGGTCGTACCACCATCACTCCACCCGACCACGTGAGCCGGGCCAGCATTCAGATCCTCTATAAGCGCGACCGCGTCCCGGCCCATCTGCTCGTAGGAAAGTCCAAGGCGGCCGAGCGTTGTCCTGCCGTGGCCTCTTGAGTCCATGAATATCGAACGGTATTTCGGGGCAAGTGCCATGACCTGGGGAGCCCACGAGTCGCCCGAAGAGAAGCCGCCGTGCAGGAACAGCACCGGCTCCCCGGACCCGCAGGCCTGATAATAGATACTTATGTCGCCGGTGAAGACGCGGCCCCTCGTGGAAGGGATTCGGGTGCGATGAGCCCAGATGCGGAACCGCGCCAGGTTTCGCAGCCACGCGGCTTCCATTCGAAGTGATTCAACAGTATTCATTCATATCCCGCTTCTCGATGCGAATCCGGCACTGTATACCATTCTGACACTTTGCCTGCTTTCCCGCAGCTATCCGGCCTTCGAGAGTTGAAGGAATCGGTAGCCATATGATGAATGACATGAAACATGCCGGTTTCCTGTCGGGTAAGTTACTTTGCAGCGCAAGGAGGTCGTCGGATGAAGACATTGGTAGCGTACGTCTCTCAAACAGGCAACACGAAGAAAGTCGCCGAGGCGGTATACGAGTCAATCCCGGATGATAAAGAGATGAGGGAGCTCGCCGAGGTTGACAGCCTTGATGGATACGACCTCACATTCATAGGTTTTCCGATCAACGCTTTCAGCCCCAATCCCTCCGCGAAAGAGTTCCTCGAGAAGAACTCTTCGGGGGAACAGATCGCCATTTTCATGACGCACGGAGCACTCGAAGACTCGGAAGACGTGGGGCCGTGGCTCGACAAAGCTCGAGAAGCGGCCGCCGGCGCCGAGATAGTCTCAACGTTCAACTGCCAGGGAGAAGTCGCTCAGCCCATCATCGATTTTCTGCTCAAGAGCGATGAGCCAAGGATGCAGGAATTCGGGAAGCTGGGTCCCACCACCAAGGGTCAGCCAGATGACAGCAGGCTCGAGCGTGCACGAACGTGGGCACAGGATGTTATATCCAGGCTCTGACCTTCTCCCGGTCCGCCGGGATCATGTCAGGGTATCGAGAGGCCGCGCCTGCTATTTCTTCGTTTCGGAAGGTCCGAGGACCATGTCCTCGAGGTGTTTCTGCACGCCCTTCTTCACCTCGTCGACCTGATCCTTGGAATCCCTGAAGTTCCGCACCGACTCGCCCAGCGACTGCGCGACCTTGGGCAGGCGCGTCGGCCCGAATATAAGCAGCGCGATCACCAGGATCACTACCATTTCCGTTGGCCCTAGACCAAACATTCTCAGCTCCCAGAATCTGATGTCCGTTCTCTCTCAGAACTCGGACTATGTTATCGTTGAATTGCCCATACCGTCAATTCGTCTCACTCAGGGAACGATGGCCATGGCAACGACCGCAAATGAAAACACCACCATTCCCATTCCCAGAATAACGATCTTGATCACTTTCGATTGGAACTTCGTAGACATACCGGCAAAGAAGAGCACTGACGCGAAGAGGACGGTGAGCAGGATGTAAGTGTCCGCGTGATCGTCGGCCTTCTTCGCTGCGGCGGCGTCGCGCTGCGACTGCGCGTGCAGCGCGTCGCTCTTCACCCGCTCCGCGTGCTTGTACTGGGGTTCGTGGAACGGGGTGCGCGGCATGTCCTTTACACCGGCCGCCCGCTGTTCGTTCCAGACCTTCAAGGCTTCCTTGAGTACGTCGGAGAAAGTCATCGTACTGTAGAAATTCGCCAGGGCCTGGTCTCCGGATGCCAGGGCGTTCATGTAGTTGGTGAGCATCTGGATATCTATGGTCGTCAACTGGTTTGCTTTGTCAGAGTACTCCGCGGCGCTTGTCATCGCTTCGTTCGATTTGTTGTACAGCACCGACTCGCGGCTGCTCCACCTCGCCGACTGATACGCGCTTATGGCGGACATCGTAGTTGCCAACGCAAGCAACGCGGTGGCGGCTATCTCTATCCAGTTGTGCTCGATCCGCTGGAGCAAGCTCTCGCCGCGTTTTCGGACGTTCCCGCTCGACTTGTCGCGTGCGTCTTCAACTTGTTCCGCACCGTTTTCTGTCATTACAGGGTATCCTCGTTTTTTTCAACTTGAAGCCGCATGTGATCTGTCCAGTATTTCTTCTGCCTGCTTTACCATGCCGTCCAGCAGTTCCGCGCACGTTGGAACATCGTTGATGAGCCCGATCGACTGCCCTACGGCGAGTGGAGCCATGTCGGCGTCGCCCGTCTGCCACGCCTCCTTCGAGCGCTCCCCCACCATGAACGGGAGCACGTCCTCGAAAGTGCCCTGGCCGGCCTCGACATCCAGAACCTGCTGGGCGATCACATTCTTGAGGCAGCGCATCTGCAGGCCAAGTGTCTTGCATATGAGCGTCGTCTCGTACTCCTGCCGGCGCGTGAGCTCTTCCTTTATCAGGTCGTGTGCCAGGCACTCCCTGGTAGCGATGAACCTCGAGGCCATCATGACGCCCTCACCGCCCAGCACGATCGCGGCCGCGAGTCCGCGTCCGTCCGCTATCCCCCCGGCGGTGATGACCGGGATGCCGACCGTCTCACTGATTCGCGGCGTCAGCACCATCGTTGTGACGTCGTCGTTCAGCGGATGCCCGCCTTCCTCGATGCCGGCTGCGATTACCGCGTTGTATCCCACGGACTCCGCGTGCTTCGCGTGCCGTACCGAGCCCAGCTTATGGATAAGCTTAACACCGGACGCATTCGCTTTTGCGACCGCGTCGGGGCCGAGCTGCCTGTCGATCGGCGTGCCGGAGATCTCGAGCGCGGTTACGCCCTCCTCACAACACGCGTCAAAGTAATCGCGCAGAAGGTCCGCGGTTATGCGCACGGACGGCATGAACGTGATGTTGACGCAGAACGGCTTGTCTGTGAGGCGTCTCGTCTCCACTATCGCCTGACGGAACTCCTCTTTTGAGTCGTAGTTGCCGGCGGTGAGATTGCCCAGCCCTCCCGCGTTGGATATTGCCGCGCATAGCTCGGGCTTCGCCAACCACATCATGCCACCACACATTATCGGATGCCTTATCCCGAACAACTCTGTCATCCTGGTCTTCACTTTGGACCTCCGTGTTCTGGACGAGCGACTTCAAATGACCCAGATAAAAGGATACCAGCACAGTGGACATATCGGTACGGCTCGTGTCCAGAGGGATTGCATCGGGTGCCGCGAAGCAGTTAAAGCAACCGCGGAAAGTTCGAGGGAGGATATGCCGATGCCGTGGGACACGCTGCCTTCAAAGGAGAGAATCGAAAACACGATCGCCGCGCTGGGTGAGCACGGCATAGAGGTGTTCTTTTTCGAAGAAGCCGGCGAGGGCAAGTCCAGGGTCCTGGAGATGCTGCCGGAGGGAGCCGAGGTCATCAATATGACCTCTATGACGCTTGCTGAGTTGGGACTCGACAAAGAGATAATGGAGTCCGGCCGCTACGACTCCGTCAAGAAACGGCTCATGGGAATGGATCGCGCAACGCAGAACAGGCAGATGCAGATGCTCGGCGCCGCGCCCGCCTGGTCGGTTTCCAGCGTACACGTGCTCACCGAGACCGGCTCCGTCATGATAGCCTCGAACACCGGCAGCCAACTCCCCGCCTCGATGTACGGGGCGGACCACGTGATATGGGTCGTCGGGGCGCAAAAGATAGTCGCCGATATCGAAGAGGGGTTCAAGCGCATCTACGAGTGGTGCCTTCCACATGAGAGGGAGCGCGCCCTGAAGGCATACGGACCGGGCACTACCTCGCACGTGAACAAGGTGCTTATTGTGAACGGGGAAAAACAGGCCGACAGGATAAAAATTGTGCTGATAAACAAGGTGCTGGGATTCTGATGGAGGTTGTCATAAGGCGGGCCGTCGTTGCCGACGCACCCGAAATACTGGCGTTACAAAAGCTCGCATACTACGACGAGGCCGTCCTGTATAACGCGTTCGAAATGCCCCCGCTGACCGAGACCGTGGAAGAGATCGAGGCCGAGTTTGTGGACCATATCTTCCTCAAGGCCGTCGCCGGAGACAAGCTCGTGGGCTCGGTGCGGGGCACGGATGATCGAGGACGATACCTGTTATGTCGGCCGCCTTGCGGTCCACCCGGAGCACCAGGGCCATCACACAGGTACAGGCCTGATGATCGAGATAGACAAGTATTTCCCCGAAGCGAAAAAGTTCGCCCTCTACACCGGCCACAAGAGCACGCGCAACATACATATTTACGAGAAGCTGGGCTATCGGGTAGCGGACCGGCGAGAGCTCGCTCCCGACGTGTTCCTCCTCTTCATGGTCAAGGCAGCCAGGCAACCTGTGCCAGGACGGGTATCGCGGGTTTAGGCCGCACCTTTGCTCGCGGCCCACGTCAGAAACCTCTGTGCCAGGCCTTTTCGATTCAGGTAAGCGACCAGGCGGAAGTAACGCTCGGGGAACATCCGTGAGTAACGCCAGTTGTCTCTTGAAGGTTTGTTGGTAACTACGAACAGCCTGCCTTTTTCGACTGCTTCGATGGTCATGCGAGCGACATCCTCAACCGTCACCCTGGACGCTCTCATTCCCGTCTCGATGAGCTCAACGCCCCAATCGAGAGCGTCATATCCATCGGCGTTTATCACCTTGAACGAGTTACTCATTATATTCGTTGAGACGATGGACGGACAAAGAACCGTGACGCCTATATTAAATGGAGCGAGCTCCACCCGAAGTGTCTCCGACAGGGAGACGACCGCGGCCTTCGACGCGCTGTAAGGAGCGAATCCCATGACCGGCACAAGCCCTGCCGTCGAGGCCGTGTTGATGATATAACCCGAGCGCTGCGCCTTCATCCGCGGAACGAACGCGTGGCAACCGTGGACGACTCCCCAGAAGTTCGTGCCCACAACATGCCGCCAGTCTTCGATCGAAGTCTCACCAACATACCCTCCCCCGCCTATTCCGGCGTTGTTGACCAGCAGGCCTACCTCTCCCCACGAGTCGAAGAAATGGTCGGCCATCGCGTCTACCTGTTCGAAGTCACGGACATCGCACAAGCGCACCTCTCCGACCCCGCCACGTTCCTCGATAGCCTCCAGGGTCTCAAGCGCTCCCTCCGTGTCCATATCTACCACTCCAACCCTGTAACCTTTTGCTGAAAGTGCAAGAGCGAGCGCCCTTCCTATGCCCGATCCCGCCCCCGTCACAACCGCCGTCCTCGCATGATCTAAACTCATCGATCCCCCATTCCTCTCTCGACCCAACACCATATCTATCGGCCACTTCACTTTGAAATCTGTGGGTCGGATCCGTTTTTTTCAAGTATGCTGGGGTGATGGATATTCGAGGTTCCGGAGGTGCGGACATGGCGGAAGAGCTTTATGAGAAGGGCATGGAAGAGATGCGAAAGCATTTTGGTGCGGAAGCGGATGCTCATATCGAGCGGATACATGAGATATCTCCGGAATTCGCCCGTATCAACGTGGAGTTCCCGTTCGGGAACCTGTACCGCAGAAGCGTTCTCGATGAAAAGACGCGGGAGCTCTGTACAGTTGCCGCGCTGACCACACAGGGGTTCGGGCTACCCGAGCTCAAATCGCACGTCAAGGGTGCGCTCAATTGCGGGGCGACCCGGGATGAGATAGTCGAAGTCATTCTGCAGATGATCGCCTATTGCGGATTTCCAGCGGCGACGAACGCGCTTTTTTCTACCAAAGAAGTCTTCGACGAGCTCGACGGCCAACCGGAGTGATCATCCTTTACGGCCGAAACGTGCCTTCAGCCATTCGAAATGCTCTATGTTTTCGGCTGGTATCTTTTTCGGGTCCGGCTCTTTTTCGTCTGTATACAGGCCGGTGTCGGAAACACCGTTGGGATCGAACGCCCGGGATATCTCTTTCTGCCATCGGTTAAAGTTCCCGGCGAGCGGGCTCATCGCGGCCCGCGTCACCGGCTCGAACGCGGCGAGCGGGACGTTGCACTGCTCGATCGCGGCGAGCGTCGTATCAAAACCGAGAGGTTCCAGTGACTCCAGGTGCTCGAGGTTTCGCTGGTCGTACAGGTAGATGGTCTCGCAGTGGCCGAACAGGTTGTTCTCGTAAGTGATCATGTACGGGTTGTCGCTGCCGTCATCCAGGAGGCCGCCGGACTGTATGTACCTCTTCTTCGCCTTTTCCATGGTGGAGCACCAGTCCGTCTGGGTCGTCAGCGCCTCGTTCCCATCGAGGTTAGTCGCGAACATGTTGCCCGAGCGGAAGACCGTGCCAAAGATGGTGCACCGGAGCAGGTTCATACCCATCATATCTGCCGCCGGCGGGATGTTGTTCAACTTCATCGCCATCCCACCGCAATCCCGCACTATCTGGTTCAGCATCTCCTCCTGGTATGCGAGCTCACGCTTCGAGCTGCCGACCAGGAGGATCATGAACGGGTACGCCATCGTCTTGTCCAGGAGGTCCATGATGGTGCGGCGCTTTACGAGCTTCTTAAAGAGATGCGGCATGAGGAGCAAGACGAATTCGCTCGTGACCATGCGCACGAACATGTACCCGATCTCCGCCTCCCCGATGCGGTAAGCGGCCTCGATGAAGTCCTCCTCCTTGCTGAACTGGCAGTTGTAAAACAGCGAACAGTCGGGAAACCCTCCCGTCGAGTCGAGGATGAGACCCTCGGAGTCAATCTCCTCAGGCCCCGGCCAGTTGAACAGCTTCAGGGCGGCCTTGGTAAAGACACCGAACCCGCCGAACGCCCCGGACGTTCCCCTCACGATCCCCCTCAGGGAAGGCCCGGGCCCGTCTCCGCAGAACCAGCCGGCGTCCGACCCCGGCGTGCCGAGACGCAACAGCTCTCCGTTCGGCAGCACCCATTCGACACCGAGAAGGTTGCGTGAGCTCGTGCTCATGTAGATGCTGTCGTTTCCGCAGCCGTGCATAGACGTTGCCCCGGCGAGTGGCGAGCAGTGTGGCCCGGCGCCGACGATGTGCGTGTTCAGGCCATGCTTCCAGACCTCTGCCTGGAGCTCACCACCGCACACGTACGGCTCGACGACCGCAATCATGTTCTTCTCGTCGATGTCGATTATGCGGTTCATCCGCCGCAGGTCTATCTGCACCACGTTGTCGTAAGTCGGGCCGTTCTGCGCGCCCCAGCCGGTCGACAACGCCTTGAACTTCAACCCGTGCTCGTTGCACGCGCGGACCACTCCCTGAACCTCCTCAGCGGAGCCGGGCAGAACAACCGTGATGGGGCGCTGGACCCAGAGGTCGGTGCTCATGTTCAGGAACGGCTGCCAGCAATACGAGTCGAGCATCGCGGGCTCGCGACAGGCGTTCTCCTCGCCGACGGCTTCCTCGAGGGCGCGGTAGGCTTCGTCGGATATGGTCATTGCCATGTCTACTCCTCCTCCTCGAGCCCGGCCGCGCGGGCGACAACGTCCACGACGTCGAGTATCTTGAGCTCGAAACCGTTCTCGCCCACAGCATCCATGAAAACCCTCTCGCACCAGGGGCACGCGGTGACGATCGCTGATGCTCCGGTGGAGGCGGCCTCTTCGAGGCGCTCGCGCGCGGTCCATATGGCGAACTCAGGAAATGCGTCATAGACGCCACCACCGGCGCCGCAGCACCAGGAGTATTCCTTAATCCTCTCCATCTCGACCAGTTCCAGCCCGGGCACCGCACACAGGACCCGGCGCGGCTCCTCGTAGACCCCGAACCTGCCGGTCCGGCTCTGGCTTCGCAGGCGATCTCTCTTGTCGCCTTTCCAGGCGCCGAGGAAAGGCTCGCTCATCCTGCCGAGGTGGCACGGGTCGTGATACGTGACGCGCATGCCGATGGGGTTCGCCAGCTTCAGCTTTCCTTCAGAGATGAGCACGTCCAGGAGCTGAACCATGTGGACGGGCTCGGCCCCGAGCTCGATGCCCATCAACGGGTAAAGGTAATTGAACGCCGCAAATCCGTCTGAGCACGGCGTCAACAGGTACCGCGCACCGGACGCCTTGACCCGTGCCGCCAGGTCGTCGGCGAAGTTCCGCGCCTCGCCCTGGTACCCGAGCTCGAACGCCCGGCCTCCACAGCATGACTCCTCGGCGCCGGCGGTTCCGATGTCGAGGCCCGCCTCCTGCAGAAGTCTTACGGCGCGCCTGACGCTACCCCTCAGCTCAGGGTCATAGCTGAACCGGCATCCGACGTGGAGCATCACGTCGACCTTCTCTTTGTTGATGTCTTTCAGGTCGAGGCCCGCGGCCCACGCTCCACGCTCGGCCTTGGGCTCGCCCAGCATGTTGTTCTCGCGCTTGAGGGCGTCGAGGGTCATCATGTGCTCGACCATGAACTGCCCGGACTCGACGCACTCGGCCCTGAGCTCGAGCAGCACCTCGGTAATATCGATTATCTCCCTGTACGATTTGCAGGCGGTGTCACAGGCGCCACACATCTGGCACGAGTAGAGTACCTCCGACACTTTCTCGGTCAGCTCGCTGCGGCCTTCAAGGACGGAGAGCCCCATGTTCATCCGACCGGACCCCGAAAAGGAATGGAAGTTGAAGCGGCTTATGGAGGGACAGTTCCTGGAGAACCGGTGGCTCTTCATGTGGTTGAACGGAACCCACTTGCACGATGAGCACCGCACGCACCCGCGCATATCTTCGCGGTAATCAGCTACGGACAACGGTCTCACCTCCCCTGAAGCAGAGCTTTCCCCTGTTGAGCACGTTGTCCGGGTCAAGCACCCCTTTCACTTTTTCCAGCGCCATGACCGTGTCGGGGCAACGTGAGTAAGCTTCACCGACCCATGGTTCGTAAGGACGTGAGAAGAAAGCGCCCGCCCGGGCGATGACCGCTGCAGAGTCGTGGACCGCGTCGCTGGCAGCGGCGCGCAGGATATCGTCGCCGGGGTCGAAACAAATAAAGAACTCCAGGTGGCACGAGCGCCCCTGCTGTATCGGCTGCACGTATACGCCCATAGCGTCGTCGGCGAACCCGCGCCTGCCGATGATGCCACGCACGTTGTCGATGAGCTCGGGGCACCGGTCGAGCGTGGTCAGGCAGAACAGCTCACGGTAAGCGCCCGCGCGGGCACGTTTCCAGTACGGCTCCGGGCTCGACTTCGAAAGCAACCCGTCAGCTTCACCCGCGTATGCTCCCTGGATACCGTCGGACACCCGCAACGAGAACTCCCGGGCAATGTCGTTGATGTCCGCTTCCTGGTACGCCACCTTCATATCGGGCAGGCAACGCTCGCAACCGGCAATCGCGAAGACCATCGTGAACGGCGGATTATCCGAGGTATCACCTCGACCCAGTGCGGCCGACAGGGCAACGGCGTCGAGGAAAAGTATCTCGTCACCGAGCCTGCGCTTCATCAGTTCTCGTGCGAACCCGAGCATCTGCTCGAGCGACTCGGACTGGATGGAATGTACGTGTTTGATCACCGGCTCCAGCTCGAGCTTCACGGACGCCCACGTCACTATGCCCATGGTGCCCTGTGACCCTTGCACGACGCGCACGAGGTCCGAGGAAGCGGGGCCCATCGGGTTCTTCTGGGCATTGCCCAGCGCCCACTGGTCCTCAAGCGACCCCGGGCCAGCGGCGGACCCGGTCCTGAACACATCTCCGGTGCCGAACACTATCTCGGTGCAGAGCAGCGGGTCCGTCATGTCGAAATGGTGCCTGGGTATCAATATCGGGTCGCGGTCAAGGAACGATGCGAGCACGGACTTTCCCGCCTTTGGGAGTAGCGGCATCGGCACACGCAGTCCGAGTGACCCGACCTGTTCGGCCAGCGCCTCGAAGGTGACGCCGGGTTCGACTAGGGCAACCCTGTTCCGCCTGTCGACCCGGATGACCCGGTCCATCCCGGAGAGGTCCACTATCACGCCCCATTCGGCCGGAAAGGAACCTCCTTTATGATGGGGAGCTTGCGAAGAGACCGGAACGAGGTTCAGCCCCTCCTTCCTTGCCAGGTCGACCAGCGCCCTTACCTGTGCGGGGCTCGTGGGTTTGACGGCGCAGAGAATCTCACCGGGCGCCACCGGGTAATCAGCGGCAAGGTAACCGTTGAGAACCTCGCACGCTTCGTCAACCGCTTCTCCTCCCACGGCCGCGGACAGTCTATTCTTGAGTTCGTTGTCGAGCGGACTCACGGCGCCACCTCCGTTCGGGAACGAGCTTCTCGCCTTAGAGCCTCAGCCGAGGGACGCTTCTCGAGGCTGCGGTCAACCACTCCACCCAGGGCGCGAGCCATTCCCGCGACCGCCCTGCGCCTGACCCCTGGCATGCCCAGGAGCTTCACTTGAAACGCTGTCATCCGCTCGTTTGCAGCGAGGCGCAGGAGAAGCGTCGAGCGCGACAGTATCCTCTCCATACGGTCGAGCGTCTCATCGCTCGCTCCGTCCATCATGATAATCAGGTCTTCCATGCAGAGGTTTCGCTCCGCCAGGACCTGGCCCAGCGCCTCTCCCGCGATGCCCGCCATCCTGTCAGTGAGTCCGTGGCGGTAGTTCATCTGCATGAAACGAAACGCTAGCTCCGGATCGAAAGCCAACCGGGGCCTCCTTTCGAGTAGTGACAGGTCAAGCGGTCCCCTGCTTAAGGCGGGCGCGGTAATCCCGCAGGAACCGCACCCCCCGGGCGTCTTTTCCCACCAGCGCGTCGGCCGCGAGAATGGACTGTGTAATGCCTTCTTCGAGCGGGTTGACGATCGCGGCGGAAAGACCGGACAGGATCGCCATAGCCAGAAAAGAGGCGTGAATGGTATTCCTCGACGGCATCCCGAAGCTGATGTTGGAGACCCCCAGGACCGACCCCGCGCCAAGCTCCGCCGACGCCATTTCTATGCATTCCAGGGTGACGAGGGCGGAGCCGGGGTCTGTGGCAACGGGTATGGTCAGGAAGTCGAACATGAGGCGCTCAGGCGGAATGCCGTAGCCGCCCGCCCTCTCGAGGATACGACTTGCGATCTCGAGGCGCCCGTTTGTATCGGACGGGATTCCGGCATGGTCCTTTGCCATGCCTATCACAGATGCGCCGGTTAGAGCCGCCGCTTCAAGAACGGGGTCCATGGATTCTTTGTCGCCGGTGACGGAGTTTACCAGCGTGCCGGCAGGGAGCTTGGTAACTACCGCCGCCAGTGCAAGCGGGTCCGAAGAGTCGATGCACACTGGGAGGCCCGTCGCCTCCGAGACCTCGGTTGCCGCTCGGAGCAGCAGTTCGCCCTCGTCAATACCCGGTATCCCGACGTTGATATCGATGATGTCGGCACCGGCATCCGCCTGGCGCCGCGCGTCGGCGAGTACGATATCCAGGCGACCTTCCATGAGCTCACTCGCGAGTTTCTTTCGACCGGTAGGGTTTATGCGCTCCCCGATCACCAGCGTATGTCTTACGTCGTTCAATACAGCCCCCCGCGCCTCATACGCTCTCGACCGAGGCCGTATCGCCAAGGTACCGCTCCACCAGGCGAAGGGCCTGGGTCGGATCCGCACCCCACGCGTCCGCGCAGGCATACTGGCAGACGGTATCATTGACCGGCCCTCCGCCGATGATGATCTTGACCTGGTCCCTCATCCCGGCCTCCTCGAACGCCTGGGTCGTTTCTTTCATGGAGTCGAAGGCGACCGTCAGGAGGCCCGAAAGACCAACGAGCCCGGCGCCCGTCTCGCGAGCTTTCGCCACGAAAGCGGCGGGAGGCTGGTCGACACCGATATCATGCACGTCGTATCCGGTGCATTTGAGTATGGTAGACACGATGTTCTTGCCTATGTCGTGTATGTCGCCCGCGACCGTCCCGATGACGACGGGCTTACCCTTGGCCTGTCCCTCGCTGGCCAGGCGAGGTGTAATCAGGTTAACCGCCTCGTTGAATATCTCGGCCGACATAATGAGCTCTGGCAGGAAGTATTCTTTTGCTTCGAACCTTTCCCCCACCTCTGCCATCCCCGCGCGCAACTGGTCGATGAGCGCGAGGGGTTCGATACCGCTATCCAGGGCGGCCGATACCGCGGCAAGCGTCTTTTCTTCCTCGATGCCGGCAATAAGTGCGGCTACGTCTTCCAACTCACTTCCCCTTTCCTGAGAACTCTCTCGCAAAACGTACGGCGTCGAGCGCGTCGTGGCTCCAACGATCAGCTCCGGCAAACCTGCGGAGCTTCTCACACGACGCGCCGCCGCCCAACATGACCTTGACCGAATCCCTCAAACCCGCGCGCTCCAGTGCGCGGACCGCCTCCTGGACGGGCTCGAACGCCACGGTGAGCAAGACGCTCATGCTGACTACCGATGGCCTGTGCACGCGCACGGCCTCGGCGAACATCGCTGGCGGCACGCTCACGCCAAGATCGACCACCTCGAAACCGTGGCACCGCAGGAGCGTCGAGATGATGTCCTTGCCGATGTCATGGACATCGCCGAGGGGGACGCCCAGGACGACCTTGGGCGCCTCGCTGCCCCCCTTCGGCTCGAAACACCCGGCCATGTTGAGTATTTCCATGACACCTTTAAAAATCTCGCCTGACATGATGAGCGCACTGAGGAAATACTCCTTGCGTGCGTACAGGTCACCGACGACATCGAGACCCCCGCGGCAAACCTCTATTATGTGAATCGGCTCGACGCCCGAGGCCAGCATCTCAGATGCGAGGTGGAGCGCCTCTTTCTCGTCGAGCTCCGCGACCGCGTTCTTGAATCTCTCGTCAGCGTTCATCGCCGCCCCACCTCACAGACCCCTGTCGAGGGAGCTGAAGCTGAATTTGTCGCCCCTGTAGATGTGCCATCCCCACGCTACTCGCCTGGCGTTCGCGGCGTAGATCTCCTGCTCCATGCAGAAGGCGGGCAAGCCCTCACTGCTATTGAGGAGCCGGGCCTCCCGCTCGTTCAGAACAGTCGCGGTAAGACGAAGGTCGGCCCTCACGGGGGACATGTCCGGGCTGCGCTCGAAAAGCGATGCCGGATCGCCGTGCCCCAGTTCGGCCTCGAGCAGAGGCTGCTGCCGGTCGTACAGGAGATACTTGCGGTCGAACACGAGGGGCTCACCCGCTTCCTCGAGCACTCTCTCTATGTAGAGCACGTTCTGGCTTTTCCTCAGGTTAAGCATAGAGGCGGCTTTTCTGCCGGCGGGAACGACTTTGACGCCGAGCAGCGTGACCTCGTAGCGGGAATCCGCGGAGCGCATCTCCTCGTAGAAATCGGGAATGAGGAAGACGCCCCCTTCGGTGCGGGGGTTTATCACGAAAGTTCCGCGCCCCCGCTCGCCTCTGACCAGACCCCTCTCGGAGAGCGCACCGATCGCACGCCTCACGGTCATCCGAGAGAGGCCCCAGTCGCAGCAGAGCTCGCTCTCGGTCGGGATACGAGTACCGGCCTTCAGCTCGCCGGACAGGATGCGCTCCTCCAGGGAGCGAGCGAGCTGGAGATAGGCAGGCACGTACGAATCCAACTCGACTGTATGTATCGGAGCGCGTTCAGCCATCAAAACCGCCCGTCGATAGTTGTCAAACATTTGTCTATATGTATATACAAATTTGCGGTATGCGTGTCAAGCTTTCCAGAATCAAACGCGGATTGATGTCTACTGGTGGATGCTTCGGCCGGCGTTGAACCCGTCGCCGAGCTTCCGGCCAAGCTCCCAGTACTCCCTGATTGCGGCACAGTATACGAGCGGGTTCAGCTTCGCTATGTCTATCCTGCTGTCAGCGCCGACCACTTCGGCATCGGCATGGGTCTCCACTATCTCGCCAAGAAGCAGCACCCATTCGCCGATCTCGTGCTCGCCGGTGACCCTGCACTCCATGTTATAAGGGCACTCGTCGATTATCGGGGCGGCGACCACGGAACTCTCGGTCGGTGTAAGACCGGCGGCTTCGAACTTGTCGACGTCTCTGCCTGAAACCAAACCGCAATAGTCTACCTCGGCGAAAAGACGCGCCGGAGGAATGTTCACCGTGAACTCTCCGCACTGACGGATAATGCCCAGGGAGTGCCTCGTCTTCCGCAGCGATATCCCCACGGTGGGCGGGGACGAGCTTACGATCCCGATCCAGGCTACGGTGATGACGTTGTGCTCCGCCATCGTGCCGCCTGCAACGAGCGCGGCTGGTACGGGAAAGAACGTGTCGGTTGCGCCAAGCGTCTTCTTCATCCGGTCCACTCCCTCAGGTCGGCGGCGG
Organism: Candidatus Anoxymicrobiaceae bacterium; assembly: GCA_036508635.1. GTDB lineage: Bacteria > Actinomycetota > Geothermincolia > Fen-727 > Anoxymicrobiaceae > FEN-727. The sequence goes on from DATCGY010000224.1 coordinate 15,495, forward strand.
AGGTGGTGCCGGCCCCGCGGGCGAGCCGTGGGACATGATTATCCCGTATGCCTGGTTGATGTTGTTGGAGTAAGAACAGATCGATTTTTCCATGGTCGTGGAACCGTCGGAGTAGGTTATATCCAGCACGTTCATCAGCCCGAGATTGGCCGGGTGCTGGTACACCTCCACGGAGACTATCGACGAGTAAGGGATGTTGAACTGCGCCCTGCCTCCGATCCCCGTCGTCGCGGGCAGCGCCCCGGGCCCGAATCTCCTGTTCGCGACCCCGCAGATCCTCTGGTTAGTCAAAGCGATGGTGGTGATGTTCTTGCGCTGCCATTTGAACATCGAGTACGGCCCCTCGCAAACCGTTACGCCGAAAGGGCCGAACGAGAAGATCGTCTGTTCGTCGGGGGATGCCGTGGGCATGCCTGGCGGCATCGGCAGCGGTCTCTCCGTTGCTTCCTGAGGGGGTGCGAGCCTGCCGCCGCAATGCGGACAGAAGTTGAAAACATCCTCCGTCTGTTTTCCGCAACTCGGACAGAACATTGTTTCCTCACTAGACCGGCGCCGACCTGACAGACACGGGATTCGGCTCGTTCAGTCTACATCCACGATAATCGGCCGCCAAGACCGTCTCGAAGCCGGCGTTTGACGGAACCGGTAGACCGCACGGCATCCCACAGCTACGATTATGCCAGACACGGATGAACCAGGACAAAGGACATTCAGATGGCGAGGGAAGAACGCGACATAAAGCGCATGACCGTGACGATCACCGCCGTCGCGGTCTTTATTGTTTTCGTGGTGGTCGGCGGGATATTCTACTGGCTTACACGCGGTCTGTCGACTTACGGGAACATGACGATCCGCAACGTCGACCTCGAAAGCGTTCCGGACGGCACCTACACCGGCAGCTTCAAGGGAGGCCGGTGGTCGAACACCGTGAAGGTAACGGTGGAAAACCACAGGATCACCGACATCAAGATCGTCAAGGACGTGCAATTCAAGAACGCCAAGACGGCGAGCCAGCTTTTCAATATGGTCGTGAAAGCGCAGTCGCTCGAGATCGACGGCGTGACGGGTGCAACCGTCACCAGCAAGGCCTACCTCAAGGCGGTGGAAAACGCCCTGAACGGAGCTCTTTAGTCAAACACAGGAGAGAGGACGGAGGACGGAAAGCGACCGGGTAATCATGGCCGGCGCAAGGCCGGAGGCCGGCCCAAACACCAGCCCTGACGAATCGCCGGCTTCGGTTGTTTGACATCGACGTCCCCCATGTCACCGCGGGTCGGCGACGTGTCATACTTCTCCATTGAATAGCGATTCGGGGTGGGTCTTGGACCATGCTAATGGACGACTACTAGACGAATTGACAATCTGCTATAATATCCGCGAGTTAGTGTTCTTAGGTCGAAGCTTTTGTCCCGAGGATTGCTCTCGGGACAATTTTCTTTCTTCGGGAGGGGGTGTAATCGAATGAAGATCTATGCCGGTAATCTGAGCTATTCAGTGACGGACGACGACTTGAGGCAAGCGTTTGCGCAGTTCGGTACCGTCGATTCCGCGGACGTGATCATGGACCGTAGCACGGGCAGGTCCAAGGGATTCGGCTTCGTCGAGATGAGCGACGCCAACGAGGCTAAAGCAGCCATCGAGGGCCTGAACGGTAAAGACCTCAAGGGTCGTGACATCAATGTGAACGAGGCCAGGCCCAAGGCGGAGCGCCCTCAACGTTCCTCGTACCGCTACTAGAACGAGTGTGCCGGATCCGGCGGCATGTTTGTTCGTACCGCCGGCCCGGCTACACCCGCACAAAAAAGGCAACCACAATTCTCTCGGAAGTTGAATCATGAAAATACACCTAGTCGCCCCCACCAAGAACGGCGAATCTTACCTGTTCAACAAGGGCCTTCTCGCGCCGCTCGGACTCATGTATCTTGCGGCTCACACTCCGGCTGACGTGGATGTACGGATAATCGACGAGAGCGTCGAGCCCATAGACTTCACGGACATCCCGGATATCGTGGGCATAACCACGATGACCGCTACGGCGCCGCGCGCGTATGACATAGCGGAAATGTACAGGTCAAAGGGCGCGACCGTTGTCATGGGCGGCATCCACGCATCCATGCTTCCCGAAGAGGCGCTCGAGCACTGCGACTGCGTCGTTGTCGGCGAGGCCGAGAAGCTCTGGGAAGAAGTCGTGGCCGATGCTTCCTCTGGCAGGCTCCAGAGCCTCTACAAGCAGGAATCGTTCGAAGATTTCGCCCGGCCCCTTCTGCCCCGTAGGGACCTCATCAACCAAAAGCGCTACTGGAGCGCGAACAGCGTGCAGACCTCTCGCGGCTGCCCGCACAGGTGCAACTTCTGCTCGGTGACCGAGTTCAACGGGCGCAAGATACGCATACGCGATACTGATAACGTCCTCGCCGAGGTCGAGACGATCATGCGGGCCAATTTTCTACGTAAGCGGGTCGTGCCGTTTATCGACGACAATATCGCGGCAAACCCGGCTCGCGCCAAGGAGCTCTTCAAGGCGCTCATCCCGATGAAGATACTCTGGGGTTCGCAGGCATCAATAACTATCGCGAGGGACGAAGAACTTGTCGCCCTGGCCGCCGAGAGCGGCTGCCGGTTCCTTTTCATAGGGCTCGAGACCCTCTCTCCCGGCAGCATCGCCGAAATGGGCAAGAGCCAGAACAAAGTCAACGAGTACGAGGGCGCGCTCAAGCTGCTCAAGAAATACAGAATCCCGGTCATGGGCGCTTTCGTGTTCGGCTTCGACGGTGACGACGATCAGACTTTCAAGGAAACGCTCGACTTCGCCATCGAAAACAAGATACAGATCGCCCAGTTCGCGAACCTGACACCTTATCCCGGCACCCGCCTGTACAAACAACTGCTCGAGGAAAACCGGCTCATCGAGAGTGTTTTCTGGAAAGACCCGGCGTGGGAAAGCCACGTGGTCTATCAGCCCATGAAGATGACGCCGCAGCAGCTTTTCGACAGCACGCGGCAGTTGCACCTGGACTTCTACTCGTACAGGTCGATATTCAAGAGGCTGTCGTTCCGCAGGCACTGGAGCTACTGGCTCGCATTCAACCTTCTCTATCGACAAACCGTTGTCGCGGCTCGCACGCAGAGCCTCAAGGTGAGAAAGGCGGCGCCAGAGGCTTCCGGTTGAGTCCCACCTGGCTCCTGTTCATCACCAGAGCAAGAGGTTGAAGAAACGCTTGCGATGACGATGGCGCCGCTTTTGAAGCTGCTCAAGGCGCAGCAACCTTGTCCCGACATCGTATTAAACAGCGAAGAACTTGTGATCATACGACAAGCCGCCCCGTGGAGGTATCTCGCTATGGCCCTCCATTCGGTCCTTTCATCTGTTCTCTCCCACCGCCACACGGTCTAAAATGTGATGAGGTTGCCGTTAATTACGGATTTGCGCGGAGGTACCCCATGCTCTTTAGAGACCTTTTTATCACGGCGTGTACGCTGACCGGTCAGACCGAAAGGGCCGCGAGCAGGCTCGGGGTGGGATATTTCCTGCCCAGCCTGTTTAAACTGCGCTACGCCAACATGGGAGGGCTGGACAGGGAGCTGTTCGGCCGCCAGTTGATGGAGCTCAAGACGTTCGAGGAGAGTTCCTGGTGCAGCTACTGGAACGGCTTCGCGGAGGAGTACGAGCTCGAAGCGGAGCGTTTGCTCGGCATCGACCCCGGCGATGCCGACGAGCGGGCGCAAGACCTCCTGATCAAGGCATGCACTTATTACCAGGTCAGCGCGTTCCCCGGCGATGGCCCGCTGAAGATGAAAGCCTACTTCAAATCGCGAGAGATGTTCGACCGCGGAAACGAGCTTCTCGGCAGACCGGCGGAGAAGGTGACCCTCGATATCGCGGGAGAAGAGGTGGTCGGCTATTCATATTTCCCCGAAGGCGAGGGCAACGTCCCTCTGTGTATCATCAGCAACGGCCTGGAAGGAACCGTTCAGGAGCTGTGCTTCCCCAACCTGAAGAACCGGGACCGGGGAATCGCCATGTTCGCGATGGAGATGCCGGGCGCCTATGCCTACAAGAAGCCGATGTCGCCTGCTTCGCAGGAGATATACAGCGGCGTGATCGACCATTTTGCCGGGCATCCGAGGGTCGACGCGGACAGGATCTCAATCGTCGGTGTGAGCTTCGGAGGTTACTGGGCGGCCCGGATGGCGGCGGTGGATCCGCGGGTCTCGCGCGCGGTGGTCTGTGGAGCACCCATTGCCGAGGCGTTCAAAGCGAAGGGTTCGCTGGGCACCCCTGAGATCATCATCTCGGTGCTCAAGAAAGTAACCCATGCAACCGACCTGCAGTCACTGCAGAAGAGGTTGGGTGACCTCTCCTTCGACATAGGAAACCTCTATAGCGCCATCAAGTGCCCCATGCTCATCATCAACGGAGACAACGATACGCTCGTCGGCACCGAGGATTCCATTATCCTCAACGCCCGGGTCGAGAGGTCGTTCCTCAAGCTCTACGCCGACGACGACCACTGCGCAATGGGGCATTACGACGAGTGGCTCGACCTCACCATCGACTGGCTCCTCGGCAATACCTGATGGGAACCCACTTCTTGAGCTGGGTCTCCGGAGGCCCGGCTCAGGATTCAAGAAATACTGTCATTTCCCGGCGGGGGGAACGAGCTCGATCTCGAACATCTTCGGCCAGCATTTCCCGGTGACTACCAGGTGCCGACTTGATGGATCGTAGGCTATACCGTTGAGGACGAACTCCTCCTGAGCACTATCGCCGTAGGGGTTCAAACCGGTCAGGTCTATCCACCCTGTGATGCTGCCGTCTTTCGGCGACATCATCGCGATACAGTCTTTCTGCCAGATGTTCGCGTAGACAACGCCGCTGACGTACTCAAGCTCATTGACGTTGCCAATCTCGCCCTGATAGTCGTTGACGGTGACGAAATGTGTCAGTTTCATCGTGTCGGGGTCGAAGAACAGAAGCGACGCGGAGCCGTTGCTCTCAATCAACTCCTTGCCATCGGTTGTAAGACCCCATCCCTGGGTCGGTAGATCAAACGTCTTTTGCTGCTTCAGGGTGTTCTTGTCGTAGACGAAGCCGACGTTCGATACATATGTAAGCTGGTACAACTGGTCGCCAAGGACCGTAACGCCCTCACCGAAGTACTGCGGCTCGAGCTTACGTTCAGCCACAACCTGTCCGGTCGACAGCTCGCTCTTGATCAACCTTGATTGTTTGTAGAGCCCCGTGCCCTCATACAGCATGCCATTATTGAGAACCAGCCCTTCCGTGAACGAATCAGTGGAGTGCGGGTAATCTTTGACCACCTTGTACCCGTACACCGGCACTTTCGCCTGGCCAATGGACCTGTCCCAGCGGGCGGCCTCCCCTTCTTTGTCCACACTGATTAAATTCAATCGGGGTTGCGGAGCTTTCTTCGTCGTTGACGACCCCGAGCCGCAGCCGACAAATAACGTGACGAGCAGCGGTATCGCAATCAATCCGGCACACCTCGAGGTCAAGGAACGCCCTCCGGTCGAAGGTCAGAGATCCTTGCGCGCTCACGCGTAGTTCTTTCGAATACTGTTCCCACGGTAACCTCCGAGAGAAGTCCTCTTTTCTTCTTGAACCGGGTCTCTCCAGGCCCGGCTCCGGGCGGCCTGAGAGACCGTCCTCAAGCGCTATTCCACCTCCCATGGAAGATTTGTTTTAATCATATAGAAAAGGTGGATGACTCCACCACTGCCGGATACTATGGGAAGTAAGAATACTCTACCTCGAAGGCGCCACGACCATGGGCAACGAACAGAGTGAGACCGCAAGGGCAAGCTACAACAGGATGAGCAAGATCTACGGATTCCTGTCCAACAGCAGCGAAAGGGAGTTCGTCGAGAAGGCCATCAGGCAGGTGCTCAAACCCGCGCGGGGCGAGACCGTGCTGGAACCGGGTTTCGGCACCGGGCAGGTCCTTGCCGCCCTGGCCGAAATAGTCGGCGAAGAAGGATTCGTGTTCGGGCTGGACGTCTCCGACGGGATGGTCGAAGCGACCCGCAAGAGACTCGTGAAGCTCGGGCTCGGCGGGCGGGCGGAGCTGGTGCGAGGCGACGCTACGAGCATGCCCTTTGAGGACGATTTCTTCGATGCAGTGTTCATGAGCTTCACCCTGGAGCTTTTTCCCGAGGACCAGATCCCCGTCGTGCTCACCGAGTGCCGAAGAGTCTTGAAGGAAAACGGGCGCCTCTGCGTCGCGTGCATGTCCGACCGGGGAAAGAACACCACGATGGTGCGACTGTACGCCTGGTCTCACCGCAAGTTCCCGCACCTGGTTGACTGCCGCCCCATTTTCGCCCGCAAAGCCCTCGAGTGCGGTGGTTTCGAGATCAGCCATGAAAGAATCCTGTCGATGTGGGGACTTCCCGTCGAAATAATACTGGGGATTCCATCCACGACCGTTCCAGCCGACGTTCTTTGACGGCCGTGTTCGAACATTATCTATCCTCCTCGCCGCCACCTCAGCCGAGCCGGATTTCTTCGTCACCAGTGACAGTCATTTTCTTGACAACCAGCAGTTGCGGAAGAAATCAAACCTTACCATATGCTCTTCAGCCGAACTCCTCTCAAACCTCGCAACACGAGAATCCTGATTGCCAGCAAGTGAACTCCACGATGGGGGAAAGCCAAATAGCCTAGCAAGACTTCGCCATCGCCAACAAGTCCAACCCCAACGAGTTTCCAGAGTCAGTTTATACGTGGTTGGGGTCCCTATCGTAAGATCAAGGGTGATCAAGTGAACTCCACGATGGGGGAAAGCCAAATAGCCTAGCAAGACTTCGCCACCAACTTATTTGGCGTGGAGCGGGAGACCGGGTTCGAACCGGCGACCTAGAGCTTGGAAGGCTCTCGCTCTGCCAACTGAGCTACTCCCGCTCGCGGAACCATTAAAGCACCAGTGAGGGGCATCCTCAAGCGCTTATACGCGCGTACTCGCTTCGCCTGCTGTGATATCCTGACCCGGTGAACTGCGAAAGGAGCATCGTGAGCGAGGACGGACTGAAAAGCCACACGCAAACTGCTCGCGTCAGGGACCTCGAAATCAGCTACACGCTGACCGGTGAGGGACACCCCCTGGTGCTTATCATCGGACTGCTCGGCAGCCTCGACTGGTGGGAGCCGGCTTTCATCGACTCCCTGGCTCGTCGATACAGGGTGCTCGCTTTAGACAACCGCGGGGCCGGTCATACGGTTACACCTGATGATACCGAGATAACGATACCGTTGATGGCGGGCGACACGGCGGGGCTCATGGACGCGGTCGGCTTCAAGAGCGCTTACGTCCTTGGCTTTTCGATGGGTGGCATGATCGCACAGGAGCTCACCCTTGCTTACCCGGAGAAGGTCGAGAAGCTCGCCCTTTGCTCGACCAACTGCGGCAAAGGCGGGTCGGTCTTCGCGGGGCGGGATGTCCTCAAGACGCTTGCCGACCGCAGCGGCACGCCCGTAGAGCAAGTCGAGCGGTTCTGCTCGCTGTTCTTCTGCGAGGAGTGGCTCGAGGTTCACGGAGAAGGCAGGGAAGATTTCAAAAGCCGCTACCTCGAATCCCCGGCGAACGACCGCAGCGCGACGCTCCAGTTCACGGCGATGGTCGCGTTCGCGGCATGCGAGAGACTCCCGCGAATCGAGGTCCCCACTCTTGTGGCATGCGGCACCGGGGATCTGCTTATCCCACCCGAGAACTCGAAGATAATCCGAGACCGCATTCCCGGCTCGCGCCTCGTCATGTACGAAGGAGCGGGTCACGGTATCATGTGGGAGCGAAGAGAAGATTTTCTGAGGGATCTTGTGGCATTTCTCGAGGACGAAGCGTAGGTCACCCTTATACCAGGAGGTGCGGTCGTGGATTTCGTTAAGGTTGGCGATCTCAATATCTGCTACGAGGTGACAGGCGTTGGGCACCCGCTCGTCATGATAATGGGACTTACGGCAAACATGGACTGGTGGGACCCCGGACTTATCGCCCTGCTCTCAAAACGCTTCAAAGTGGTCACCTTTGACAACCGGGGCGCCGGACGCACGGAGACTCCCGGCGAAGGTGAGTTCACCATCCCGCAGATGGCCGACGATACGGCAGCGTTCATGGACGCGATCGGCATCGGGAGCGCTCACGTTGTCGGTGTCTCTATGGGCGGCATGATCGCCCAGGAACTGGCGTTGCGCCACCCCGAGAAGGTCAACAAGCTCGTGCTGTGTGTGACATTCTGCGGTGGTAAGAACACCGTCTATGCAGAAGCGGAGGTCCTCAAAGTGCTTGCCGACGGTAGCGGCGGCCCCGAGGCTATCATGGCGCGAACGCTATCGATAATGTTCCCGGAGGAATGGCTCGAAGCAAACCCCGGCTACCTCGATGATTTCGGTGAGCGCTACCTGAGAGCCCCTACCACCGGCAAGAACACCGTACGTCAGTTCGTGGCCACGACAAAGCTGGATACCTTCGACCGCCTTCGCTCTGTCGAGGCTCCGACCCTCGTGCTCTGCGGCGCCGAAGATATCCTCATACCCGCCGTCAACTCCCGCACGATCGCCGGACAAATCCCGGGCGCCAGGCTCAAAGAGTATGAAGGCGCCGGCCATGGCTTCAACAGCCAGTGCGCCGACGAATTCCTTTCCGATCTCCTCGATTTCCTGGCCTGAGATCCGAAAGAGACCCGGCTCGAATAAACATATAGCCGCAGGTCCCTTCATGAGCTCGAAGCGGTGCAGGGCCCTTCGCCCATGCGGCGCTCCTCGTATACCTTCGCGAAGCCTTGCTGACTTTCTAGGACGCCGTCCAGGAAATCGATTATCCAGTCGATAGCCTTGTTGGAGAAGACCATTCCCCAGTGCCCGACGGGCCAGTTCACGGTCTTGTTGTAACCGCACTCGAGCACGCCCGATTCCCTCGGCACGATCATCTCGTCGAAGTTGCTGATTATCGAGAGGCACTTGATGTTCCTGCAACGGGAGGGGTCGTTGTTCAGTTCCTTGAGGAGCCTGCTGTTGGGCATGAGCTGGCGTCCCGCCTTCGTCCCCATGACAAACACCGCCCAGTAGACGCCGTGGTGCGGGGTCCCGAGGTAGACCGCGCGATGCACGTATCTCCATCCGCCCTGTTTCTGAAGGTAGTATCGCGAGATTATGCCACCGAGGCTATGTCCGACGAGGTTCACCTTTTCCGCTTCGAAGTAGCGCCTCGTCCGCTCCACCTCGGCGGCCAGAATTCTGGCGGACCGCGGGATGTCTCCCGTCTGGAGGTAGGGCAGGTCGGCTTCGCAGACGTCAAACCCCCTTGCCTCGAGCTTCGAGCGGAAGTACTTTCCATGAAGCGGGGGAGCACCGTAACCGGGGACATATACTATGGGATATCGTTTGAGCTCGCTGTCGACAACAGGGTCTTTCGAACGGTTCCTGCTCTCTCTTTTGTGACTCGCCATCTACTTCTAGACCATGCCGTTCGCAAAATCGAATGGTCTTTCGCCTGTCATAAGCTTGTCAAGGTCTTCGCCATCGTACAGCTTGATGACTATTCGCCTTATTCTTCCGGCGATGCGGTCGATGAGCGCCTTGCTGAGCGGCTCGTCGAAGAACGGTGAAAGGTCGATCGGACGCCCTATGCGACATGTCACCCCGTGATACGTGATCAGCCTGAGGCCGTCACTCGCGCCGGGCACCTTGACGTAAGCTGACACGATGAACCCCGGGATCTTCGGAAGCTCCCTCTCCTCGTGAGGCACCACGGCTACGGGGACTATGGGAACGCGGCTCTCCATCGCCAGCTTTGCGAAACCCGTCTTGAAGTTGGCTATCTTTGAGACCCTGTGGGGGTTGAAGAACGACTGAACCCCCTCGGGGAAGATGCCGACCAGCTCCCCACGCGCCAGGAGTTCGCTCGCTTTGGAAATGTTCTGGTCACTCTCGGAACCCCCGTAGATAGATAGCGGAAAAGCCCCCGCGAGCTCCGATATCTGCTTGACGACCGGGATCTTGAACCCGTATGAGGCTTCAGCGAAGTTGATGAACCTTTCGACGGACCAGGCGACGACCACCGGGTCGAGGAGCGAGCGGTGGTTGCACACAATAAGCGCGGCGCCGTCTTCCGGAATGTTATCCGCGCCCTGGGCCGTGAAACGATAATGTAAATCGAGAAAAGGGCCGACGAAGGTACGCATCGCCTCGTAGAAGAGCATGTTAGAGATCTCCATACACTCCACTCCGTCCGCTTCTCAACAGATGTAAATCCAGCCGACTATTCATATTCTAATACCCCGAGAACATAACCAGCCACCAACTTGTTTGGGGTGGTCGGGGTGGTCGGATTCGAAAGCGACGACGTCGCTGCTCTCCTCGCGCTTCGCGCTGCGTCGCTCCGCTTCTCCAGGGGGGACTCTTCTGTCCCCCCTAGGACGCTCGCTGACGCTCGCTGTAC
>DATCGY010000225.1:0-40501 GCA_036508635.1 Candidatus Anoxymicrobiaceae bacterium
TGGTTCATCAGGCGTGACAGGCACGGCAGCACATCGATCGGGGGGAATATGCCCTTGCGGTGCAGGGCGCGCGAGAGCACTATCTGGCCCTCGGTGATATACCCGGTCAGGTCTGCGATCGGGTGCGTGATGTCGTCGTCTGGCATCGTCAGGATCGGGACCTGGGTGATGGAACCCTTCTTGCCTTTGATCCTTCCGGCCCTCTCGTAGATGCTCGCGAGGTCGGTGTACATGTAACCGGGATATCCGCGTCGTCCCGGGACCTCTTCGCGTGCGGCGGATATCTCGCGTAGCGCCTCGCAGTAGTTGGTCATGTCGGTCAGGATGACCAGCACCTGTAGGTCGTGCTCGAACGCCAGGAACTCGGCCATGGTCAGCGCGCACCTCGGCGTGATGATACGCTCGACGGTCGGGTCCTCGGCGAGGTTCATGAAGAAGCAAACACGCTCCAGCGCCCCGGTCTCGGCGAACGAGTGCTGGAAGAACGAGGCCTCGCGCCTCGTGATGCCCATCGCTCCGAACACGATAGCGAACTCTTCGCCGCTGATGACCTTTGCATTCTTGACGATCTGGGCCGCGAGCTCGTTACCCGGCAACCCCGCTCCGGAGAAGATCGGGAGTTTCTGTCCACGGACCAGCGTGTTGAGGCCGTCGATAGCGCACACACCGGTCTGGATGAAGTCGTTGGGGTTGTCCCTGGTGAACGGGTTGATGGGCGCGCCGCCCACCTCGAACTCCGCTTCGGGGAACACCCTTCCGCCACCGTCGATCGGCTCGCCGAGCCCGTTGAGGACTCGCCCCAGCATCCCGACAGAGACGCCGAGCGTGATGACCTCGCCCTGGAAGCGAACCTTGGTCTGGTCCACGTCCAAGCCCGTGGTCGTCCCGAAGATCTGCACGACAGCCAGGTCGCCGTTGAGCTCGATGACCTGCCCTTTGCGCACCTCCCCGGTGCCGGACTCGATCTCGACCATCTCGCCGAACGAGACCCCTCGCACGCCTCGCACGAACACGAGAGGTCCGGCGATGTCGTGGATGGTCCTGTATTCCGCCTGAACCAGCCTGTCTCGGGCCATTTTGTCTTCTCCTCCGCGGCTAAATAGGTCCCCGCTCGATCAACCGTCACACGGCATCGAGTGGTCGATCGTCCACTTTAATATCTGACTAGCTTCCTCAGCTCGGCCTGCAGCTCCGTCTCGAGCGTCTCGAGCTGCTCGGAAGACTCGTCGTTGGGTATTTCTTTCATTCGCCCGATTCGCGTGCGGAACGGTATCTCGAGCGCCTCCTTGAGGGTGACGCCCTTACTCAAGACTTCTTGAAGCACGTCGTAATACGTGATGATGACTTTGAGCATCAGGTATTGCTTCTTGGGGTCGCAGAAAGCGTCCACGTCGCTAAACGCGAACTGCTGCAGGTAGTCCTCGCGGAGCATGCGTGCGACCTCGATCGTGGCGCGCGCGAACTCGGGGAGGGCGTCGGGTCCGACAAGCTGAACGATCTCCTGGAGCTCGTCTTCTTTCTGGAGGATCATCATCGCCTTGTCGCGAGCGTTCTTCCAATCCATGTTTACGTTTTCCGCGTACCATTCCTCGACCTGGTCGAGATAGAGCGAGTAGCTCTTCATCCAGGATATGGCCGGGAAGTGGCGCCTGTGGGCGAGGTCCGTGTCAAGCGCCCAGAACGCGCCCGAGATACGCAGGGAGTTCTGGGTCATCGGCTCGGAGAAATCACCGCCCGGGGGCGAAACGGCGCCGACCACCGTGATGGAGCCCACGCGCTCGTCACTGCCGAGGCAGACGGCGCGCCCGCAACGCTCGTAGAAGTCGGCGATCCTCGTCGCCAGGTATGCGGGGTAGCCCTCTTCACCGGGCATCTCTTCCAGGCGTCCGGAGACCTCGCGGAGCGCCTCGCCCCACCTGGAGGTGGAGTCGGCCATCATGGCCACGTCGTAACCCATGTCACGGTAGTATTCAGCCATCGTGATGCCGGTGTAGATCGACGCTTCGCGAGCCGCGACCGGCATGTTGGATGTGTTGGCAACCAGGATCGTGCGCTTCATGAGAGGCTGCCCGCTACGGACGTCCTCCAGCTCAGGAAACTCGGAGAGGACCTCGGTCATCTCGTTGCCACGCTCCCCGCAACCGACATAGATGACCACGTCGGCCTGCGCCCACTTGGCGAGCGTCTGCTCGGTGACCGTCTTTCCGGTACCGAAGCCGCCCGGGATGATGCTGTAGCCGCCCTGTGCGACAGGGAAGAATGTATCGAGGATCCTGGTGCCGGTTATGAAAGGCAGGTTCGGGTCCATCTTGGAGATGACGGGGCGTGCTATTCGCGCCGGCCACTTCTGTATCATCTGAAACTCAGTGCCGTCTTCGCAAACCGCGATCACGTCGATGACCGTGAAGCTGCCGGTCTTTACGTCGGCGATGACGCCGCCCTGGCCCGGGGGCACCATTATGTAATGCTTGATTACCTCTGTTTCCTGGACGTACCCCAGCACGTCTCCGCCCTTGACCTCGTCACCCGGTTTCACCGCGGGCTCGAACTCCCACAGCTTCTCGTGATCGAGCGGCTCGGACACCGTACCGCGCGTGATGTAGTCGCCGTAGGTTTCCGCAAGGATAGGCAACCGCCTCTGCACGCCGTCGTAGATGGCGGACAGCATCCCGGGCCCGAGCTCGAGGAGGAGAGGCTGCTCGGTACAGGTCACCAGCTCGTCGACTTCGAGGCCACTGGTGTCCTCGTACACCTGGATGACGGCGTTCTCTCCCTCGAGGCGGATTATCTCCCCGATAAGCTTGAGATCACCGACGAAGGTGACATCGTACATACGAGCGCCGGCCATACCTCGGGCCTGGACCACAGGCCCTGACACCTTGGTTATCTGCCCTTCAATCAACGTTCTGCTCCTCTTCTCGCAACCCGGCCGGTCGGCCGGTTGTCTATTGTCCTTTGAGTGTTACGTCGAAGCCCACCGCGCGGTGGACCAGCTTGGCGAGGAATGCCCTTCGCTCGCCGACGGCGCCTAGCTTCTCTTTGACAGGCAGCGACACTACGATGGGACGGTACGTCGACTCGATGCGCTTCTGAATCCTCTCGTCGACGCTGCTCAGGAATCCTTCGTTTACCGCCAGGATACCCGTGTTGTCGTCCTCAAGCAGACGGTTTATTTCTCGCTTTGCTTCTTCCCCGTCTTTGGCTTCTCTCACATCAACACCCGCGAGACGGAACCCGTGGGCCGTCTCTGGGTCAGTCAGCACTACTACTTTGTACATTATCTATACCTGTTCCTAGGCCGCCTCTGCGGACTGCCTCCCGGCAAAGAAGAGATCCTTCTTGATGTCCACCTGAGGCTGGTCCATTAGTTTGCCCTTGAACACGATCCGCAGGTTGACTATCTCGTTCTGCTTCGCCCAGATGTAACCGATGATGACACCGATGCCGAGGACGTTGACGTTGCTCATCGCGGTGCCGCGTCGCACCAGTTCGTGCTCGAGCTCACGGTCGAACGCTACGACGTCCTCTTCCTGGTATTCGGCCAGCGCCTTCTCGAGAAGCTTCCTGTACCTCGGGTCCGGATACTCGCCCACCAGGCGTACGATATCGCCCAGTCGGAGGAGCGAGAGAAACTGCTCTTCGGTCAACATCCCGCCCGGTATGCGCAGGTTCTCCACCTCTTCGTCATCGAGCTTGATGCCGCGGATGCGAACCAGCGTAGAGATGTTCCTCATGTCAATCTCGCCCGACTGCATCTCGCGAACCATCTCAACGTTCACGTCCTTGTACCTCTTGCCCTTGAGCAGCTCCATGATGGTCCCGTAATGGAACTTATCCAACGCCAGCTCGAGGATCGAGAGGTCCTGGTCCTTCTTGAGGTAAGCCGGGTAGGCCGCAACGAGCGGAGCGGCGTACCTCATTTGCTGGGTGTTCATGTAGTTGATGACATCGCGGATCTCGCGCTGCTGTGCCATCGCCTCGAGGGAATCCATCCTTAGGCCGCCCACCGGTATCAGCAGTCTTGATATCTCGCTAGGGGTCGCGTTGCCCTGCTTTCCTCTCAGGATCGTCTTGACATTGAGCAGGTCGTACCTGGAAAGCAGAATCGTCGCAAGTTGGTGTGCTTGACCTCCGGTCGCATCGTGGATTTTCCGAAAAGCCGCGACCATGTTCAGGCTCAAAGCCTTGTCATAGTCGGGCCGCTCGGGGTCCAGCAGGACAGCTTCGTTCACCTCGCGACGATAGATCGTCTGATCAAGCAGCGAGTTGAGCGTCTCGAAGCTGTCTGCCTCCACCAGCTTGATAAAGAACTCTTTAGTAAGCAGGTGCGAGCGCATGCCTCGTACGCGTGCGTTAACGTATCCGTAATCGGAGAGGTCGACTCTGGCCAATTGTCCTACCCCGCTGTTGAATTAGTTCTCGGTCCGGGCTCCGAACAGAGTGTTCGAAATCGCCAGCCTCAGCTTGTCCCGCGCCCTCCCGAGCCGCGACTCGAAGGTGTTGGACACGACGACCTCACCCCCCGGCGAGCTGATAATCAGCCCCCCCGAGGCCTCAAGCGGAGTATCAGATATGCGGTACGGCTGTTGCTTTTCCGCCATCATCGTTTCGACAAGGCCGCGATCGTCAGGCCGGACCCGGATAAGAACCTCTCCGCCATCGAAGAACTCCAGGGCTTCCGAAACGAGAACCGCCAGGATCTTCTTGTAGCGTTCTTCCTTGCTCAGCTCCGTGAGCTTTTGCTCAGCCAGCCTGAACGCCTTGTCGACCGTCTCTTCCTGAGCTTTGATGAGTTCGTTCTTCGCCTTCAGTTGCGCCGAGTAGACAACGGCCGTGGCCTCACTGCGTACGGCGTCCTCTACCTTCTTCAGCCGAGCTCGCCGGGTGCGGTCGGCGTCTCTTTCAACCTCTGACGTTATCTCCGCGACCCTCTGCTGGGCATCCGATTGCACAGCCTCTATTCGGACTTCCGCTTTATCTTCGAGAGCCCTAAGTATGTCTTCTAGTGCCAACCCTGGTCACTTCCCTTTCTAAGCCGGACTACTTGGCGCTCTTAAGGGTAGTAATCATGAAGGCAATAACGAGGCCAAGGATGACCATGGTCTCCGGGATGGCCACGAGGATGATCGATATACCAACCAGCTCGGGCCTCTCTGCGATTGCCCCGGCCATTGCCGCACCAATGCGAGACTGGGCCATTGCCGTCGCCAGAGCCGAGAGCCCGATAGCTATCGCGGCGCTTATGGCTATCATTCCGATCTTTACTGCTGATGCCACTACTCTTCACCCCCAGTTTTCTTAAACGGTTCATAACGGTAATTGGCAGGTTCGAAGAACTTGCCGAAGCTTTCCACGAGATGCAGACGCAAGGCATGGATCGATGGGCTGAAAACCCCTATTACGAGGTTTAGACCGTGCAGGAAAACGAACACGATCACACCTACAATTATGCCTATCCACCCGCCCCCGCCAAGCTGTTTCGCCAGGCTGTTGGCCACGTTTGCCATGATGACAGAAGCGAGGCCGATGGCAATGAGACGGGCATAAGAGAAGATATTGCCGATGCCCACGAGCGATTCGACAACGCCGCCCATGCCGCCTCCGATTCCGGAGAGGACGACACCGGCAACGGCCATCAGGATGCCCACCGCCACGAGGGGTTTCGGCCACCAACCGAGCCCGAACCGCGCTATTGCGATCACGAAGCCGACGAGCACCATCAACAGTCCGCCCTTTTCCATGACGTGCTTCCTGTTGTGCTCGCGGAAGCCGTTGATCATGCCCATCACCAGACCGATGCCGATGTGAATCAACCCGATGACAATAGTGATGGCGAAGAACAGCGTGAACCCTTCCAGCCGGTCCAGCGGATACCGCACGATGGTTTTGCTGGAGCCGATGTAGTACTTGACCTCCTCGGATCCATTGACAGTGACCAGCCTGTTCATCCACCTCAACGGCCAATCGCCGAAGAACTCGAAATACAGCATCCCGAACAAGATGGCCCAGGCCCCACCTACAGTCATGATGTAACCCGCCATGCTGACCATCGGCTTGTTGGCGTACTTTTTGTGGACTATGTAGCCGCCGATCATGATGATAATGCCGTAGCCGACGTCTCCGACCATCAACCCGAAGAAGATGGGGAAGAATATGGCGAACATGAGTGTCGGGTCGACGGTGCCGTAGCGGGGGTACTTCTGAAGCAGGTAGATGATCTCGAAGTACCTGCTGAACGGGTTGTTCTTGAGGGCGACGGGGGTGTCCTCCTCGTCCTGCTCCTCTCGGACGTCGACCACGGTCATGATGATCTTGCTGCCGAACTTATCATCGAGCGCCTTTTCCATGGGCTCGACCGAGTCCTCGGGGAGCCAGCCGCTTATGATGAAGACCTGGTCCGTCTGCCCGAACTTGGGCACGGCCTCCATCGCCTCGAGGCGGTCGTGTATCGCGTTGCGCGCGGCGATGAGTTGGACGGAGTACTTGCCGGTGACCTTGCTGAGCTTTCGCTCTATCTCGTCGAGCTCGCCCGGTATCTGGGCTATCCTCGCGCGGACCTCGGTCACAGCTTCGTCGATCGGCTTGTGGGCAAGGTCTGAAGGCAGGCGGACCTGGTTTACGTCCTGCACCGCCAGGAAATCATGTACCTGCTTGAGATAACGCCGGTTAAAGACGATGAGGGCCGCCGTAGACTCGTCATCGACATCTGAAGCCACGATCTCGCACTGTCCATCGGTAATCTTGCTTATTTCTTCGTTGAGGTAGTTGAGGATCGCCTTGTACTTGCGCTCGATGATGAGCGCTATCGACGCCATGTCCTGCATCCTTGCGACGCGCTCGGCGAGCGGTTGCACCTTGCCCATGATAGGTGCGTACTTTTCAAGGCGGGATAGCTCGACCATGAGGTCGGCTTTCTTTTCAACCGGATCGCGTGTATCTTTTTCGATTTGCTGGAGGTTCTTGTTGATACGCGAGATCATGGTCTCGATATCATCACTCCAGACAGCGCGGTACTCGCGTTGGATGTCCTGGTTGGAGAGTTCATCTGTATCCGGTCCAAGCTCCCGGATCATATCGCCGACCTTGGCGCGGAGGTTGTTGAGGGTCGCTTCGTGCTCACTGAACCGCGGGTCCATCTCCATGCGAGTGACTCGCTTGCTCTCCATCTTGCCGATCCGCTCGGTCAGGTCTTCTATGTGGAGCGTCCCCAGCTCGTGGATTACATCAATCGCATCCAGGGCCACGTCTTTGAGCCCCAGGATCTCCACCTTGGCCATTTTTACGATCATCTGAGATCCTTCTCCCTCGGGATGTCCGGTGAACTCCTCATTCGAGCGGGGGCAGGACACCTTCGATAACGACACCTATCGCGTCGTTGAAGCGCTCCTTGCCCTTTGTCCTGATCTCATCAGCTTGGCCGGCAATCTCAGTGGCTACCTTTTCCGCCTCCGCCTGGGCCCTGGCCATTTCTTTCTCGCGGAGGTCGCCACCGACGTCCTCCGCGATCGCCTCACGCTTCCTTTGCGCTGCGTCGAGCTTCGCCTCTTCGACGAGGCGTTGCGCCTCGTTCTCGGCGCGCTGGACGCGTTGTTTTATCTCGTCCTCTTTCATGAGGATCATTTCGAGTATCGCTTCGGCAGAAGACAGCTCAGTTTCAGCCTCGTTTACTTCGGCCTCTTTAACGGGTTCCGCCATTCCCATGCTCCTCTATCAAATTGGCCGGACAATAAAAAGTGCCATCTTTCAAATGGCACCGCGAACCATAAGCCCTGGCAGCTACCGGTTCGCGGAGAGTATACCACACTGAAGAGAATTTTGCTGTCAAATATTTGTTCAATAAAATATTTTTCAACTGGCCCCTTTATTCAGCTATCACCCATCGGGTCGGACGCACCGATACAGCTCCCGGATGCCGCGGGTAGCCGTTGTTCCAGAGGACTTGCGATAGGCCTTTTCGGGGCTTCACGCTGAGACGGAGCTGCACTACCGGGCAGGCTTTTCAACCGCCCGGGAGGTCAACCATTACCATTTCGCCTTGTTTCTATCATATATTAGCTTGAGACCGTCAAGAGTCAAAAGTGGATCAAGCACGTCGACAGTCTTACTTTTTTCAACCACTACCTCCGCGAGGCCCCCGGTCGCGACCACCCTGGCGTCATCGCCGAGCTCTCCCTTGAACAGCTCGACGAGCCTGTCGACAGTCCCGGCCGTGCCGTTTATGATGCCTGACTGTATCGATTCGACCGTGTTCCTTCCGATCGCGTTGTCCGGGGCCACCAGGTCGACCCTGGACAGCCGGGCAGCCTGTCGAAAGAGCGCATCCGCGGATATCTCGACGCCTGGCGCGATGGTCCCACCGAGATATCTGCCCTCACGGTCGATGGCATCCCAGGTGGTCGCGGTGCCGAAGTCGACGACGATACAGGGCACCCCGTACTTGTGTATCGCGGCCACCGCGTTCACGAGCCTGTCCGCGCCGACCTGCTTGGGATCCTCGTATAGCACCGGGATACCGGTATCGGTGTCGCTGTCGACTACGAGCGGCTCGAGCTTCAGGATATCGCGTGCCATGTGGACGAGGGCTGACGTGCTCTCAGGAACGACAGACGAGATTATCATGCCGTCGACCTGCTTGAGGCTGTGTCCCACGAACGCCAGGAACCCCCCGAGCGCGAGCGCCATCTCATCGGCCGTGCGCCCCCGCTCGGTCGATATGCGCCAGTGGTCCTCGAGCCCTTCCTCGTCGAAAACCCCTATGACCGTCTGCGTATTGCCGACGTCGATTCCCAGAAGCATACTCGGTGACACCCCCACCCTTGCCCTCCCCTCTCGAGGGAGAGGAGGTATTAACTGTCTATTGCCAGGTTGAGTGAAAGGTCGGCGGCCGGCGCGGAATGCGTGATGAAGCCGAGCGATATCATGTCGACTCCAAGCTTGACGTACGCGCCGATATTGTCGGGATTTACTCCACCCGACACTTCCAGACGAGCCCTGCCACCCACGAGGCCGATCGCGTCGCTCACTTTTCCGGGAGACATGTTGTCGAGCATTATTATGTCTGCTCCTGAATCCAGCGCCTCGCGCACCTGCGCGAGGTCGGCGGCTTCGACCTCTATCGGAAACCTGTCGCCGAGCGCGTTTCTTACGCGCCGGACCGCTATCTCAAGGCCCCCGGCGGCGGCGATGTGATTATCCTTGATAATGATGCCGTCGAACAATCCCTGGCGGTGGTTGGTCCCCCCTCCCATGGCGACGGCGTACTTCTCGAGCACCCTGAGCCCGGGCGTCGTCTTCCTTGTATCCATGATTTGTACGCCCGATGGAGCCGCGAGAGCGACCAGCCTCGATGTCAGGGTCGCGATGCCCGACATGTGAGACAGGAAGTTGAGAGCGGTCCGCTCGCCTGAGAGGATCGCGGCAAGCGGACCACGCACCACGCTGATCTCCTGCCCGGGAGCGGCGTCCGCCCCGTCCTCCACCAGGACCTCGTACGTAACGCCGGCGCCCGACAGCTCGAAGACTTTGGCCGCGACAGGCTGGCCCGCGACCCTGCAGGGCTCCTTTGCGCTTATGGCAGCCTTGCCGGTGGCCTCCGGCGGGCAGGCCGCCCTGGTCGTGATATCACCTTCGACCCCCAGGTCCTCGGCAAGCGCCATCCTGATGATACCCTCCGCCTGCTCCCCCGTGTCCATCAATTGATCATGCCTCCTGCAGTTTCGGCAGCTTGAGCTCCCATGGTGGCTTGGACGGTTGCGGGCGCGTTTCGACCTCGAGCTCCCCGGCGACCATCCGCATGTCGATATGCTTGCGCCAGTTCCAATCGTCGGGGTCCGGGAAGTCCCTGCGCCTGTGGCACCCCCTGCTCTCCAGCCGCTTCATCGCCGCGGTGGTGATCAGGCACGCCATGGTGAACATGTTCTTGAGCTCCATGCCGTCCACGTCCAGGTAGCCGGCATCGAGCACTTCGATATTCTGCACCAGAAAATCGCGAGCCTCCCTGAGGCTCCTTTCGCTACGGACCATCCCGACATGGTCGAGCATGACCTCGCGCAGGTTTCCGCGCAGGAGATCGCCGCTGACCATCGGCCTTTCAGCTTTCCTGGAGAACGCGCACGTCTTGCCCGGCCCGGTCGGGCGGTCGTCCATCCACTCCTCGATATGAGCGCCGATACGCCGCGCGAACACCAGGCCCTCGAGCAGCGAGTTGGATGCGAGCCTGTTAGCGCCGTGAACCCCGGTGCATGCGACTTCCCCGCAGGCGTACAGGCGCGGGATGTCGGTCTGTCCCCAGAGGTCGGTCACGACCCCGCCGCTCATGTAGTGTGCCGCGGGTGAGACCGGGATGCGCCTGCGCGTTATATCTATGCCCGCCTGGAGGCAGTGGTCGTATATCGTCGGAAACCTGCGCTTTACCCTCTCTGGGTCCATGTGCCGGACGTCCAGGTAGAGATGGTTGACCTGCTGTTCCTTCATCACCTCTACCATCCGGGCGACCACTATGTCGCGTGGAGCAAGTTCGGCGAGTTGGTGGTGACCGACCATGACGCGCTCGCCCTCGACATCGACCAGGTAAGCGCCGTCACCCCTTAACGCCTCGCTTATGAGGAACTTCGGCTCCTCCGGTATGTGCAGCGCGGTCGGATGGAACTGGACGAACTCCACGTCGCTCACGCGAGCCCCGGCCCGGAAGGCAAGGGCGACCCCATCTCCGGTGCAGACCGGCGGATTCGTTGTGACGAGGTATGTTTCGCCCATCCCACCGAGGGCAAGCACGGTCGCCTTGGACCAGACGGTCATGAGGGTCTTGCGCTTTCTGTCGGCTACGATCGCTCCCCGGCACACCCCGTCCTCGAGAATGACGTCAACCAGGAAGCCGTGCTCCATGACCTTTACGCGTGCGTCTTTGCGCAGCGCCTTACCGAGCGCAGTCTCGACCTCCAGGCCCGTCGCGTCGCCCTTGGCGTGCACGACCCTCGCCCGCGAGTGGCCGCCTTCCTTTGAGAGATCGAGCTTCCCATCGGTGCAGTCGAATTCGGCGTTGTAGCGCTCGAGCAGCTCGAGAACCCGGCCAGGGCCCTCATCAACCAGCACCGTGGTGGCCTCGGGGTCGCAGAGCCCGGCGCCGGCAACGAGTGTGTCGCTGACGTGAGACTGCTTGGAGTCGTGCTCGTCGATAACAGCCGCAATGCCACCCTGAGCGACGCGCGTCGTGGAGACCTGCAGGTCCGACTTGGTAACGAGCATTACGTTGCAGAAACGCGAGAGCATAAGCGCCGTCGAGAGACCGGCGACGCCACTGCCCGCAACGAGAACGTCGCACTCCAGCGACGGAAGTGTGTCGGTGCTAAAAGAGATAAGGTAGCGTGGGATCATCCCAGAGCCAGCATCCTTTCGACCGCCTGGAGACCCCTCACCCTGATATCCTCCGGGACGGTCACCCTGGGCTCCAGCGTCTGGAGTGCCCAGAGTACTTTGGAAAGCGTTGTGAGCTTCATATTGGGACAGATCGGCTCGTCGGGAAGAGTGTGGAATATTTTTTCGGGAGCCGCCTGGCTCAGAGGGTATATCATGCCCGACTCGGTAGCGACAATGAACTCCCGCGCCGAAGATGTGACGGCCGCATTCAGCATGCCCGAAGTGCTTCGCACGTGATGGGCTACCGCGTGCACCTCGGGGCGGCACTCGGGGTGGGCGATGACCTCTGCCCCCGGGTGTTGTTCCAGTGCCCGCATGATGTTTTCGACGGTTATCCGTTCGTGCGTGGGACAGAAACCGTCCCAGAGGATTATCTTCTTGTCGAGCTGGGACGCGACGAACGCTCCGAGATTTCGATCTGGCACGAAGAGGATCTCGTCGCTGTCGACCGCCTGGCAGATCTGGGCCGCGTTTGCCGAGGTGCAGCAGTAGTCGCTCACCGCCTTGACCGCCGCGGAAGTGTTCACATAGGAGACGACGGCCGCTCGAGGGTGTTCCTCCCGCGCCCTGACAACGTCAACCGCGTCAGCCATGTCAGCCATCGGGCAGCCAGCTCTCAGCTCGGGGAGCAGAACAACCTTGTGCGGGCTCAGCATGTAGGCGGTCTCGGCCATGAAGTGCACGCCGCAGAAGACGATGACGTCCGCCTCGGTTCGGGCCGCCTCGCGAGACAGGCCAAGCGAATCGCCGGTGAAGTCGGCGATGTCCTGGACCTCCGGTCTCTGGTAGTTATGGACGAGGATTACCGCGTTTCGCTCGTTCTTGATCTTGAGCACCTGTTCGGCGATCGCCTGGTCGTCCAGCAGGAGCTCATCGATTGGTTCGAGATGCCCGACTCCGATTTCGTGATGCGTCATCTCTCCCTCGCACTCTGGATCATGATAGTCGAGAAGGGGGTCTAGCAGAAGTCATCGACGTTAAGCTGGTCTTCGATCAACTCCGGACGGTTCTCATGGTCAACGAAGACGATCTTGGGATGATAACCGGTGATCTTTGACTCCGGCACGTTGACGAAGGAAGCGATTATGACGAGGTCTCCCTTGTGGATGAGACGCGCCGCTGCGCCGTTCATGCAGATCTCACCTGTATCATGCTCCGCCTCGATAACATAGGTGACGAGCCTGTTGCCGTTATCCAGGTCCCACACGCTGACCTGCTCGTAGGGAACGAGGTCGGCGAGCGCCATAAGCGTACGGTCGATACTAATGCTTCCCTCGTAATGAATGTCCGCGTCGGTCACAGTGGCGCGGTGGATTTTGCTCTTCAGCATCTGCCGGTATATCTGGTCCATATCTCACTCTATTTTAAGTTGCATGTTGTCTATGAGTCTTGAACGCCCGACCCGGGCTGCAACCGCTATGAGGATTTCTCCGGAGAGTATCTCGAGCGGTCTCAGGTAGATATTATCACAGATGGCTATATACTCAACATCGACAAGGGGCGCTCCCGAGAATACCTTCTCCATCGATTCCTCGATCGACCGGGCGTTGCGCGCGCCCGATTCGATCAGGCCGCGCGCCGCCTGGAGCGCCTTGAAGAGGATGACAGCCTGGTCGCGCTCCACGGGCGCCAGATACATATTCCGCGAGCTCATCGCGAGGCCGTCAGGCTCGCGCACCGTCGGTACACCTATGATATCGACCGGAAAGTCCAGGTCAGCGGCCATCCGCCTGATGACGGCGAGCTGCTGTGCGTCCTTCTGCCCGAAGTAAGCTTTCTGAGCCGGCACGATGTTGAACAGCTTGCTCACGACAGTCGTTACACCCCTGAAATGAGTCGGGCGCGAGCACCCGCACATCACCGAAGACAGGCCCTCGACCTGGACGAGCGTCCCGGAGCCCTCCAAGCCACCCGGGTACATCTCGTCAACGGATGGAGCGAAGATATAGTCGACCCCTATCGATTCTGCCATCTCCGTGTCCCGCTCCATGTCGCGGGGATAAGCTTCGAGGTCTTCACCCGGTGCGAACTGTGTCGGGTTCACAAAAAGAGTCACGACAGCGACGTCACATTCGGCGCGTGCGCGGCGCATGAGCTCGAGGTGCCCGTCGTGGAAGTAACCCATGGTCGGAACTATACCCACCATCTTGCCTGCAGCCTTTGCCTGCCGGACGATCCGCCGCATCTCGTCTTTTGTCTTTATTACTTTCACGCAGCTACCTCAACTCTTCTTCTCCCCCGCAAGAGGGAGGGGATTACCCTTTCTCGAGGGGGTCTCTCCAGGCCCGGCTCCGGGCGGCTTGATCATGACGACTCGAGCAAAGCGCGCATCTGGTCTATAGACTCGCGGTCGAGATTGCCGCGTTCTTCGACGAGGTTGAGGCCCCACAGGCATACTCGGCTGTACAGGGTGGCGAGCCCGGGGTCGAACTCCGCGAGAGCGGTCAAGTGTTTTTCGATAGTGCCGGCGTCACCGCGCACGAGGGGCCCGGTGAGCGCTTCGACCGGCCCCAGGCGCGCTACGTTCTCGACGGAAGCCCTGTAAAGCGGTGCGAAGGCTTCCGCGAACGCGTCATCACTAAAACCCAGGCCTCTCGCGATTGTGAGGGCCGCATATTCCATCATCGCCAGGAAGTTGCTCGCCATCACGGCGGCTGCATGATAGAGGACCTTGTCCTCGTCCCTTATGAGTTGCATCGTGCCTTCGAGGTCTGATACAAAAACGGAAGCCCAACCCTCGAGCGAGGGTTCGCATGTGACCCCGAAAGTGCTGCCGGGAAGCGCTTTGACAGCGCCCTCCATGTCGGCGAACGTTTGAAGCGGATGGATCGACAGGACCTGGGCTCCAGCGTGCCTCGCGGGCTCAAGGGCCGTGAGCGAGAGTGCTCCGCTCATATGGACGAACTTCTTTCCCCGGACCTCGACTCCGGAGTCGACAATGCTCCTGCACGTGCTCGCGATAGCCGAGTCTGGTGTGGTGATGATGATTATGTCGGCGAGTCGTGCCGCCTCTACATCGTCCGCAACCGGCTCGGCCCCGCTCAAGCCTGCCGCTCTCGTGCGAACTTGCTGCTCGGGGTCAGCGACGCACACGACGTCGTAACCGCGCTCGGAGAGCAAAAGGGCCATCGCCGTTCCCACCCTCCCGGAACCGATGATCGCGACTTTTCTGCTGGACTCACTCGCCGGGCCGGCTTCCACGTTCATGGCTCCATCACAGGTCCCCGGAACGCCAGACGGCCTGGTTATCTCCCAGCTCGTCCAGCACCTTTCGGACCGGTATGCCGCCGGGTAGCATGACGTCCGGCTCGACCTCCAGTAGCGGCTCAAGCACAAACCGCCGCTCAGTCAATCTCTGGTGCGGGATCACCAGCTTCGGGTCGTCGATCTCGAGGTCGTCATATAGCAGGATATCGACATCCAGGGTGCGAGGTCCCCACCTCGCGATCCTTTGCCTTCCCTGCTCGAGCTCAATCTTGCTGGCAAGGGCCAGCAACTCACGCGGGCTGAGCGTGGTCTCGACGGCCACGACCGCGTTGAGGAAGTCGGGTTGGTCGGTCATGCCCACAGGCTCGGACTCGTAAACACCGGATTTGCCGACGATAAAGACGTCGTCGGTTTTATACAGGGCGGCCACCCCCGCGAGCAGGTATTCGAACCTGTCGCCCATGTTAGAGCCAAGGCCGATATAAGCGCGGCTCATCGGGGCTCCCCTTCCCCAACC
Organism: Candidatus Anoxymicrobiaceae bacterium; assembly: GCA_036508635.1. Taxonomy (GTDB): domain Bacteria; phylum Actinomycetota; class Geothermincolia; order Fen-727; family Anoxymicrobiaceae; genus FEN-727. The sequence continues at coordinate 15,140 of DATCGY010000225.1, forward strand.
CCGGCATCGATTGCCCGTTCATTCGTAACGGCGACCTTCACGGAAACGTACTCGGCCTTGACGGGTAGAGGCGCCGAAGGTTTCTTTACCGTGACCAAAACATCTGTGACGCCACGCAGGTTGACGACGTAACCTGCGATCTCGGAAGCGAGGGTCTCGATGAGGTCGTACGTCCGCGACGTCGAGATTTCAGAGACACGTGCTGCCACTTCGGCGTAGTCGACCGTTGAATCCAGGTCGTCGGAGGAGGCCATCGTTTCCTCGAGGCCGAACTCGACGTCGATGAGGAAGACCTGGCCGCGCTCCTGCTCTTCGGGCAGCACCCCATGATAGGCAAAGACCTCGATTCCCTTTATCGTCACTCGTTTCATGGGCTCCTCCGCGCGATGCGGCTCATTCGTTGGTCCGGCTCTTGCCAGCCACGGCGTCTGCCATCCTGACTACTTCGAGCATCTCTTCCACGTCGTGTACGCGGACGACATCGACGCCGCGCGCTATCGCGAAGGCGACAGTGGCTGCTGTCCCGAGGACTCTACGGTCCTCGGGCCGGTCGAGTATGGCACCGATGAATCTCTTTCTCGAAGTCCCCATTACGACTGGGTAACCGAGGCTGGCAAACTCCTCGATCCGCCTTATTATCTCGAGGTTGTGCTCGATGGTCTTACCGAAGCCGATGCCCGGATCGATCATGATCTTGCCGGGGTCCACCCCGCCCTCGATAGCCGTATCGCAGCGCTTGTGGAGAAAACGGGTGATATCCGAGACGACATCCTCGTATTGCGGGTCTTTCTGCATGTCTCGTGGGGTCCCCTGCATGTGCATGATCACAACCGGGGCGGAACGTTCGGCGGCGAGGGATATCATCGCCGGGTCCATCCGCAGGCCACTGATATCGTTGATGATGGAGGCTCCCGCGTCGATGGCCTTCTCCGTGACCGCCGATTTGTAGGAATCTATGGAGATCGGTATCGAGACCTCGCCGGCAAGCGACTCGATAAGCGGGACCGTGCGGCGCAGCTCCTCGTCCAGCGTGACGGGCTCAGCGCCCGGCCGCGTGGACTCTCCCCCGATGTCGAGGATATCGACTCCGGCTTGCGCCATCTCGATCGCCCTCGCACGAGCGTCTTCAAACTTCCAGAGCTCGCCCGGGTCGGAGAATGAATCCGGCGTGGCGTTGATAACTCCCATCACGAGCGTCCGTCCCCCAAAGTCGAGCGCGTGGCGTCCGGCTTCAATGATGCGGGGCTCACGCGATCCGAATTCGTCATCGAGCAGCCTGGCCAGTTCTGAAGCCAGAGCCTTGAGCCCAAACGGCTGGATGGAGAGGTTGCGAATGGCTCTCCTGAACTGCGTGACGGTGCCCATCATGATGACTCGTACGGAGACTTTGCCGTCGACGAGGAAGACATCTCGAGGAGTGGCACACTCCCCACCCTTGGAGAGCATTACCTGCTTTATGATGTGGGCGGCGCGGGCCTGCACGTTTTCGGCCGAAACGACGATGAGCTGCATTTTGCGGCTCATCCTGTCGACGCCGCCTCTGTCCGACCCCAGTTCGGTCAGGAGACGCTGCGCGTCCGGCTGGTTCTCGACCCTTACAAAACGCGCGTTGAAGCGTGGGCCAGGCCCTACATCACGCGATTCCACCTGGAGCACCGACCTCTCGGCTCTATCTGTTCGTCTTGATGAGAGACATCGCCTCCGCGCGGCTCGCGGGGCTCTTGTAGAAGAGACCGCGTACCGCGGAGGTTACCGTGACGGTGCCCGGTTTCTTCACGCCTCTCATCGACATGCAAAGGTGCTCGGCCTCGACAACGACGAGCACTCCCTGGGCGTCCAATCCATCCATTATCGCGTCAGCTACCTGCGTGGTCAGCCTCTCCTGAACCTGCAGGCGCTTGGACAGCGAATCCACAACGCGGGCGATCTTGCTGATCCCAGTTATCTGCCCGGACTTTCCGGGGACGTACGCAACATGCGCCCTGCCTATAAACGGCATGAGGTGGTGCTCGCATACAGAGTACAGGGCGATGTCTTTTACTATGATCATCTCCTCGTGCTCTTCGGAGAACTGCGCCTGCAGCAGCACGCTAGGCTCTTGCCCGAGCCCGGCGAAGATCTCCTCGTACATGCTCGCCACCCTGTGAGGGGTTAGCTTGAGGCCTTCGCGGTCAGGGTCCTCGCCGATTCCCTCGAGAATCATCTTTATTGCAGATTCGATCTTTTCGCGATCCAATCAACAACCTCCCGAAAATCGTTCAACGCGCTGAGCGCCGCCGAGTGTCCTTTTACCAGAAGTGGGGTTTGGAGTCAAAATCGATCCTGGGGCGCGCCGGCGAATCGTAAGCCTATTCCGTCTGCACCTCGGGATTTGGAGGGGTGGCGGGCTTGGGCATCCTCTTGCCCTTCACTCGCCTACTCTCCGCCTCGTCCGCCTTTTCCTTGGCCGCGATTGCCGCTTCTTCGGCCTTCTTCTCCTCGAGGAATTCCTGGTAAACCTCTTGCGGGTCTCCGTCAAGCATGCGGAGGAGCGCCTCCTTGTCGACGGTCTCTTTCTCGATGAGTATCTTGGCGATGGTCCCGAGGCGGTCGCGTTGCTCCGTGAGGATGCGCCTGGCCTCTTCGTGCGCCTCATCAATCAGCCGGCGCACCTCTTTGTCTATCTCGTACGCGACCTCGTCTGAGTAATTGGGCTCGGCCTGGAAATCCCGTCCCAGGAACACCTGCTCTTGCTTGTGCCCGAGCGTGATCGGTCCGAGTGCGTCGCTCATGCCGTATTCCATGACCATCTGGCGAGCCACCTTGGTCGCGCGGTCGATGTCGTTCTGGTCGCCGGTCGTAATATCGCCGAATACCATCTCTTCAGCCGTGCGGCCGCCGAGCAGCATCGCAAGCTCATCGACGAGCTCAGACTTCGTGACCAGGTATTTGTCCTCGGTCGGGAGAGTAAGTGTATATCCGAGGGACCTTCCCCTCGGAATGATCGAGATCTTGTGGACGGGGTCGGCGTTGGGAAGGGTATGCGCCACCAGGGCATGCCCGGACTCGTGGTAGGCGATTATCTCTTTCTCTTTGTCGCTGATGAGGCGGGTCTTTTTCTCGGGGCCGGCTACGACCCTGTCGATCGCCTCTTCCAACTCGACCATGTCTATCGTCTTCTTGCCGTGGCGAGCGGAGAGAAGCGCTGCCTCGTTTACCATGTTCGCCAGGTCCGCCCCTGTAAAGCCGGGCGTGCGCCTGGCAAGCACATCGACGTCGATCCCGGGTGCGAGCGGCTTGCCCTTGGTGTGTACCCGGAGGATGGCCCTACGACCCTCGAGATCGGGACGGTCGACGACTATCTGGCGGTCGAACCTGCCGGGGCGCAACAGCGCGGGGTCGAGGATGTCGGGCCTGTTGGTGGCAGCGATCAGAATGACCCCCGCCTTGACGTCAAAGCCGTCCATCTCGACGAGCAACTGGTTGAGGGTCTGCTCGCGCTCGTCGTGGCCGCCGCCGAGACCCGCTCCACGCTGGCGTCCGACCGCGTCGATCTCATCCATAAATATTATGCAGGGGGCGTTGGCCTTCGCCTGCTCGAAAAGGTCGCGGACCCTTGCGGCACCCACGCCGACGAACATCTCGACGAAATCGGAACCCGAGATGCTGAAGAACGGCACGCCGGCCTCACCCGCTACCGCGCGAGCGAGAAGGGTCTTCCCTGAACCAGGTGGACCATACAGCAGAACGCCTCTTGGAATCTTGGCGCCGAGCGCCTGGAACTTGGCCGGGTTCTCGAGGAACTCTTTTATCTCCATGAGCTCTTCGACGGCTTCATCGACCCCCGCGACATCGTCGAAAGTGACCTTGGGCATATCTTTGGTTATCTGGCGAGCCCGGCTCTTGCCGAAAGACATCACCCGGTTTCCCCCGCCCTGCATCTGTTGCATGAAGAACAGGATGAGACCGACCATGAGCAGGAGCGGCAGGATCTGTATGACTATCGACAGGATGCTCGTGCTGGTCTGAGGGTCGACCTCGACAGTCTTTACTTTACCGTCGAGCACCTTGGCGATATCGTAGTTCGGTGGGAAAGCCGTCTTGAACTGCTGTTTGTTCTTGAGTATGATGTCGAGCGTCTGGTCGCGATTGTGTATCTTTACGGAATCGACGCTATCGCGGTTTACCTGGTTTAGAAAATCGCTGAAAGACTCCTGCTTTGGCTGCTGGCGCCACGGCGGGTTGAGCACCAGCAGGACGATCAGGAACAGAATGACTATCCAGAATATTATGGTCTTGCCGTACTTCTTCATTTAATACAGTCTGCTTTGAATAAAATAGCCGACAGGCCGGGTCGGCAATCCTGTGCTCTATTACTTTCTAATCTTACCATATTCTCCGGACATCCCCTACGCGTGTCATTCGCAACCGCGCCACTCATTCTTACGCCTCGTCCAGAGGCCCGATCGGGTACACGGTAGATTTTCCCTCACCAGAAGCCCGTCGATCAATGATATGGCTCATCCCCGGCCTGGCCTCCCCCTGGAGTAGTCTCCCCGCGTTGAGCCGGGTCTCTCAAGCCCGGGTGCTGCTCCTCCCCTCTAGGGAGAGCCGGTAAGAGGGGAGGTCGCCTATTTCTTGATGGTGGCGATGTATGGGAGGTTCCGGTAGCGCTCGTTGAAGTCCAGGCCGTAGCCGACCACGAACACATCGGGGATGCTGAACCCCTCGTACTTGATGGGAATATCGACCTTGTTCTCGGTGCGTTTGTTCAGCAGCGCGCAGATCTCGACCGATTCGGCACTCCTGCCGGCGAGATTTCGCTGAAGGTAGTTGAGCGTGAGGCCCGTATCGATGATATCTTCGACGATGACCACGTGCCTGCCCGTGATCTCCGAGTCCAGGTCCTTGCGGATTCGGACCACTCCGGAAGTCTTGGTCGAGGACCCGTAGCTGGCCAGTGCCATGAAGTCAAACTCCATCGGGATATCTATGCGCCTTGCGAGGTCCGCAAGGAAGATAAAAGCGCCCTTGAGGATGCCGATAAGCAGAAACGGCGCCCTGTCGACGTAATCTTCGCTGATCCGCCTTGCCAGTTCAGTGACTTTCGCCTGAATCTGTTCCTCCGTGAAGAGGATCTTCTCTATCTCGTTGTCAGCCAACTCAGCCCCCAGTATTGATCGGTCCAGTGGCAGGGCGCGAACTCACGCCCGCGCACATCATATTAGCCGGGAGGCCGCATAATCAACATGATCGCTTCGGTATCTTCATGTCTGAGTCGAAAACGCTCATCCAACCTGTGTCCGGCGACCCATACCACCTCTCCGCCCGACAATATGACCGGGCAGAGCTTCCGGCGTGCCCTGGGAAGCTTCTCGTCGATGAAGAAGTCCTTCAGCTTTCGCGCGCCGGGTGCGCCCAGCGGCCGAAACCTGTCGCCGGGACGGGGAGCCCTTACCTCGAGAGGCGTTTTCGCGTCGGGCCTGATGTACTCGGCGTCGGGGCTGGGATCGAAGGCGACCTCATCCCGTGCGACCACTCGCGCCTCTATCACCACTCCGGCCCCCGGAATCGCGACGCTGCCCGGCACCTCGAGCGTCGCGGGAATGAATGCTTCGCCCTCACTTACGCCATCGAGACCCGCCACCAGGCGCATCACCAGTTCGCCGTACTCCCTCTCGATCGTGACGGGTCCGGGCAGATCCAGCTTCGCCCCGGAGTTGCCGGCGGCGACTTTTTCGAGGACGTCGACGACGTGGCGCCATGCCAGGTTGGGCTCATCGGGCATAAGCCGTCGCCATGCCTCACGTACGACGCACCGCTGCATTGCGGGATGCAGGGAAGAGAGCCCTTCGACGCTCAGCCTGATCTCGTCGTCGAACGCTCGACCAACCGCTTCAAACGCCTGGACGGACTGCCCGAGCATGTAGTCACGATCTATCGCGAGAGATTCGACCTCTCTCAGGATCACGTCTTTGACCGCCTCGCCGAACTCCACAGCCATGAACGGCACCATGGAGTGACGCACGTGGTTTCGCAGGTAGGACCTGTCGAGGTTGCTCGAATCGTTCCTCGGGGTCACACCCATCGATGCGCAGTACTCCTCGATCTCGTGGCGCCGGACGTTGATGAGCGGCCGGATGAACGGCATGGAGACAGGCGGGATGCCCGCCAGGCCGGTGAGACCTGCTCCCTGTATCACGCGCATCAGGAAAGTCTCCACCTGGTCGTCGGCGTTGTGGCCGGTCGCAATGCGGTCAGCGCCGATCTCTTCAGCGAAACTCTCCAGAAGTCCCAGCCGCACCCGTCGCGCCGCGTCCTGGGGCGACCGGCCGGATTCGCCCGCTTCCGACCGGACATCGACCGCGACCGACCTCACCGGCACATCGAGACACCGGGCAAGCTCCTCGACGAAGCGCGCATCCGCAGCCGACTCCTCTCCTCGGAGCATGTGGTCCAGGTGAAAGACGCTGAGCTCGAGCCTCATGGACTCCGCGATGTCATGAAGGAAAAGTAGAAGTGCGACTGAATCGGGTCCACCCGACACCGCCACCACCAGCCGCTCGCCGCCAACGAGCATACCGTACTGCTCTATGGTCGCGGACGCGGCGTCCCGAAGGTTGCATTCAGACCGCATTGAAAAGACCTTTCACCAGACCCACGTTAAGTGCCTTAACCGCCTCGTTCAATCGCCGGAGGGTTTCCCCTGCATTTGAGTGCCGTTGATGAAGCCGCGAGCGCCCGTTACCGTCATGGACGTGCCCAGCCCGCTCGAGTAACCGGCAATGGTCGACAGCCATGCCGCCGCCGGAGCCCCCGACATGATCACTGGATGGTAACCGCTGATGACGGTGGGAACGACCTTGGCTTGGACCAGGCCGTTCGGGTCGAACATCGCGACCAGCGTGAGCGTCTTGCCCGATATCTCGCGTGGGGGGCTGAAGACGTAGTTTCCCATGCTGTAGGCGATGAGGCGGTTCTTGTACACCTCGAACCCCTGCACGACGTGCGGATGATGTCCCAGCACCAGGTCCGCTCCGCTGTCTATCGCGAGGTGAGCCAAACTTCGCTGCTCCTCGTTGGGCGCGGTCGCCAGCTCGATCCCCCAGTGGAAAGAAGCGATGACCAGGTCAGCTTTCGACCGTGCCGCTTTTATGGCATCCACAACACGCTGGCGGTCGGTGGTAGTCGCGCAACCCGGGCTTGATGCCGTCGCCGGCCAGCCGTCAGGTATGACCCCCGTAAACGCGACGAACGCCGCTTTCCTGCCGCCCGATTCGAGCACCGATGGAGAGTACGCCTCGGCGGCATTATTGCCGGCTCCACACCATGCCACCCCGGCCTGCTTGAGATGCGCAAGGGTATCGAGGAACGCCGTGGTTCCATAATCCTTGGAGTGGTTGTTCGCCAGCGATACCATCTTGATGCCGCCGTCGACGAGCGCCTGCGCGGAACCGGGCGGCCCGCGAAACGTATACTCCTTGCCGCCCACTGGAGAGCCCCCGGATGAGATACAGCACTCGAGGTTCACGAACGAGAAATCGGTGCCGTGGAATATTTCTTGCACGTTCTCGAACGGGTATCCCATTCCGTTGGCGTCGAGGGAGGGCGTGACACCGTCGCCGAAGTTGACGTCACCTCCGGCGGAGATCGTCATCATCCGCTTAACGCCGAGGTTACTCGCGAGCTTCCGCAGTGTTTCGCCGAGAGGCGGGCTCGTGCTGGACTTGCTCTGTGCTCCCCCACACCCGACCGACATGAGCGCCACAACAGTTATTGCTACAAGGCCGATAGCTATGAACGTCCTGTTAGCATATCTCGCTTCAACCAATGCTCTCTCCATTTTCACTCTCTTAACAATCGTAACGATACGTTCTATTCATCTCATGATTCAAGCAAGGGCGGGCGTATAACTTGTTTGGCGTGGAGCCGGCGAGGGATACGAACCGTCGCTCGGGTGGTCGCTGTCGGTACAGGTTCGGGGGAAGTGGTTGCTCCCTCGCTTCACCAGGGGGAACTCCGTCCCCCCTAGGTCGCTCGCTTGCGCTCGCTGTACCCCCCTTGTTTGATTCTGGGGGGAGTACTCCCCCCGGAAATAACATAGCCCCCCGGGTTCGAATCCGCTCGCCGGGAGGCGTGGTTAATATTTGAGGCTGGAGCCGGCGAGCGGATTCGAACCGCTGACCTGCTCATTACGAGTGAGCCGCTCTACCGACTGAGCTACACCGGCTTATCGATTCTCTGGAGGGCGAGCGCCCTTTCGAGAAGTCATAGAAAGATTACCATTATCCGCGCGATGGGGAAACCATGACCGACCCGAATCATCAAATATACTCGGGCACCCAGCCCTGGAGCCTGCGGATTGACTCGGAGACCTCTTTCTCGAGCATGTCTTCGGCTTCCTGGCCTCCCTCGCTCTGAAGGACCTCGCGGAACCTGCCCTGTATCTCGAGATACTCTTTGACGGGCTTGCGCTTGACCCTGCCTTCGAGGATCCGCTTGGTGGTCGAGGTGAACCTCGTCTCGCCGTCCTCGTGCTCGTACAGGAGCCACATGCCACTCTGGACTGCCATACGGCTGACCTCGATCATCTGGCTTGGTGGGAACTTCCAGCCAGGCGGGCACGGAGCAAGAATCTCGATGTACTTGGTGCCCCGTATCTCTTTTGCCTTGAGCATCTTCTGGTAGAAATCGAGCGGATACGCAAGAGAGGCCGTCGCCACGTACGGAATGCGATGGGCGATCATGATCTGGGCGATGTCTTTGCGATGTTGAGCCTTACCGCCGGGAGTCGTCGTCGTCCACGCGCCTAGCGGCGTCGCGCCCGAGCGCTGGGTCCCGGTGTTGGAGTACATCTCATTGTTGTAGCAGACGTAGATGAAGTCTGTCTCACGCTCGGCCGCGCCGGAGAGAGACTGGATGCCGATGTCGTACGTCCCGCCGTCGCCGGCCCATACAAGCACCGTCGGCTCCTCTTCGAGTTCTCCCTTCTTGACCAGGGCTTTGACGCCCGCGGAAACACCCGAGGCGGCGGCCCCGCCCGTGGCGAAAGCCGTGTTCATGAGGGGCAGGTCGATCGATGAGTGCGGGTACGAGCCCTGGAGCACCGAGGTGCACGATGCCACCACGACGAGTATTGTATTCTTCCCCAGCGCCTTGAAGGCGATGCGGAGCGCGAGGCTCGAAGGGCAGCCCTGGCACGCTACACTGCCGGCCAGGAATAGCTCTTCTTCTGAAAGGTCGCTTAGCTTAACCATCTTTACCTCGAATCATCGCGGCCGCGCCCACCGGCGCTTTCCGCCGCGCTAAGAATCCAGCAGTTCCTCGAATTCGCAGAGCAACTCACGTGTTACCTCGTGCGCTTGTGTTATATGCTTATCTCCCCAGGTGATCTCATCGAGCTCACCTTTCCAGGCCTTCCGCACGTTTTCGGCGATAAGCTCGTGCGTGACATCGCGACCGCCGATCCCTACTATCAGGTTTCGCACGGGTTCCGAGCTATGGCCGTACAGTGCGGCCTTGACCTCGGTGAAGAGCGCGCCCTCCATGCCGTACGAATAGTCGCGGTCTATCACCAGCAGGCCTTCTCGCCCGGCACAGCACTTGCGGATCTCGTCGATGGGGAACGGCCTGAAGAACCTCACCCTCAACAGCCCGGCCGCTTTGCCCTCTTTGCGAAGCGCGTCAACGGCCACCCTGCTCTCGGCTGCGAGGCTCCCCATCGCAACGATGAGGAACTCGGAGTTGTCGAGCATGTAGCCCTCGACCATCGCGCCGTGGTATCGGCCGAACATGTCACGGAACTCGTCCGCCGTCTTTTGGATCACGGCGCGGGCGCTTTCCTGCCCGAGTTGCATCGACTGTCTGGTCTCGCTGAAATCGACGGGGTAGACGACGGAACCGTGCGTGACCGGCTTCCTCGTGTCGAGCTTCCACAGCGGCTTGTATGGTGGCAGGAAACGCGCGACCTCTTCCCTGGACGGGATGTCGGCGTCCATGTACGTATGAGATAGCACGAACGCGTCGAGGTTGAGCATCAACGGCAGCAGCACCGAATGGTCCTCGGTGATGCGGAAAGCCTGGATTACCGTATCCACTGTCTCCTGGTGGCTCGCGACGTACGCCTGCAGCCACCCGGTGTCCCTCTGGCTTATGGAGTCCTGGTGGTCGCACCAGATGTTCCAGCCGGGCCCAAGCGCGCGGTTTACGTTAGCCATCACGACCGGCACGCGTATGCCGGCGGCGTAGTGAAGCATCTCGTGCATGTATGCGAGCCCGTGCGAGCTCGTCGCCGAGAAAGCCCTCGCCCCGGTCAGCGATGCCGAGATCATCGCGGCGCACGCGCTGTGCTCGGACTCGACGGGTATGTATTCGGCGTCCATCTTGCCTTCGGCGATCAGGTCCGCGACTTTTTCGATTATCTGTGTCTGGGGCGTGATCGGATATGCCGGCACGACCTCGACGGCTGCCGCGTTAGCGGCGAGAGCGACAAGGTGGTTGCCTGTCTCGAGCAGCCTCACCGCTTTTCCTCCTTGACCATCTCTATTGCTTCAGTGGGGCACTCGACGGCGCATATACCGCATCCCTTGCAATACTGGTAATCTATTTCGAGCTCATCCTTGGTGATACAGGCCTCGGGGCAGAACACCCAGCATAGCAGGCACTTGTTGCACTTCTCATCGTCCTTGACCGGGCGGAACACGCGCCACTCACCCGTGTCGCCCGAGCAGCCCTTGGTCGGCCTCGAAATGCTCGTGATATAGCCGACAATCTCTTCCTCACGGCTCAATGGGGGTCACCCCCGTCCTTGACGTGTCGAAACCTCCAGCAGGTGGCGCCTGTCCGGTGTCCCCGCCATCTCTTGCCAACTGCACCCCGTTCCAGCCCGCTTTGACAGCAGTATCGTAAGCCTCGGAGTTCTTTCGCTTTGAAGCGACGGAGTGAATTATTTCCAGCACCGACTCGAGTGGTGCCGCCCCCGACTGGTTCGCGAGAGTCCCGAGCAGCGGGAGGTTAACCATCGGCATGCCGTCGAACTCGAGGCCGAGGTCGAGCGCGACGCCCGTGGCGTCGATGTAATAGACATCCCTCGAGAACCTCTCCGCGAAGCGTTCAGCCAGCTCGCGGCCCGCGTTGACCAACAGCCTGCCCTCGGGCGTGATGCCTTCGGAGAGCGCAAGGCCCGTAAGGTCGGGGCTCATCACGACGAGAAGGTCAGGATGGTATACCTGGCTCCGAAGATTGATAGGTTTGTCATCGACGCGGACGAACGCTTTCACCGGGGCGCCGCGCCTCTCCGCACCAAAGAATGGGAACGCCTGGACGTGCTTGTCGACGGAGTACCCGGCCTGGGCGACCCACGTACACAGAGTTACCGCGCCCTGTCCCCCAAGACCGTGAACCCTTATCTCGAACAACTTCTATCCTTCCTTTCCGCTGTCTGGACCGCGCTGCGGTTTCCCGCTTCGCGTCGCGGGCGGAATCAGAACACGCGCATAACATAAAACCGCCGACTTGAGACCAACACACGGCGGTCATGGAGTATTTATATTATCACTAATACCTGCGGCCCGCGATTGATAAACACCAATCTCAACACTGCACTATTCGGCGGTTTCCTTCTCGCGGGGCTCCCTCGGCTCGCGATTATCTCGCGGACCCCTCTTGCGGGGCTTCTTCGGGCGCTCTTGCTGGTCTTTGGGCACATCGAGGTCGTCGAGTGATACCTCGATCCTCTTGCCTCCCTCTATCTCGACCAACACGGCCCTCTTGGGCACCTGGTAGCCGACGACCTTGCCGGCGCCTTCCTCTGTCTGGACTTCGCTCCAGAGGGGTGGAGCTTTCTGGTTGAACTCCTCGTAAGCGCCCACCTCGTACTTCAGGCAACACATCAGACGCCCGCATATGCCACTGATCTTCGAAGGGTTGAGCGGGAGGTCCTGTTCCTTGGCCATCTTTATGGAAACCGGGTTGAAGTCCGAGAGGAACAGGCTGCAGCACAGGTCTCTCCCGCACGGCCCGAGCCCGCCGACCATCTTGGCCTCGTCGCGCACGCCGACCTGTTTGAGCTCTATGCGCGCCTTGAGCGTCGAAGCGAGGTCTTTTACGAGCTCGCGGAAGTCGACCCTTCCCTCCGCGGTAAAGTAGAAGACGATGCTCGAACCGTCGAAAACGTAATCGACGTCGACCAGCTTCATGGGAAGGCCATGCTCGCCGATGAGCCGTTTGGCGGTACGGAACGCCTGCTCTTTTTTCTCGAGGTTCTGGCGCTGCCTTTCGCGGTCCCTCGTGGTCGCCCTGCGCATTACCTTCTTGAGGGGCTCTTCCAGCTCTTTTTCGTCGACCTCCCTGATGGGAATGACCACTCGCCCGAAACCGACGCCTTTCGCGGCCGGAACGACCACCTCGTCACCCGGAACGAGGGGCAGTCCCTCGGGGTCGTAGAGGTATACCTTTCCCCCCTGCCGGAAAGAGATGCCTACAGCCTTAGGCATAGAGCGCCTCCTGGAGGCCGAGCAGGGTGCTTTCTATGTTTAGCTGCGGCGTGACGTTCTGCTCCGCCGCCCTTATGCTCTCTTCTATCAATTCTATGCACCTCAGCAGTTTGTTGAGTGGCAACGCACTCGCTTCCTCTGCAATCTCCGGTTCGAGGTCGCGGTTGACCAGTAGCCCCGCGTCGCCCCCTTCCTTGTATATCAGGATATCACGATACCACCAGGACAGCGTGGAGAGCACTTCCTTCACTCCGCGCAGCTCCTCTTTCAACTGCTCCCGCTTGAGCTCCTCGTCGAACTCCTTTCCAAAACGTCGGACCACCGCGTTGTCAAGAGAGCCGTCGTCTAGGAGCTGCTTCTTCTCCTGGTAATCCGCCGCAAGCTCTTCGACAGGCGCGCGAACCTCCCTGTGGAGCTCTCCGGCCATCTCCAGCACCCTGTTGAGGTCAGCGCGCCGCAGGGCCCTCGCGGTCTTGACCACGTTGTCTCTGCGGGTAAGCCTCCAAGGCTCGTCGCACCAGTCGAGTGCCCTTCCCAGGACGCCGCCCGTCAGCCGCGCTATGAGGTCCGCGCGAGCTTCCGTGACACCCCTTGTCTCGACCAGGTACTCTTTCAGGTCTTCAATCGGGATATTGGCGAACCTTATCTCCTGGCAGCGCGAGCGTATCGTCGGGAGCACGGCGCCCGCATTGTCTGTGACGAGCACGAAGACCACGTCTCCCGGTGGCTCCTCTAGGACCTTGAGCAGCGTCGAGGCGCCCTCCTCCCACATGCGCTCCGCGTTCTTTATGATATAGACCTTTCGGTCCGCTTCGGCAGGCCGCCTGAAGGCGTCCATCCGCACGGCGCGGATCGCATCGACCGGGATGTTCTTGCCTGCCGGCTTTATGACCGTTACGTCCGGATGCTTTCCCTCGAGGACCCTCCGGCAGATGTTACAGGTCCCACAGCCTCCCTGCGGACATAGCAGCGCCGCGGCGAACGCGCGTGCGACCATGAACTTACCGACCGCTCGAGGACCGGTAAAGATATAAGCGTGGTTTGTGCGGTTTTGTTCGACAGCCCGCTGCAGGCTGAGCTTTGCGGCCGTGTGGCCGACCACCGTATCCCAGAGCGTCGCCAAAAGTGCCTCCGGATCAAATGATCTTGCTTACCTCACGGAAGACGCGCTGATGGACCATCTCCGGGGTTCCCGTGGCGTCGACGGTGATATATCTGTACGAGTAGATCCGTTGGAGCATGCTGTACGCGTAGCGGACGTTCTCGTGGAACTCCCGCCTCTCGCGCTCTATCCTGTCGAGCTCGCGCCCTGCGACCCTGGCCAGGCCGTCCTCCACGGGCAGGTCCAGGAAGACCGTGAGGTTTGGCTCGAGGCCCCCGGTCGCCCAGTCGTTCAGGTTCTTGACCGGCTCCAACCCGCAGCCGCGCCCAACCCCCTGGTACGCCAGCGAGCTGTCTACGAACCTGTCGCTGATGACTATTTTTCCCTTCTGAAGGGCGGGTTTGATCACGTCCTTCACCTGCTGAGCGCGGTCGGCCGCGAACAGCAGCGCCTCGGTCACTGGTGCTATGGGCGCCCCAGGCTCGAGAAGGAGTTCCCGTATCTTGGAGCCGATGGGAGTCCCTCCGGGTTCTCGAACCAGGATAGCGTCTTTCCCGTCTGTTTCCAGCCGGCTCATGAGCATAGCCGCCTGCGTGCTCTTTCCCACTCCCTCGCCACCCTCGAACGTTATGAAAGTGCCGAGGATCACGGAGGGATCGTGCACCGGCTGTGATGTGGTCCGTTTCGCCACGTTTTGACCTCCGGGAGAATGGGTGGATCGAAGCTCAAGACTGAGCATAGTATACAAGCTCTAATCGCGTCTATAACGCGCATGCCTCGAAGCAATGAAATCCGTGCCAGAAGAATCGATGGCGACGAGCACCGGGAACCGGACGATCGTGACCCGGCGGACCGCTTCCGGCCCGAGGTCGTCCCACGCGACGGGTTCCATCGCTACGACCATTCCGCCGTACAACGCGGCGATACCTCCTATTGCAGCGAAATAAACGGTTCCGTTGGACTCATGCACCGCCGTGGATTCAGCGGACCTGGGTCCCTTGCCGATTGTCGCCACCACGCCCCGGTCGAACAGCATCTCGAGAAAGTGGTCCATGCGCGCGGCTGTCGTAGGGCCTATGGCTCCGGTCGGCCTGCCGGCGGCCGGCGGCGTAGGCCCGGCATGGAACACGACCTGTCCCGCCAGCTCGAAAGGCGGCCTCCCACCCTCAGCCAGAAGGCTGTCGAGACGTCCGAGCGCGGCGTCCCTCATCGTGAGGACCTGCCCGGTAAGCACTATGTCATCGCCGGCCGCGAGAGAGCGAAGCTCCCCGATGTCAGGGGGAGTCAGAAGTTCCTTCACGGGGCTCACCTCCCTCGCCCTCCTGTTGTTTCTCCGGTTGTATGAAGACAAAGCCCGGCTCTATTTCTGGCATCGGACCCCTTGGCAATTCGCCTCCCTGGGGCCCTTGTCCCTCAGCGGACTCAAACCAGCGATGCAGGCTCCTGATAGCGACGATGCCTCCGATAATGACGACTACAGCGCCGACCATAAGGGCGAGCATCGCCGGGTAGAAGCTCTTGCTGTAAAACCCGATGTTGAGCGTCTTGCTGACCGGCTTCGCTGCCGTCCACGGTATCCACACATGGAACAGCGCGGCTATTACGGCGAATATTCCCATCGAGAGCAAGAAACACGTCCGCATGATCGTCTGGAAAGCCGCGAACACGCGTCCGCGTTTATCCTCGTCCAGGTTCTGGTGCAACAGGGTGTAGGCGGTGACCAGCAGGTAACCGAGCATTGTGCCGCCGATGAATATCACCACCGCCGACATCGGGTAGAAGTCGATGAGCGCGAACGCGAACATCGCTATTCCGAATCCGACGACCGCGCGCCCGAACCATTTCTGGACCGGCAGATACTTCGAGGCGACCGGCGAGAGAGCGGCTCCTACGACTATTCCCACCATCAGGAAAGTGATTATGAGCGTAAACTTGGCTCCCACGGCGTGAAGGACCTGCTGCGCGAAAGGCGCCCCGAGTATGTAAAGCGAGCCACCCCCGATCAGGCCGATTATCATGACCCCGAGGATAGACCTCGTAAGCAGGTTGGTCCGCATGAAACCGATGCCGTCCTTGAAGTCTTTCCAGATCTGCCCACGCTCTATCTTGGGCATCTTGCCTGAGTACTTCCTCGGGAAGGCGATGGTGAAAATGAGCATCGCGGAGACAATGAACGTGAGAGCGTCGACGATGAACGCGAACTGGTGCTGGAACTTGTCGAGGGGCTCGATGCTCGCCACTAGTGGGAACTTGTAGATGAGCGCCGCCAGCCCGAGGATGACCGTGGCAACCATCGTGCCGAGAGCCATCGTCAGGTAGGTGCTGGTCGAATTCATCGAGTTGGCCGTCATGACCTCTTCCTTGCCGACGAGGTCGGGTATCGATGAGTCCTTGGCGGGGCCGAACATGAGCGAGAACGTCTCGATGCAGAAGACGAGGGCGCATATTATCCATAAAGAGTTTGCGAACGCCAGGCCGACGACGAGCACGCAACGCGATATCTCGCAGACGATCATCAGCGTCTTTTTTTCCAGCCGGTCAACGAAGGCGCCGGCCAGCAGGCCGAAGAGAAAAGCAGGCAGGAACCTGAAAGTCATCATGATGGCCAGGCCCGTTGAGCCTCCGAGCCGGTTGACGCTGTCGAGGAGGATTCCGACGATGACCCAGTCCCCCATGCTGGATATGCCTTGGCCGATCCAGAGCGACATGAAATTGCGGTTGCGGACGACCTGCCGGAAAGACGACAGCTCGAGCGATACCTGGGCGGCGGGCTCCTGCTTGTCCTCACCGGCTTCGCCGGACCCGGACTCTTCCGCGCCCCCATGGGTCTTCTTCACATCATCGACATCGTCGTCCACGCGGTCTTCCTTAGATCTGTACGGTCTTGCGCCTGAGAGCGTGGCAGTTTACGCTCACCGCCACTGGAAGCGTCGCCATGTGGCAGGGAGCCTCCAGTATCCGTGCGCCAATGCATGTCACCGTGCCACCCACAGCGCCGGGCCCTATGCCAAGCCTGTTCATGCGCTCGACCAGTTCCTCTTCGCGGACTCGCATCACGGGGTCGGTCGTCTCGACATCCAGGGGCCTCATCAGCGCTTTCTTGGCGAGCCTGGGCGCCCGCTCGAAGCTGCCGCCGACGCCGACGCCCAACACCAGCGGTGGGCAGGCCCTCGCGCCGAGCCGCTCGACAACGCCAGCAATAAAATCGAGCGCCCCCTCCCACCCCGCGCCGGGTGGCATCATCGCCAGCCTCGATGCCATCTCGCTTCCGCCACCTTTGGCGATAACACCGAGCGTGGTGGTCTCCGAACTCCCCGCTTTGACTTCGACCAGTGGAGGAGTGTTGTCTCCGGTGTTTATGCGGCCGCCGAGCGGGTCACTGATCACCGAAGGCCTGAGGGCGCCGCGACCCGTCGCGCGCGCGACTGCCTGAGATGCCTCGAGATCAAGGTCGCCCACTATCGCGGTGCCTTCCCCTAGAGTCAGGTAGATGGTAAAGACACCCGTGTCCTGGCAGATCGGGACTCCGAGTTCGGAAGCTACGCGCGCATTCTCCAGGATGAGCTCGAGGACAGACCGGCCTGCCGGTGATTCTTCCTTTTTCGAAAAGGAGCCGAGGGCTTCGGTTACATCAGGGGGGAGGTCTGTAGATATCTCGAGGCAGAGCTGCTCGATGTTCTCGCCTAGCCCGGAGGCCTCAATCGCTCTCATCGGCGGCAACCGTTTCAAGCTCGAACACTCGCTTGCCTACGCCCTCGGCGGCGCGGGCCAGTGCTTCGGCCTCCCGCTCTGAGAGCGTCAATTCTACGATCTCCCCGATCCCCGCACGGACCAGGCGGGCCGGAACACCCAGGAAGATCCCTTTTACTCCGTACTGGCCATCCAGGTAGGCCGAGACGGGGAGAACTCGTCCCGTGTCGCCGAGAACGGCAAGCGCGGTGGCCCCCACGGAGACCGCCGGCGCGAAGTATGCGCTGCCGGTCTTCAGATACTTGACGATCTCGGCCCCACCGTCACGCGTTCTCTGAACGACCTCGTCGAGGTCCGCGGGCTCGATAGCTTCCGACAGCGGCCTGTCCGACGCTCGCGACCAGTCGACGAGGGGGGCCATGTCGTCGCCATGCGTGCCCAGCACCATGGCGGTCACGTCTCTCGTCCGAACGCCCGCGAGCGAGTCGAGGAAATAGAGCATTCGCGAGGTGTCGAGCACTCCAGCCATGCCCATGACGCGTGAGGTGTCGAATCCGCCGGCCTTCCAGGCCAGGTAAGTCATCTCGTCGACCGGGTTGGTCACGATTATCACTACCGCTTCGGGCGTGTAAGCCTCAACGGCCCGCGCGATAGAAGTGACAACGGGTACGTTCTTCGATATCAGGTCCAGGCGGGACATGCCGGGGAGCCTCGGATACCCGGCCGTGATTATCACGAGGTCGGAGCCTTCCACCAGTGACGCGTCCGTTCCGCCTAGTAGCGTCGATGTCGAGCCCGTATACGGCAGGGATTGGCCGATGTCAGTGGCAAGTCCCACTGCCTTGCCTTCCTCTACATCTACCAGAGCCAGTTCGAGGCTCGCGGAAAGGGCAAGGTAGAACGCCGTAGTCGCTCCGACGTGGCCTGCCCCGAAAATCGTCACCTTGTCCATGCGCCCTCCAACCTCCACGTACGAGCCGGTCCCTCGGCGCCGGGCTGTTCGGTCAATCCTTTTTCTCCTCGGAACCCTTGGACCCGGCGGCGCCTGCGCCCGCGTTAGGTTTCGTCGGGCACTGCGGGTCCAGGCAGAGCTCCCAGGGCCTGGACCCCTTTGAGAGCACCTTGATGCGAGGGCTCCTGCACTCTTCGCAAACCTCACCAGTGGCTACCACGGCTCCCTTCTGAGGAAGGGGGAAAGTGACTGTGCATTCCGGGTATCCGCCACAACCGGCGAAGCGCTTTCCACTTTTGCGGGCTTTCAATATGCGCATCTCGCCGCCGCACCCGGGGCACTCGCCCAGCACCGCGTCGCCCCTGAGACCCTCGCGTATCTCACGGGATATCTCTTCTTTCTGGCTCTCCATGGTATCCAGGATCTTCCCGAGCACCTCGCGAGAGCGGTCGACCACAGCCTCGAGTGACTTCTTGCCCTCGACGATGTTGTCCATATCCTGTTCGAGCTCCGATGTCATGTTCGGCGTTGTGACGGTGGTCGCATGGCGCTCGAGCGCCTGTGTGACCGCTATTCCGGTCTCGGTGGGCCTCAAGGGGCTGCCGAACGCGTATCCTCTCTCTATCAGGCTCTGGATAATGCTGTGACGCGTAGACTTGGTGCCAAGTCCGATCTCCTCCATCTTCTCTATGAGCCTGCCTTCAGCGAACCTCGAGGGCGGCTGGGTCTGCTTGGCTTCGAGAGACCTGTCGATGATGGCGACCATGTCGCCTTCCTCGAGGGCTGGAAGCTCCTCGTCTTTCTTCCTCGTGTACGGGTAGTAGCGCAGGTAGCCTTCGTCCACCATGACGTCCCCGCGCGCGACGAACGGCTCGTCGTTGACATCTATGTCCACTCGTGTCGATCTTGCCTTTGCCGCGTCGGAGAGCGTTGCCATGAAGCGGCGCGCGACCAGCTCGTATACCTTCCATTCCAGGGAGCTCAGGCTGTCTTTCTTCGGCGCTCCTGTGGGGTAGAGGGGCGGGTGGTCGGTGGAGAACTTCTTGCCACGCGTCGGCGTGAGCTTTCCTTTCTTCAGGAGCTCCGCGGCGAGTGGGCCTACGACTTCCGCGTCCCTAATAGCGGCCAGCACGTCGGCCAGGTCGAGAGAATCCGGATAGACGGTGTTGTCTACCCTCGGATAGCTGAGGATGCCTCGCATGTAGAGGCTCTCCGCCACGTCCATGGCCCGCGCGGGAGGTATCTTGAGGCTGGAGGCCGCGGCCAGGAACGCCGTCGTGTTAAAAGGCGCGGGAGGATTGAGCGTCCGCTCGCGGGTGGCAACCGCGGTGACTTTGCCTTCGTCGCCCAGTTTCTCGAATGCGGTCTTCGCGGCCGCCTCTTCGGCGAATCGCTCGGTGGTGTGCCTGGCGATAAACGTCTGCCCGCCGCTCTCGCACGTCACCCTGACCTGCCAGAAATCCTCGGAGACGAACGCCTTGATCTCTCTTTCACGGTCGACGAGTATGGCGAGGGTCGGGCTCTGCACCCGCCCCGCCGAGAGGAACTTCGACCCGAGCCTCGTCGTGGCAAGCGATATGAAACGCGTGAGCGCGGCCCCCCAGATAAGGTCGATTTCCTGCCTCGCCTCTCCGGCTTTGGCCAGGTTCTCGTTGAGGTAGTCCGTGTTCGCGAACGCCTCCTCGATCTCCTTGGGGGTCAACGCGGAGAAACGCGCTCTCGTGAACACGACGTTCGGGTTGGCCTCGAGTATCAGGTCTTTGATATCGGCTCCGATGAGCTCCCCTTCGCGGTCGTAGTCAGTCGCGATC
Organism: Candidatus Anoxymicrobiaceae bacterium; assembly: GCA_036508635.1. Lineage (GTDB taxonomy): Bacteria > Actinomycetota > Geothermincolia > Fen-727 > Anoxymicrobiaceae > FEN-727. Next base: position 35,168 of record DATCGY010000225.1, read on the forward strand.
ACAACGGTGGTCGCCTCCCGCGCGAGTTTCTTGAGCGTGCTGACAAGCGTCTTCACCTTTGGGATCTTTTCGATCTCGGCATCGACCAGCGCCCTCGGCTCTACCTGCTGCCAGACTCGATACTCCTCGGGAAAATCCACCTGCAGGACGTGTCCGCGCATGCCGACGATCTTGACCTCGTCACCGTCGTCCATATAAGCGTACACCGTGCTTCCAGGGCTTTTTTCCTTTGTGTTCTTCCCGCTGGATAGGATATTTGCGATCCGTTCCGCGGTCTGGTTCTTCTCAGTCACAATTAGTTTCATAGTTACCAGAGTTTATAGAAGGTCCGTCAGATGTCAATTTAAAGGGTCACTCCGCACGCAAACAGGGGTCAACCACGGATTTGCATTTCGTTGCTTCTCTGGCCGGTCTCTTCAGGCCCATTTCGCAGAGGGAACGGTGTTATGCCACCCCACCACGACCCCCTCCCCTCGAGGGGGATTTGAACAGGCCTGGTTCATTTCAAGAAGAGGGGAACGAAGAGCAGCGAGACGACGGCCATCACTTTGATCAGGATATTCATTGCGGGTCCGCTGGTGTCTTTGAACGGGTCGCCCACTGTGTCGCCGCAGATGGATGCGTCGTGGGTGGGCGTTCCTTTGCCACCAAGCTCTCCGCTCTCGATGAACTTCTTGGCGTTGTCCCAGGCGCCCCCGGCGTTGGTCATGAACACGGCCATAACAAACCCGCAGGCAAGCGCCCCACCCAGGAAGCCCGCGAGCGATTCAACACCGAGAAAACCACCGATCAGCAATGGAGCCACAACCGCTATCAAAGCGGGTATGAGCATCTCGAACAAGGCGGTCCTCGTCGTCATGTCAGAGATGATTTTATAATCGGGCTTCGCGCCTGGCTCTCCTTCGCGCAACCCGGCGATGTCCTGGAACTGCCGCCTTACTTCATCGATCAAGGCCGAGGCCGTGCGGCCGACAGCGCTCAATGTCAGCGCGCTGAAGACGAATGGTGTCACTACACCCAGAAGCAGCCCGACGAAGAACCTGTAATTACCGATCATGTCCACCTTGGACAGACCGGTCGCATGAGCGTATGCCGCGAATAGTGCCAGTGCGGCAAGAGCCGCGGACCCTATGGCAAAGCCCCGCCCGACGGTCGCGGTCGTTGTGCCGACGGAATCGAGGCTCTCCACGATTTGCTTGGTCTCCTCGTCGACTTCAGCCATCTGCGCGATGCCGGCGGCGTTGTCCGCGACCGGGCTGTAGGCGTCTATGGCAACGAGTATTCCCGTCGTGCACAGCATGCCGAGAGCCGCGAGCCCTATGGCGTACACGCCGCCGCCGTTATGGATGACGTGATTGCCGGTAACGAACGCGACGCCGATTGCAATCGCGACCGCGGCGACCGGAACAACGGTAGATATCATCCCCGTCGCGAGCCCGGTCAGGATGGTTGTCCCCGCCCCCTTCTGAGCGCTCTTTGCGACCTCCTTGACCGGGCGAAAGTGATCGCTCGTGAAGTACTCACTCGTCAGGCCTATGACTATGCCGCTCAGGACGCCCGCGAGCAGCGCCCAGAACAGCCCTATGTTCTTTCTGCCCGCTATCCCCCACACCAGCCAGAACGATGCCAGCATGGCAAGGGCGGACGTTGCATACATTGTTAGTGTCAGTGCGCTCTGAGCGCTTCTCTTGCTATTTCCGGCTCTTACAAAGAGCGAGCCCAGGATCGAACACGCCACGCCCGCGCCGGCGATGGCAAGCGGGAGTACCATGGCCTTGACCCCGAGCTTCTGGTAGACGACGCCCGATGCCCCGATCGCAATCGGAGCGACAATCGCCGCTATATAGGATTCGTTGAGGTCGGCGCCCATGCCGGCGACATCGCCCACGTTGTCTCCGACCAGGTCGGTTATGACGGCCGGGTTTCTGGCGTCATCCTCAGAAATCCCCTCCTCCACCTTGCCCGCCATGTCAGCTCCAATATCCGCGCCCTTGGTGAAGATACCCCCGCCAACGCGCGCGAACAGCGCGACAGTCGAAGCCCCCAGCGCGAATCCGAGGATTATGTTCGACGAATCGCGAAATCCGAGGATGCTTTCGAAGATTATGTAGCAGCCCGTAAGCCCCAGGAGCCCGAGACCCGCGACAGTGAGCCCCATGACCGCTCCACTTCTGAACGCGACATCGAGCGCACCCGCGAGCCCGCCGGTAGCGGCCTGGGTAGTGCGCGAGTTTGCGCGAGTCGAGATGGCAAGCCCCGCGAAACCGGCCGCAAGAGAGCATGCAGTGCCGAGTATGTAGCACAGGGCTATCATCCAGCCGTGCTCGTTCCGCAGCGCGACCGAGATAAGAATCACCAGGATCACGGCGAAAACCGCGATGTAGGAATACTCTCTACGGACGAATGCGAAGACACCGTCCCGGATAGAGCTCGATATCTCCTTCATGTGCTCGCTGCCGGCATCTGCCTTCAGGACAAGGCGAGAGAACACCAGCGCGGCGATCAGGCTCAGCGCGGCGACTCCGGCGGCTGCGACAGGCATCCATTTAACCATTGGTGCTCCTCTGTAAACAATGCGCGGCTTCTCGTGCCACGAGAGAAGACGCAAGTACAATGGAAGTGATTATATTTGGGCGCACTCGCAATCGCAAATTGACACGCGATGCTCGTCCGGGCCCGGCGGCTCCGTTTTACGGGTTATGGAGTCTTTGTTACACTTCCGATGTCAGCGGAAATACCAGGAACGATGCGAGAAATCGTGGAGGTAACTGTCTTTGATATCCGAGAGGTCCTCCCGCCTTCCTCCCTTCTACGTCATGGAAATCCTCGAGAAGGCCCATGAGATGGAGCTGCGGGGAGCGGACATAACACACATGGAGGTCGGGGAGCCGGACTTCGATACGCCCGAGCCGGTCAAGCGGGCCGCGATCCGTGCGCTTGAAGAGGGAATGACCCAGTACACCCACAGCCTTGGTATCCCGAGGCTACGGGAGTCGATCGCTTCTCATTACAGTGACCGCTACGATGTGGACATCTCCCCCGACAATATCCTCGTTACCAATGGGACCTCCCCCGCGATGGTGTTGATATTCGGCGCTCTCCTCAACCCCGGCGAGGAGCTGATCCTGTCCAACCCGTGCTACGCCTGCTACCCAAACATACTGGAGTTCGTGGGCGGGGTGCCGAGGTATGTTGACGTCTTCGAGCATGACGGTTTCAAGTATCGCCCTTCCGATATCGCCGAAAAGTTTTCCGATAACGTCAAGGGAGTGATGATCAACTCTCCCGCCAACCCGACAGGCATAGTGCTCGGTGGTGACGACCTCGCCGACCTCGTCGAAGCCGTCGACGACCGTGCGTTCATCGTCTCCGACGAGATATACCACGGGCTCGTATACGAGGGCAGGGAGCACTCAATCCTCGAGTACACGGACAAGGCATTCGTGCTCAACGGTTTCAGCAAGCTGTACGCAATGACGGGCTGGCGGTTGGGATACGTCATCTGCCCACCCCAGTTCGCCCGCCCGCTCCAGAAGATCCAGCAGAACATCCATATCTGCGCCAACAGCTTCGTACAGTGCGCGGCCATTGCGGCCCTGGAGGAAACCTCCGAGCACACGCGCGAGATGGTCCGCGTCTACGACGAGCGCAGGCGATTCATGTTGAAGAGGGTGCGCGAGATAGGGTTCGGGGTTGAGGTCGAACCTACCGGAGCGTTCTATGTCTTTGCCAACGCGAAGAAGTTTACCGACGATTCCTACGACTTCTGCCTCGAGATCCTCGAAAACGCGCACGTCGCAATCGCGCCGGGCATCGATTTCGGAAGCGGCGGAGAGGGCTTCGTCCGGTTTTGCTACGCCAACTCGATCGAGAACCTCGCGGAAGGAGCGACCAGGCTCGAGAGGTACTTAAAGGAGCGTGGATGATATGGCAGACAAAGTCAGGTATGTCGATCTGAGCGTGCCCATCGAGGAGTCGGAGAGCGAGCCGATGAAACCGACCGTCGTCCACCTGGACCACGCGGCGGGCGCCCAGGTGATGTCGGCGATATTCGGCGTGCCTGCCGAGCAGCTCCCTGGTGGGCTGGGCTGGGCGAACGATAACATCACATTGGTCACCCACGCCGGGACGCACCTCGACGCGCCTTGGCACTACTCGCCTACATCTGGCGGTTCGCGCGCCATGACCATCGAGGAAATCCCGCTGGAGTGGTGCTTCTCCGACGGCGTTGTGCTGGACATGAGGCACAAGAAGGACGGCGAATCGATAACCGCCGCCGACTGCGAGGCCGAACTCGAGCGCATAGACTACGAGGTGAAGCCGCTCGACATAGTCCTGGTCATGACCGGGACTGACAAGTACTGGGGCAGCCCGGAGTACATAAACCACGGAGCTGGGATGACCCGTGAGTCCACTCTTTTCTTCCTCGACCGGGGAGTCAAGGTGATGGGCATCGACGCGTGGGGGTTCGACCGCCCGTTCGTCAGCATAACCGAGGAGTACAAGACGACGGGCGACGCCTCGATAATATGGGAGGCGCATTACGTCGGAATAGACACACCATACTGCCATCTCGAAAAGCTCGCGAACCTCGACCAGTTGCCCCCGCACGGGTTCAAGGTCGCGTGCTTCCCCGTCAAGATAACCGGAGCGAGCGCCGGCTGGTGCAGGCCCGTCGGCATCGTAAGCGAGTGAGAGGTTGATACATGGAACTCAAACACATCTACGACGCCGTCAAAGAGACGTTCGACCGCGAGAACCACGCCCGCGAAGAAGGACTCTCGCTATCCCGCGATACCATACAGTTTTGCGCCAACTCCATACGCGCCGCGCACCGCGGTGACGCCGACGAATCCCGGCGCCTTCTCACCGCGGCCCGCGACAACGTCCGGCACGCTCAAGCGCTCCTCGAGCCTTACCCACGGATATTCTACGCGGGCTTCCTGCAGGACGCCGAGAAAGAGTACGCCGAGGCCGCGTGCACGATGGCGCTGATCGAAGGCGAGCCCCTGCCTCTGCCCGACGATCTCGACGTCGGCACTGCACCCTACCTGAACGGACTGGGCGAAGCCGTCGGTGAGATGCGCCGTCACGTGCTCGACCTCATCCGCATCAACAAGCTCGACAGAGGCGAGGAGATACTCGGCCTCATGGACGATATCTATTACCTCCTCGCGTCTGTGGACTACCCCAACGCCATCACCAGCGGCCTGAAGCGTACCAACGACATGGTCCGTGGTGTCCTCGAGCGCACCCGTGGTGACCTCACCACGGCAATCAGGCGCCTGAGCCTCGAGCTCACCATGAAAGAGCTGGAGGAAAAGCTCAAGGGGT
>DATCGY010000226.1:0-34192 GCA_036508635.1 Candidatus Anoxymicrobiaceae bacterium
TCTGGGTCTTCAACGACAGGTCGGGCGAGCCCGAGGGCGCCTGGGCGATGGTCCGAAACCTGAGCGAGCGTATCCAGTACGAGAACTTCATGCGTGAGACGATAATTCGTCTCGAGCAGGCCAACGACCGCCTCCAGGAGCTGGACCGCCTCAAGACCGAACTCGTGGCAATGGTGTCGCACGAATTGCGCGCCCCTCTTGGAGCGATCGAGAGCAGCCTCAACGCGATGCGCGTACTGAAAGACGGAAGCTCACCGGAAGAACAGGAAGAGCTCATCAGGATACTGGACCGGGGCGTGCGGCGCCTCTCGCGCCTGATCGACGACCTGATGGACATCACTCGCATCGAGTCGGGACAGCTCAAGCTCGAGCCACGACTGGTGGACGCCGCGGACCTGGCGGGGCGCGTGGTGACGAGCTTTGAAGGTCTCTTCGCGGATAAAGGGATCGATATAGCTTTCGAGCGCCCTGCGGGCGCCTGTATGGCGCTTTGCGACCCCGGGCGTATCGAACAGGTATTGACTAACCTCATCGCGAACGCGTTGAAGTTCACCGACGACGGCGGCGTCGTCGTCAGCATCGATTCCACGCCGGGTGACACCATATTCTGCGTCGCCGATTCCGGGCCGGGGCTTCCGAGCGAGCTACACCAGAAGGTGTTCGAGAAATTCTTCAGCCTCGACTCGTCGAGCACCGACGGAAAGCAGGGCGTAGGCCTGGGGCTCGCCATCTCAAAGGGCATTGTCGAGGCTCACGACGGGCACATCTGGGTTGAGAGCGGTACGGGCGCGGGAGCGAAATTCTGCTTCGAGATCCCTGGCGACCCGGATAGCTGAGACCGACCGGCCTTGTCCCCGTCAATCGGCCCTTTCCTTGGTCACTCTCGAAAGGTCCATATGCCATAGCTTCCTTATCGACGGCAGCTCGGAAAGCACCATCACCACCAGCGCGCCGGCTATCACCACCAATACGGTTATACCCGATATCACCGCGTCGGGGGCGAGCCGGTCAGAGCTCAGTAGCTTTTCGATCACGACCCACTCGAGCAACCTACCCAGAAGGAACCCGGGTATTAAGGCCGCAAGGACGACCGCTACCGTCTCCACCGTCACGAACGAGAAGATACGCCAACGACCGGCGCCCATAGTACGGATCGTCCCTATCTCACGGCCGCGCTCCAGCAGGTTCACCGTGGTCATGGAAAACAGGATGGCGAAGCCCATGGCGAAAGCCATCACGTAGAAGATCAGGAAAAGAGTCCTTATCGCTCCCAGCAACTCGTCGAACACGTCGCGAATCCCACTCTTGGTCAGGACCTGGAACACCCCGGGCAAGCCCCTGAGGAAGCTTGCCACCTGCTCTTCATGTCCCGGCTGCACCTTTACGACAACGGCGTTGAACGGCTGTTTTACGCCGGTCGCCAGCGTAACCAGTCGCTGGATATACTCCAGGTTGACGTAGCAGATACCGCCAAGGGGTTCGCTCACGAACCCGGATACCTTGAAAGGCAGAGAGCCGACAGTGGTGCTGAGGTTAACCGTGTCTCCGGTTTTTACGGGCAGGCGCGTCGTGATGCCCCTGTTGAGGACCACCTGCCCCGGGCCGGGAATTGCCTGCGAGCCATGGACCGGGTAGCTGCCGTGCAACGTGGTGCCGGCCTGGTACGCCTGGATCTGAACGTCCACCGTTCTATTCTTGAATACCACGAGTGCGGGCGCTTCGATCAGCGGCTCTGCTCGCGCGACGCCGTCCGCGGATTTGATCTGCTCCAGCGCATCGGCGCTCACGGGCGCTTGCCATATGGCGCCGACGTCCCACCGCAGGACGCCGTTCAGATACTTGTTGACGGCATGGTCGAGGGAGTCCCTGCCGCCGGCAGCGGTCACGAGAAGGCACAACGTCCCGATGACACCCAGGCAGGTGAGCAGCGTCCGCCTCCTGTTTCGGGAGAGGTTGCGCACCGAGACGCGCAGCCAGGCCGGAAAACCGAGCCTTGCCGCAATGCCCATCCTGTATGTATGAGGCAGGTGAGCCAGCGAGAGACCCGCCTCGGTCCTCATCGCTTCCGCTGGTTTCATTCGAACCGCGTGCCTTGCCGGGACGAGCGCCCCGGCGATCGAGAAGAGGATGCCTACGGCCAGGCCGACGATGACGATCAGCGCGTATATCGAAGCGTGAACGAACGGGAGGCCATACACGTCCGCGTATACACGGATGAAGAAGATGGAAAGTGCGTACCCGACCGCGATGCCGATGACGCCTCCGACAGTGCCGAGGACGGCACCGTATCCCAGGTAATGCGTCGTGATCGCGGGTTTGTCATACCCGACCGCCCGCGTGATCCCTATCTCGCGCTGCTGGAAAAAGACGATCTGCGTCATGGTTATGTAGAGTGCGAGGGACGCAACGGCAAGGAGGAGCACGGCAAAGAACAGGGCGATCTTGCCGACGTCGTTCAGCTCCAGGTCAAGGGTAACGGCGCTTGGCTCGTCAGCCCCGCTGGTGAGGCTGTTCACCCCGTACGGCGCAAGCGCCTTTCGCGCACGCTCCATCGTAACCTTGAGAAGCTTCCGGTTGGAGACCCTGGCGACCACGTCGTTGAACGTGCCAGGTGTCCCCGTAAGCTTCTCGGCCACGGGATACCTGACGAACACAACACCGAACTGGGCGGGGTCGCTCACGTATTCTGAACGGTTGCGAACGAGCCTGAGGTACTCGGGGCTCACGACCGACCCGCTCATTTTCAGAGAGACCATCCCCGAGGCTCCCTGGACGCTGATTGTGTCTCCCGGCGCGAGACCGAATTGGGAAGCCAGGTGGTGCTCCGTTACGCACCAGGCTTGCGCCGTCTCACCCTCACCCTCCGGCGGGTACCTCCCCGACTCGACGATGAGTCCGTTCACGGATGGGCGGCCGGTCGCGGGAACCGATATCACCCTGACGGTGAGCTGATGATGTTTCACGGTTGCGAGCAGGTCGCGAGTCAGCCGGCCTTCAGCGGCTTTGACGTTCGGCAGGTCGGCCACCGACGAGATCGCGGAGGATGGCATCGAGTTCACCGTTGCGGCGAAATCCTCATACAGGGTGCGCCTGTAGACCATGTTGATAGAATCGCGAAGGTCGCGCTGCGCGAGGAGTGGTCCTGAGAACATGACGATTCCAAGCGCTACGACAATGACGATGGCCGACACCTGGGCCCAGTGGGTTGCCATGTCGCGGGTCAACTTCTTGTTCAGCTGGCTCAAGCGCGTCCTTTCAGCCGCGGGAAGCTTGTCTGTTATAGTCTAACGTTGAATGCGTCCGCAGGATGCTTTCAGTCCGTGTTTAATACTACGAGAACCAATGGTATGGCGCCTTTTTCGTGGGAGGTTGCAGATGGATGTTTTTGAAACGTTCGAGTCAAGGCGGAGCATCCGCAAGTACAAAGATGAACCTGTTGCCCCTGAGCTCATAGGGAAGCTGCTCGAAGCGGCGCGCATCGCGCCGTCCAGCAGCAACGTCCAGTCATGGAAGTTCAAGGTCATCACCGACCGTGAGACCAGGAGCAGGATACGGGAGGCGGCTTTCGGGCAGAAGTTCGTCGAGGAGGCACCCGTCGTGATCGCCTGCTGCCTGGACCTGGAAGCTTTTTCTGAGAGAGGCAAGCGAACGCTCGAGCTCGTGATCAAAGGCAAGGTCAGACCGAGTCTGGGCATGATGCTGCGCTCCGCCCGGGGCGGTCGTGATAAGGAGTTCGCACCCGAGCGAGTGATGATCAACGGCACCATCAATGTCGCCATCGCCGTCGAGCACATCGTGCTCGCCGCTCACGCTCTTGGACTCGGCACCTGCTGGATCCGCGCCTTCGACGAAGAAGCCCTTGAACGTTTGCTCGATATCCCCGAATCGCTCAAACTCCTCGTCCTTCTAACAGTCGGCTACCCCGACCAGCAACCCGCCCCCCGCCCCCGCAAGACCCTCGACGAGATCACCATGTGACGCAAGAAGACGGGGTCAGGTCTTTTATTGTTTGCTTCCAGCCTTTGCTCAAGATAACCGCAGAAGCAAACAATAAAAGACCTGACCCCACCCCGGTTATGCGTTAGCCAGGTCTTAGTCTATGGTTTTACTTCGCCCTCTTCGCCTTTGAGTTCTTCATAGAGGGCTCTCTTCATGACCTTGCCGAGTGGGGTCAGGGGAAGAGATTCACGGAACACGACCGACCTTGGAACCTTGTATTTCGCAAGCTTGCCCGCGGCCCACTTCTTTATGTCTTCTTCAGAAGGCTGCTCGGCGCCAGGCATCGGGACGATGTAGGCGCGGCCCTCCTCGCCCATGACCGGGTCAGGCACGCCGACCACGGCTGCGAAAAGAACACCGGGGTGCTCCGTCAGGACCTCTTCCACCTCGGGCGGATAGACGTTTTCACCGCCGCGGATGTACATCTCCTTCTTGCGGCCGAGAATATAGATATACCCGTCATCATCCATCATCCCCATGTCGCCCGTCCTGAAGTAGCCGTCATCGGTCATGACGAGGTCGGTCTCGTCGGGGCGATTGTAGTACCCCTTCATTACCGGGTCGCCCTTGATACTGATCTCCCCCTCCTGACCGACCGGAAGGGGCTTTCCGTCGGAGCCCAGCATGCTGATCTCCACGCCCGGGTTTGCCTTTCCGATGCTAGTGGAAAGCCTTTCGAAAGAGTCCTCCTCGACCCTTGTGAAAGTGACGGCGCCGCAGACCTCGGAGAGTCCGTACCCGTTGGTCAGGTCGGCACCGAACTTCTCCCTTACCTGTACGAACACTTCTTTCGGCGTCGGAGCGGCTGAGACCACGGCCTTCTTTACCGAGCTGAGGTCGTAAGAATCAAAATCGGGCTGCATCATGAGTAATATGTACTGGGCACCTACCTGGCCCATTACCGATACCTTCTCGTCCTGAATAGTCTGCAGGACCTGCTGCGGGATGAACTGGTCGAGAACCACGAGCGTGCCCCCGGCGTTCAGCATGGCTATGATCGCCATAACGTTGCCGCCCACGTGGTTTACCGGGATATCCAGCAGGAGACGGTCATCCACCGTCAGCTCCGAGGCGTACTGTTGCCCTTTCGCGTAAGCCACGATGTTCTTGTGCGAGAGCTCCGCGGCCTTGGGGATGCCGGTGCTGCCGGACGTATAGCAGAGGAAAGCGGTGTCGTCTTTATCGACCTCCGCCCTGGCCTTTGCGAGAGCTTCCAGGTCGGACTCGCTGACCGCGCCGAAAAGCGCATCCTGCGGCAGCGCACCCGGCACCCGCCCGACTTCGTCCGCCGTACCGAGCACGACGACCTTCCCGACCTGTGGCAGCGAGGGAAGGATCTTGTTGGCGATGTCGAGGAAATCGATGCCCGCAAAACCCGGGACCAGCGCGAGGAACGATGAGTCCGAGTCTCCAATGACAAAGGCGGCTTCAACGTCGGAGAAACGCGTCGATACCGGGACCGCCGCTGCCCCGAGCGAGATAGTCGCCAGATAGCAGAAGACGTACTCGGGCCGGTTGCCGATATGGAGCGCAACCTTGTCTCCCCGCTTTACGCCCAGCTTCACCATGTTGGCCGCGACGCGGTTTACCGCCTCGAGGTAGTCGCCATAGGTGAATCGCTGATCGTGGAAGACGATCGCCTCTTTGTCGGGATCGCTCGCAGCGTGGCCCTCGAGTAACTGGTGGATCAACATCGATACCCCTCCTCCGTCTCAGCAAGTCCGCATCACCGATCACATCTCTCAGACGACCAGGGCAGAGTGCACTGGTGAATGATTCATGGACAGATCCAACCGTATCTGACAGATCCAACCGTATCTGTTACTTGCCGCTGACAGCAAGCCCTTCGATGAGTATGGAAGGTGTGCCGATGCCCCCGAGCAACGGCGTGAACCTGATGTCGCTTCCTATTCCAACGATTCCCTTGAGTATGTCATCAAGCATTCCAGCGATAGTGACCTCGCGAACGGCATGAGTTGGGCGGCCTTTCTCGACCCATCTCCCCTTGGCTCCCACGGAGACCTCACCCGTGACGGGATTAAGGCCCACGTGTACTCCCTGGAGCTCCATCACCTGGAATCCTGTACCCATTCCAGACATCAACTCCTCGGGAGTCTGGGTGCCGCCCTCGAGAAAGATGTTCGTCGGAGATACCCCGACCTGCGTGCGAAAGCTCGACCTGCCGGCGTTGCCGGTGGTCGTGGCGCCCATCCTGGTTGCCGTGTAGCAGTTGTGGAGGAAGTTTGACAGGGTGCCCGAGTCTACGATCTTCTTGCGCGTTGCCGCCACTCCCTCTCCGTCGAACGGGGCCGTGCCGTAGCCGCCTTTCATCAAGCCGTCGTCGACGATGTTGACTAGCTCCGAAGCTACCTGGTCACCCAGCCGGGAAGCCAGGTAAGACCTGCCCTTAGAGACCGACTCACCCGAGACGGCGGCGCCGAGCACCGCGAGCATCTCGGCCGTGGAGAGATTGTCTATTAACACAGGCACGCGTGCCGTCTCGACCTGGCGCGCTCCGAGGAGGTCGACGGCCATGGAGGCCGCTTCGTCGGACGCCGCCCCGGCGTCGAGGGAGCCGAACGAGCGTCCCGCGGTAAAGCCGAAGCCGGTCTGAGACTCGCCATTCTGCTCTGCTATAGCCATCACGTACCCGTAGCAGATAGATGCCCTGTAACCTGAACGCAAGCCAAGAGAATTGACGAGGAGGACTTCGGCTGTCGACTCGCTGTACGTGGAGGTCTCGACGCCGGTCACACGTTCGTCGTAATCGCGAGACCTGCGCTCCATATCCACCGCGAACTCGATCTTTTCGCCGGCGCTCACGTCGGCAAGGTCGCCCACCATTATCTCGAGGTCTTCACCCAGGTACGTGCCATCGGAAGTTCCCGGCGCATACAGCGAAGGGTCGGGAAGTCTCCTGGCGGGCTCCGGCTCGGATACCTCGGCGCTTGCCAGAGCCGAGGAAACCGCTTCATCGATCGCTTCGGGCGAAAGGTCGCTCGTGTAAGCCCTCCCCTGCCGGTCTCCCAGGTACAGTCGAAGCCCGATACCCCGGGTCTCAGCGTAAGCGAAGCGTTCCACGTTGCCGCCGAAAACCTTCACCGTAAGACCTAGCTCGCGTTCGAGGTACGCTTCAGCTTCAGTCGCACCCCGTGCGCCTGCCTTTTTCACGGCCAGGTCAAGTGATTCGAAATCAGGTTGCATGCGTATAACCTATCAAAACAGCCCCCGCACAGAAAGGGTGTCGACTAAAAAACCTGCGACCCCCACTATCCTTACCGTCAGATTCGTTGCCGGGCATGTGCTCCCTCCCGCGACGGAGGCACCGTTTGAGCCAGGCCTGCGAACCGGGCCCCCGGAGACCTGCTCAAGCGTAAAACGCAAAAGTGTGTTTGACCCCGGTTTGCGAGAAGCGTCAACTGAAACTGGCCGGGTGAGAGATTCGACTTTGTTTCAGGGAACGGGCTGTTTTGGTATGATTTGGCGTGGTATTCAATGGAGGTGTTTAGCGATTGGGTGAAGTCTTCTACATAACGACGCCAATATACTACGTTAACGACGTACCGCACATCGGCACAGCTTACACGACACTCGCAGCCGACGTCATCGCGCGCTATCAGCGGCTGCGCGGGCGCGAGGTCTTCTTCCTGACCGGCACCGACGAGCACGGCCAGAAGGTCGCCCAGGCTGCGGCGGAGAAGAACGAGAGTCCGCAGGCCTGGGCCGACGAGATGGTCTCTCACTTCGTCGACAACTGGAAGCTGCTGAACATCTCCAACGACGACTTCATCCGCACGACGCAAAACCGCCACACGCTGGTCGCGCAGCGCTTCATCGAGAAGCTGAAGGAGTCGGGCGACGTCTACCTCGGCTCGTACGAGGGCTGGTACTGCGTTCACGACGAGTCGTTCCTCCTTTCGAGCCAGCTCATCGAGGGAGCGTGCCCCGAGTGCAGGCGCCCGGTGGATTGGGTCAAAGAGGAGAATTACTTCTTCCGCATGTCAAAGTACGCGGACGCGGTGCTCAAGCATATCGAGGACAACCCCGGGTTCGTCCAACCTGAGTCGCGGCGCAACGAGGTCCTCAGCTTCCTCCGGTCCGGGGTCACCGACCAGAGCATCTCGCGCACCAGCTTCACCTGGGGCATTCCCCTTCCGTTCGACCCAAGGCACGTAATGTACGTTTGGTTCGACGCGTTGCTCAACTATGTGAGCGCCATCGACTTCGGCGGGGAATCGGCGCGGTTCGAGAGCACGTGGCCCGCTGACTGGCACCTGATGGGAAAAGAGATACTGCGATTCCACGCCGTGATCTGGCCCGCGATGCTTATGGCCGCCGGCCTCCCCCTCCCGAAACACGTCTTCGCGCACGGCTGGCTGACCGTCGAAGGCCAGAAGATGTCCAAATCGCTAGGCAACGTCGTGCGGCCCAGCGAGATCGTCGACGAGTACGGCGTCGACGCCTATCGTTACTATTTCATGCGTGAGTTCTCCTTCGGGATCGACGGGAACTTCTCCCGCAGGACGATACTTCAGCGTTACAACGCCGAGCTCGCGAACGACCTGGGCAACCTCGAGAGCCGCGTGCTGACGATGGTCCACAAGTACCGCGAAGGGATCGTGCCGGAACCCGGCGCGCCCGGCGAGGAGGAGAACATCCTCAAAGAGAAGGCATCCCAGCTCACCCAATCCATCGACACCAGGCTCGCTGCTCCCGCCTTCAACGAAGCGCTCGCCGAGATATGGGAATTCATCCACGCGGTCAACAGGTACGTCGACGTCTGTGCTCCATGGGCGCTGGCGAAAGACGAATCAAAAGCCGCGGACCTCGACCGCGTGCTCTACAACAGCATGGAGGGGCTACGGCAGATAGCGCTTTGTATCGCCCCGTTCATGCCGCAGACCGCGGAAGAGATGTGGGAGCGTCTCGGGCTACCGGAGGTCTGGAGCGCCCGGTTACCGGGCTCTGCCGTGTGGGGAGGACTTCCCACCGGTGGCTTGACCACGCGGGGGGAAGCGCTGTTCCCCAGGAAGATGGAAGCAGCGGAGGAGAGTTGATTCCCGACTCCCACGCGCACCTCGACATGATCGAGGGCGACACGGCAGAGGTCGTCGACAGGGCGAGGTCGGCAGGCGTATCACCGATAATCACGATCGGCATAACCATCGAATCGAGCATCGAGGCCGTCCGGCACGCAGCCACGAATAACGGAGTTTTCGCCGCCGTCGGAATACACCCGAACGACACCGCCGCGACCACACCGGAGGAGTTCGAGCGCCTCGAGGAAATCGCGCGCTCAAGCGACAGGGTTGTTGCCATCGGCGAAACAGGACTGGATTATTACCGTGAAAGGACCCCGGCCGACAGACAAAAGTGGGCTTTCGCACGGCATGCGCAACTGGCGAAAAAACTGGGCAAGGCCCTCATAGTCCACGACCGCGAAGCACACGCGGACGTGCTCGACCTGCTGGCCGAATACGGCCCCACCGATACCCCGGTTATCCTCCACTGTTTCTCTGGAGACGAGAGAGTACTCTCCGAGTGCCTTCAGCGCGGGTACTTCGTATCGTGGGCAGGTCCCCTTACCTTTAAGAATAACGACTACGCGCGCAGGCTGGCCGCCATGGTCCCGCTGGAGCGCCTGCTCGTCGAGACCGATTCACCGTTCCTCTCACCGGAGCCATACCGGGGAAAGCCGAACTTCCCGGAGCGTGTCCGCCTGGTGGCGGAGACCCTTGCAGGGGTTTGCGCGCTTCCGCTCGAAGAAATGGAATATATACTAACGGAAAATGCCCGAAGTGCTTTCGGCATAGAGCTGACGGAGGGATGAGCTTGGATGCGGCACCCGCCTCCAGGACACTCGCATCACCGGCTACGGCCGCCGCGCTGCTGAACGCGGCTGGAGCACGCCCCAACCGTTCAATGGGGCAAAACTTCCTTGTCGATGCAAACATCCTCCGCATCATCTCCGAGGCCGCGGAGCTCTCGCCGTTCGATACCGTCATCGAGGTCGGCGCGGGTCTCGGTGCCCTGACGCAGGCGCTGGTCAATACCGTCGGGCGCGTATACGCCCTGGAGGCCGACAGCAAGTTGGTCGGGATCCTGGAGCACCAGCTCGGGTGGGCTACGAACCTCGTCCTCGTCGAGGCTGACGCGGCTCGGTTCGACTACGCGACACTGTGGGACGGCGAACCTCCCGACGACGTGAAGATGGTATCCAACCTGCCGTACCAGATCGCCGCTACGCTCGTTGTCGACTGCCTCAAGCGGTATCCATGGATAAGGGAGTACACAGTGATGGTCCAGCGGGAGGTGGCCAACCGGCTCGCCAGCGGGCCCGGGAGCAGGGAATACTCCGCCGCGAGCGTCCGCGTTCAGGTGCGCGCTTCTGTCTCGAAGGTGGTACGGGTCTCGAGAAACAGCTTCTACCCCAAGCCGAAGGTGGACTCGGCGTTACTGCACATCGTCCGGTCCGAGCACGGTACCTGGCGCGGTCCGGATTCGGGGACGGAAGAGTTCTTTGACAGTGTGGTTGGCGCCGCGTTCGGACAGCGGCGCAAGAAGCTCTCCAACGCCCTTTCCTCGGGCGTCGGGCCGGGGGTCAGCGCCGACGCCGTCCGCGAAGCGCTCCGCACGCTTGGAAGAAACGGCGAAGTCCGCGCCGAGGCCCTTTCCCCGGACGAGTTCGTCAATCTGGCATCGCTGCTCGAGAAACGCCTCGAACCGGGTATTTCCAGCCCGGCCGTCGAATAAGAAACTATCTCGAGCCGGGTCTCTCATCCCCTGCCCTGGCACAGGATCGAAAACCGGCGGTGGAATCCCCCTCGAGCGTGAGTCGGCAAATCCATGGAAGGACTTTTAATTGGAAAGCGAGCCGGTCGTCCCGCCGAAGAACTGGCACACGCTCTCACTCCATGAAGCGGTGCGGGAGCTCGGTACCGACGCTGATACAGGCCTTAGCGCCCACGAGGCCGGTCACAGACTTCACGGCTTCGGGCCGAACGTCCTGCGAGAAGAAAAGAGAAAGTCGCCGCTCGTGAGGTTCCTCCTGCAGTTCAACGACTTCATGATATGGGTGCTGCTCGCCGCCGTGCTCATCAGCGGGGTTCTTCTCAGAGAGTACATAGACGCAATCGTCATCCTGGTCATCGTAATCCTCAACGCCTTGCTCGGTTTCGTCCAGGAGACCCGCGCCGAGTCCGCGCTCGCGAAGCTCAAGGAGCTCGCTGCGCCCACTGTCAGGGTCGTCAGGGGTGGCCTCGAGTCGGAGGTCCCCTCTCACGACGTCGTCCCCGGCGATCTGCTGACCCTGGAGGCCGGCGACCTTATCGCCGCGGACGCACGCCTCGCCTCGGCCGTGAACCTCATGGTGAACGAGTCCAGCCTGACGGGAGAGTCCAGCGCCGTCGACAAGGAATCCGGACCTGCCTTCGACGAGGACACGGCCCTTGGCGATCGCCTTAACATGGTTTTCGCCGGCACGCACGTAGAGTACGGCCGCGGGACCGCCCTGGTCGTGGCAACCGCGCAGGACACGGAGCTGGGTCATATCGCCACTATGCTGGAAGAAGCCAAACCGGAGCCCACACCGCTACAGGTCGAGCTGCGGGACGTCGGCAGGCGCATCGTGTACCTCTGCCTTCTGATTGTCGCGGTAGTCTTCGCTGTCGGTTTGATAAGAGGCAATGGCGCCGCCGCCATGCTTCTGTTCGCGGTCAGCCTCGCGGTGGCAGCCATCCCCGAGGGGCTGCCCGCCATCGTAACGATATCACTCGCTCAGGGCACCCAGGCGATGGCGAAAGAGCATGCCATAGTCCGCAACCTGCCGGCCGTCGAGACGCTGGGCTGTGCCAACTATATCTGCTCCGACAAGACCGGGACGCTCACACAGAACCGCATGAAGGTGACCGACGTGCTATTCGCCGACGGGCGGCACTTCCTGGCCGAGGACGCCGTGTCCGGGGATGGTCGCGAACCGGAAGTGTTCGCTCGGATGGCCCTCACGGCGGCGCTCTGCAACGACGCGAGGCGCAACGCTGAAGGCGCAAGCCTGGGTGACCCCACCGAGGTCGCTCTCATGGAGGCGGCGGAAAGCGTCGGTCTCGAGAAAGCCGTCCTCGAGGAGGCGCAGGTCCGGGTCGCCGAGATACCGTTCGACTCCGACAGGAAGATGATGATGACGGTGCACCGCGACGACGGCCGGTTCGTAGTCTACGTGAAGGGAGCCGTTGAGGTTCTGATCGGACGCTGCGATACGATGTTGACTCCGGCCGGCGAGCGCCCGCTGGGACCCGAAGACCGCGCCGTAATCTCGAGAGAGACCGCCGGGCTGGGCTCGCAGGCACTGAGGACGATCGGGCTGGCCTCGAGGCGCATCGATGCGCTCCCGGCGCACGACGAGCTGGAGGGGCTGGAGGCGGGGCTGACTTTCATGGGCGTTTTCGCGATGAAAGACCCACCGCGACCCGAGGTGATCCCGGCGCTCGACATGTGCAGGCGGGCCAGGATCGACGTCGCGATGATCACCGGCGATATGCGCGCGACCGCCGATGCCGTCGCGCGTGAGCTTGGGATCCTCGTCCCCGGCCAGAGGCTTATAGAGGGAACCGAGCTCGAGAAGATGAGCGAGGAGGAGCTCGCCGCCCGGGTGGAGGATATCCGCGTCTACGCCCGGGTCTCACCAAAACACAAGGTGAAGATAGTCGAAGCGCTCAAGGACCGTGGTCACGTGGTGGCGATGACGGGCGACGGAGTCAACGATGCTCCCGCGTTGAAACGCGCCGACATCGGTATCGCAATGGGAATAACCGGGACCGATGTCTCCAAAGAAGCATCGGATATGATACTCGCGGACGATAACTTCGCGACGATCGTGTCGGCGGTCCGCCAGGGCAGGATCATCTTCTCCAACCTGAAGAAGTTCATATACTTCCTGCTCTCCTGCAACATCAGCGAGGTCCTGGTCATCTTCATCTCGATGATCGCCGGCATGCCTCTACCACTCGTGCCAGCCCAGATCCTCTGGATAAACCTTGTGACGGACGGGCTGCCGGCTCTGGCGCTGGGGGTCGACCCACCCGAGAGAGACGTCATGGACCACCCGCCTCGTCTTCTCGGAGAGAATATCCTGGCACCTCGAAAGCAACTCTGGCTGGCGTGGCAGGGGCTCCTGATAACCATTGGCGCGCTCGCGTCGTTCATCCTCGCGCACTACGTGCTGCACTACTCCTGGCACGACCCGTCGGGTGGGCTCAACGCCGCGCGAACCATCCTCTTCACCACGATGGTCCTCTCGCAGATCTTCCATTCGTACAACATGCGCTCCGAGACGCGTTCTTTCCTGTCCTCGAAGCCATGGGAGAACCGATACCTGCTCGGGTCGTTCCTTCTGTCGATAGGGCTGCAGATGTTCGTTCTCTACGTTCCTTTCATGCAGAAAGCTTTCAAGACCCACGGTCCGACCGCCGCCTCCTGGCTAGTCATACTGCTTTGCTCGCTCCTGCCAATCCTCATCATCGACCGCATCAAAGCTATCAATGCCTGGCGCTCTCGCCGTATGCTTTAGCCCCCCTCTTTCCTTCCCCCTCGAGGGGACGGAAATTACTTCTCCTATTTCTCCCCAATTCTTAAGCGAGGGACGTTTATCTCCGAAGTACTCCGCAAGCGGATCCTTGTTTGACGGCACTAAGCCGCCCGCGAGGACATCGAGGAAAAAACGCACCCCAAACCCCCAGAAACCATGTCAATGATTTGTCTTTCCTGGTTACCGCCGCACGGCGTGGACGCGGACGGGGAGGAGGCCGGGGGCAACGTTGGCGAGTACGACGACCATGTGTTCACCGGAGTCGGTGTCGTACTGCTCGAGGATGGTCCCGTTGTCTACGGCGTAGTTGTAGCCACGGGATAGCTTCTTCATTGGGAACTCGATCCTGCAGCCGGGAAGCGTCATACTCGCGCCGGTCGAACCGTCAAGCGTGTTCTTGATCTTGCATGTCACGTCATCGAAAGGTCCGCCCACGCTCCGGTCATTGAGCGGCAGGGGAAGCACACCGGGCCTCGACGGGGTGCTGAAAGTACCTTCGCCGTTAACGATCGGAGAACGCAGGCCACCTGCAAACTGGTCCTGTTCCATCCACTGGATCGAAGGCCTGTTCTTTCGGTATATTTCAAAGCCGTTTGGAGTCGGATTTGCGGCGGTCGCGGTCCCGACCCCGACACCCTGCCAACCCGGGATCGACCACTTCGTCATCGGGTCGTTGTTCGCGCCGGGAAGGCCCCAACTCGTCAGCTTCCCGTCGTTGATGGTGAGCATGCGGAAACCGCCATAGTTCGCCGAAGCCTTGTCCGTGAGCGACTCCTCGCCCACCGGTATCGGAGACGCGGCGGTGTTGAGTGCCGTGAGGGCTCCCCCTGCATCGTACCACGGCACTTTCCCTACCCAGTCACTGTGCGCGTGACCGGAGGCTTCGAATGCGACGTCATTGGTTCGCATGAGGTAGACGAGGGACTGTGACCCCTCACCCTGGCCGGAGGGCATCGTCAGTCCGAACTGGCCCTCGTTGTCGAACATCCCGGGGTTGCTCCCTATCGGATCGAGTGGATCGTGGTGCATGAAGACCCCCCTGAGCTGCTTGCCCCGGTTCGTCTCCAGGTCGCGCTTTATCCAGCCGAGCTGTCCGGTGTAAGCCGACGGGTCCCCAGGGTCCCATCTCAGGCCCGACCCGGCGGGCGGGCTCCCAACGCCCCACTTGTCGCCGTTGCCTCGCACCTGCCCGAGCCACTTGTGGGGGTTCGTCACGTAGCCGAAAAAGTTGACCCCGTTACGATCATCGTAGTCAGGGAAAATGGAGGACGTCGGGTGCGGCCCGGCCGGGTCGACCTTCGGCCAGTCCATCGTGTTGATGCCGAGGAAGTGATAATTGCCGTAGTCCCACGAGCGGTACAGCGGGCCGAACAGGTCCTGCCAGATCTCCAGCCCGTCATCATGTGCGAGTCCGCCTTCCGCCTCGTGTCCATCCCAGTTGTAGGCGTCGTGATTGCCGGGGACGCAGTAGACCGGCACGTTCAGCGCCAGGAGCTCGTCGTACCACCAGGGGTACTCGAACCGGTACTCCGACCCGACGTCACCCGTCGTGCCGACAAAAGGCCATGCGTCCTTCGGGTACGTGTTCCAATTCTTCTGGGCGTACGTCGAGTCACCGGTGAATACGACGAAGTCGGGGTTCAGCAGGCTTATGGCCTGCAGCTCCTCTTGAAGATAGACAGCCCCCTCGTTGGCCTTTCCGTCCTTGTCCTTGTCCAGGGGGAAGTCGTCGTACTTGAGCCATGCCTTGCTCGCCGGGTCAAGCGTGCGGTTGGGAG
This sequence comes from Candidatus Anoxymicrobiaceae bacterium, assembly GCA_036508635.1. GTDB lineage: Bacteria > Actinomycetota > Geothermincolia > Fen-727 > Anoxymicrobiaceae > FEN-727. The sequence goes on from DATCGY010000226.1 coordinate 15,361, forward strand.
TCCCGGGGCGAGGCTCCCTCAGTTCGAAGGACAGGTAATTAATGCCGAACGCGTTTTGTATCTCCTGCCCGTACACGTGGGTGTCGGTTATCTGGATTATCTTGATGTCCTTCTTGTACTCCTTGACCACGTTGAGGGCGTGCGGCTGGACGTCCGAGCGCAAGCTGTTCTCGTGGCCCGCCGGGAGCGCTCCCGCGTACCCCGCGGGAATCGCGCCCTTGAATTCCACGTGTACGTCGTACAGGTCGAGCGGCACGTCAGCGGGAACCCGGGCCGTTATCTTGTCCACGACGAAACCGGCTTGCCCGAAGACCTCTGGCCACCTGTCGCTCGCCGACCTGTCCACAGCCTCCACCTTGAGCTTCCTGGTGTTCACGACGGTATTCTCGGGCTTGTCGTATGTTCCGTAGCCGTACGGGTCGGAGGTGTTGCGATAGTTGTACCACTGGTTGGGATCGTTGGTGGACCCGTTGTAGTGCTGGATGTTCGCCGCGATCGACGTCGTCAGGTAGACGCTCCAGGCGCTTGACCGTCCGGTCGGCAAGGCTCCAAGTGAGATACCGCCATTGCCGAGACGCCAGTCCCACTCTATCGTGAGCAGGCCGCCCCTCGTGATGATCGCCGGGTTCCCGAACGTTGGAAAGACGAGCTGGTTGACTTTCTTCGCCACCTCAGGCAGCGAACCGGCAACGCTGGACTCCTGTCCGCTCGCATGTATCCCCGGAATCGCCACGAGCGCAATCACAATCGCCGCCGCCAGCGCTAAACCGACAACCCTCAAAGCCGGCCTCCGCCGGGCATAGGCGTAACAGCCAGAATGACGAGACATGTGACTCACCCCCAGGTCCTTGCCGCCCCGCCCGAGACGGCACCTGCCCTCCCGGCGCTCCCCATCACTTCAAGCGCCGTTCGTCTCATGCTATGACCGAGGAATTGTGGTGTCAATTCAACGAACGGGTGAGCGGGCGCACCGGGAAAGTGCGCCGGACGGCACGAGCCGGGTCAAGTGAGGTCTTTTCCGAACAGAAAAGCCCGTTTCTCCCAGCCCTGGTTATCGTAGAACCTGTGCGCGTCCGTCCTGTGAAATGCGCTGTCCAGCTCGATGCGGGAGCAGCCCAGATCTCGCGCTGTGCCTGCGGCCTGCTCGAGCAGCGCGGCCCCTGTTCCACGACCGCGCATCGACTCATCCACGACAAGCTCGTCGACGTACGCGAGCTTGCCCTGCTGCCACAGGCTGTCCCTGACGTAGAAGTCGCAGAACCCGGTGATATGGCCATCCGAAAGCGCGCACAAGACGTAGCTGGTCGCGGCCTCGAGCAGCTGTCGATAGATATCGCGCATCTTCTCCGGGTCGATGGCACACTCCGGCCAGAGCTGGCGAAGAAGCGGGAACACGCCGTCGAAGTCCTCGAGTCGGCATTCCCGGATCTCGACTGACGGGGTTTTGATGTCGGGCTCTGTCATCAGTCCAGGGCCCGCGCTATCAGTGGTCGAGCTCCTGGATGTCCGCTTTTTCTCCAGGCTCGCGCCTGACGAACCTGAGGAGTTCGCCAAGGACGTCCTCCTGAGTGGTAAATATGGCGTTCGCGATCTCTTCCTGAGCTTTCTTTACAGCCTTGTCCTTGCCGTCCACGAAGATGATAGGGATACCGGCCGTCTCTCTATTGGCGCGCAGGTCATCGGCAAGGGCCCTGCCGTAAGCGGGCATGGCCGACAGGTAGATCACAACCACGTCCGGCTGGTCGGCTTTTATCTTGTCGAACGCCAGGCGGTTGTCAACCGATTCGGAATAGACCTCCCAACCGTCCTCGTAGAGGTACTGCTCGTGCGCTTCCACGGCGACGACATCAAAATCAAGGATGAAAACCTTACCCTTCATGGAACCTCCTTGCGATCGAACCGCCTACGCGGATTTATCCACTGCTTCAGGCCGAGTGCGCGATCCTGCGACCGAACTCCTCGCATGCCTTGACGTCCTCCTCGGACGCATCGGGACCTTTCCACAAGCTCAGGGGGGCTCCTGCGCGCACGACCGGGCCGCCGGCTACCACCGAGCCGCCCTTGCGTGCCAGCGCCTGCTCCAGGTTTGGGACCAGCGTCTTCCCACCCATGGCCGCGTTGACCGTGAACGCCCCGCATAGCTTTCCGGCGAGCCCGCCGTCGGGTATCGAATCAAGAAAGGTCTTGACGTGCCCGCCGGGCAGCCTGTACCTCTTGTTGCCGTAGGTAGGCGTACCGATAACAAGAACGTCAAAATCGCCGGGATCGGGGACGCCGCGGCCGGACCCGGCATTCGCCAGAACACATTCGGAGCCCTCCTGCTCCAGGCCGCGCGCAATATCCCCCGCGGCCTGCCCTGTATGCCCCGTCTTACTCTGGAAGACAATAAGCGCTTTCATATTCGGCCTCCGTATGTAACCCTAGGTGACATCCTGTATAGCATACAACGCGGCCACCCGCCACACCGTCGTAATTCAACTATTCGGAGGGCGGCGTGGTTGTCTCGGTAGGCTCCTCCCGAACCGGGCTCAATCCATTGTGTTTGTTTTGGTAACGCTGCGTCTCGAAGATGCCGTCCTTCTCGCTGACCTTGTTCCAGCCCGGGGGCAGCAGCTCCAGTATCTTGTCCTGGAGGAATTTGTTGTCCTCCGCCGCCGCCATCCTGAAGAAGGTATCGAACTTGAGATCCTGTTTTTCCACGTTCTGCAGGATGACGTCTATCATGTTGGCTATCATCTTCATGCCCTTGCGGTCGCGGGTGACCCCCTCGCTCCACTGCTTGAGAACGTCAATGCGGTTGCCTATAGCTCCCTCCGCGGTCTCCTCGAGCTCGGTGAGTACTTTGAGCGGCTTTCTCATGTTGGGCATGAAGAACGGCTTGCCGACGTTGAGCTGGACCCCGTTGTCCCCGTCCTTCCGCCGCCAGCACGCCACTGGCAATATCGGGGCGGGCGCGCTGCGGGCGAGATTCGCAAGCCCGAACTGGAACGAGCCTACCTGCCCGTGGGGATACCTCGAGCCCTCGGGGAAGACGAGTATTATCTTGCCGTTTCTGAGGTAGTTCAGGCTCATCTTTATAGCCTGGAAGTCCTGCCCCTCGGCATCGCGGTCGATCGGGATCACCTTGAAGACCGTCCACAGAAACCAGCCCAGCTTGCCCTCGAGACCACGGCTTATCTCTATCTTTCCCCAGGGTACCATGGCGGTCCGCTTCAGGGTCTTGTGGAGCGCAAGGGCCACGGCGATGGGGTCAACGCCTGTCTGGTGGTTAGCCACCACGATAAAAGGACCGTGAGTCGGAGCGTTGTCTCCACCGGTATACTGCAGCCGGTAGTTGCTGCTGTGTGCCAGTATCAGCGCTATGGGCCTGAGAATCGAGTACCTCAACCACATGCCGTTGGACCTCTTGGAAAAGTCGCCAGCGAACTACTTTATATGTTAAGCCAAAAGCCGCGCGACGAGGTATATCCGGCGGACTTTCCACCTCGGGTCACTTCTTTAGCTTGAACCCTGTGGTGTCCTCCGCCTTCACCTCGTTGATCTTGGCCCTGGTGAAATCCGCGCCCGTCAGGTCGGAACCCGAGAAGTCGACCTCCTGCAGGAACGCACCGATGAATATGGACTCCCGGAGGTCGCAGTCCCTCAGCTCCGTCCTGTACATGGTCGCCCTGACGAAAAGCCCTTCGAACAGTTCCGCCTCGCTCATCCTGGTATTGACAAGGTTCGTGTTCCGCATGTCTGCGCGCGTAAGGTTTGCCTTGCTAAAATCAGCTTCGGACAGGTTGGCGTGCGTCATGTACGCCTGCTTCAGGTTGCACCCGGACAGGTTGGACCCCGAAAGGTCGGTTACCATGAAATTCGCGTACGGAAGGTCCATGCCGCTCAAGTCCACCCCGGAAAGATCGGGCCTCACACCCATAGCCGTCTTGCGCCATTGGTTCCAGTTCTTGACGCCTTTTTTCAATATCTTGAGATGCTCTTTATCCGCCATTGACCAGACCCCCTACAGATGACGAAGCGCCGCCTCTTCCAGCGTGGCGGCGCAAAAGAATATATCATAAATCGCTCCGCTCCTGAACGAACCTTACCTTCGGCGCCCGGTGCGATACACTTCCATTGGAACAAAACCGGCCGGACGATGCCTCGATCGAAAGCGAGCGGAATGGACGACAGCGAAAGACCTAAGCCGGAACGCACGCCCGTGGAGGTGCTGGAGGCTAACGTTACAGCGCCGACGACAGAGCTTATCGACAGGTCTCTGATCCGCGGTGGAGCGCTCTCGGCTTTCGGCTACAGGGACTTCAGCCTTCTCTGGTCGGGAGCATTCCTCTCGAACGTCGGGACCTTGATACATACGACGGCGCTCCTCTGGTATATAAACCAGCTGACCAACTCGAGCGCCTGGGTAGGCGCGGTGAACTTCGCGAACTTCCTGCCGATAATCCTCTTCGTGCTGTACGCGGGATCGCTCGCCGACCGGCTCGACCGCAGGAAGCTGATCCTCTGGACCCAGGCACTCATGATGTTGGTGGCCCTCCTGCTGGGCCTGGCGGTCTCCCTCGGATGGATACCTCCGAGCACCGCGACCTCCGCGACCACGGGGCAGCTCGTGCTGATAATGGCCATCACGGTCTTTATGGGCGTCGCTTTCGTGTTCAACTTCCCCGCGTGGCGAGCGATGGTGCCCGACCTCGTACCTAATGACCTCCTTCTCAACGCGGTTGCCCTGGACGCCGCGGGCTACAACATGGCCCGGTTCATCGGGCCGGCGCTGGGTGCGCTGATACTGAACGTCTGGAACGTTGCCGGAGCTTTCTACATCAACGCCATAAGCTTCCTCGCGGTTATCGCCGCGCTGCTGTTGATCAGGTACCGGCCCCCCGAATCGGCCCCGCCGGAGGAGAGCGCCTGGACCCAGATGCGGGAAGGCGCGAGGTACATGTGGCGCAACAGCTGGACGAGGAACCTCATTTTCGTGCTTGGAATCTCGGCGTTCTTCGGCCTCTCGTACATCGTGCTGCTCCCCTCGGTTTCCAAGGACGTTCTCCACAAAGGCTCATGGGGATACGGCTTCCTTCTCGGCGCGGTAGGCCTGGGCGCGGCGGTCGGCGCTCCTATCGTGACCCTCCTCAACAGGAAGCTCAAGGAAAGAGAGCTCATCAAGTACGGGCTGCTGATCTTCTCGGTGATGGTCCTGGTGCTCGCCGCGTCGCACGCGTACTGGTTGTCGCTTGCAGCGACATTTGGCATGGGTTTGAGCTTCCTGACGGCGAGCGCGTCTATCAATACTGTCCTTCAGGCGAGGGTGGACCGGTTGATGAGGGGCAGGGTAATGAGCTTCTATATCCTCCTGTTCCAGGGAACAGCGCCGATAGGTGGACTGCTGTTTGGATACGTCGCGGATGTAAGATCTACTTCGTTCGCGCTGCTGATCGGAGGGCTGGTGGTTCTGGCGCTTGCCCTGGTGCTGATATTCGTCCCCTCGATACTGAAGGATGCTGTTTCCCCCGCCATGCCGCCGGCAGCCGCTGACGGCGTAACCCGGTAACCGATCGCCGACCGCTCACTCCAGCAGGAAGGGTCTCATCCGCGACCACTTGTCTTTCCAGTCGACGGGCACCAGCTTGTCGACGATCATCGACGGTAGTTGCCGCGCGAATCGAGCGCGCTCCGGCGGCTCGAGGTTATAGAGGAGGAACGGGAGCACCAGGTAATCGGGACCCGCGTTCTTCTGGTTGTGCTCCCCTGTCTTCTGAAGTATCTCCGCGTTATCCCGGGAAGTCATGAGGTCGCGCAGGTTCTCATCGCTGAAGCTCTCTTCCTCGAGTTCGATATGTGGGTGCCACATGTCGTCGAGGTTCACCAGCACGTGGGACATCTCGTTCAGCACGTCGACCTCGCCGGACCTGAGCATATCGCCGGCCACGTCGAGCCAGAGTATGAGAGGCTCCATGACCCTGTGAGCCGCGGATAGCGTATCGAACGGCGCGTCAGGCAACAGGGTCGCCAGGAACGGGAATGCGACCTCGTCTTCGGCAAGGTGGTGCGCGTTCAGCACCGATGACAGGGTGTGCACGTAGTCGGCGTAACCCTCGTTCATCTCGTCGAATGCGTGCTCATCGCGGGAGTACAGGCGGGCACTGTCGAGCGCTACGGAGATCCCCCGCGTTATGACGTAATGTATGGCGCGCATGCCTGAAGTGATCGTGGGTCCTTCGACTTCCTGCTCCCGCATCTTCTTCGCCTCCAGTGAGACATCGTTAGAATCAATCCTGAATCGCCTCCTGGTTGATTGATTCGAGGATGTGAGGGATTTCCCTACGAGCGAGCAGCCGAATCAAGTTGTCCAGGTGTGCTTTGAAAAGCGTGGTGATCGGCGAGCTCGGTAAATCCAGACGTTACCCATTCCGTACAAAATGGCGAACGACCTGTTTGGATGTGATGTATCCGTGGTGGGCACCTAACGTTCCAGAGTGCCAAACAGAAGTAATCCACGTTGGGTAAATTGGTGGAGGTAGGCGGGCTCGAACCGCCGGCCTCGGGCTTGCAAAGCCCGCGCTCTCCCAACTGAGCTATACCCCCTTGTCCGGACGCACCGGCTCAAGCACCTTTATACCCGTTGAGCGAACGCACCGCAAGCGTAGTAGCGGTTGCGGCGTCTCGTGTTACTTCGTCGCCTTCTTCGCCGGCCTTTTCTCCGGCGCGGTCCCGCCGGCGAAAGTCATCGAGCTCATGGCATCGAGTATCCTGTCGACGGTGTAGTCGTCATTCATTCTCATCAGCAGCCACGCGGACTCAAGAAAGCCCACGACCAGGTGAGCCGCGATCTCGACGTCTGTATCGGGGATGAGACCCATCTCGATAGCCCGCGATAAATCCCTCCTGCACGGCTCTACGATGGAGTTGTAGATCTCGCGCTTCTTTCTTTCGAGAGGCGGGTCGTCCTCCTCTATGCTCTTCAGCACGTTCATCATGTCTATGAACTGGGGATGGCTCTTCAACACGACCTTACCGCGTCTGTTCAGCCTGCGGATCGGGTTCTTCTCTCCCTTGATCTCTTCCCAGACATCGGCGAACATCGCCTGGAACACGTCGTCAACGCACTCCATGAACAGCGCCATCTTGCTGGGAAAGTAGAGATAGAAAGTGCTGTGGCCGACGCCGACCGCCTTCGCTATCTCAGTGACGTTCGTCTGGTGATAGCCTTTTCGCGCGAATATCTCGACCGCCTTGTCCATGATCTGCTGGCGCCTGTCGGACTTAGGCGTCTCGACTACCTCTATTGAATCACCTGACCTTGAAGGTTCATCGCTTGCCATGTTTCGTATGAACGAAATAGGGTACCCTTCCTCCTGCAAACGCTTGATCTCCGAGAGCTCCTTCACGTGCCCGTAGTCGTAGTACGCCATCGTCTTGCCGGTCCGTTTAGGCGGAGAAAGGAGCCCTTCCCTCAAGTAATAGTGGATCGTGCTGCGACCGACCCCGGATATCTTCTCCAGGTCGGATATCCTTAGCGGCCTTTCATTCTCACCGTTCAAGCTTCCTCCGTCAGCCGTTTCGTCGTTCTTGCTCAACTATTCCGATCCTCCGTCTTTCGATGCCACCCGGCTGAGGCAACGGGTCAATAACTAGCAACTGTTGAGCATCTATATAGTATTATTTACCTGAAGTCAAGAAACTAATTCTTGATTTGAACTCGCATTTATGGTTATATTGCAGCCATCTTACGCGGTAGGTACCTTGGAATAAAACAACGAGAACTCCGCAGTCAGGAATGACTTGTCATTCCTCTGGACGAGATTAGCACAGGGCTAATCGAGCCCGTAGAGGACGGCTATCGGAAAGGAGTTGAAGATGGGCGCAGGTGATTTTGCGGTTATTGGCACCGGAGAGGTTCCGACCGGCAACTACCCGGAACGTTCCGAGTTCGAGATCGCATACGAGGTCAGTCGCATGGCGATCAGGGACGCGGGGATAGACAAGAACGAGATCGGCGCCGTGCTCACCGCCGGTCACATAATGAGCAACCCGGACAACGATTACAACACCGAGATGTTCTTCGGGCGCCTGCCTGAGGCCATCGGCGCGAGCGGCTGCAGCGTTGTTGCGACAACGATTTCCGGTGGGGCGTCGAGCTTCTCCATTCGCAAGACCGCCGAGGGCATCCTCGAGTCGGGCGAGACCGATACGGTCCTTGTGGTCCATGCCCAGAGGTTCTCCCAGTTCACCGCGAACGAGCAGGCCAAGTATTTCTCCGTGGCGGGCTCGGACGTCGAATGGGAGGTCCCATACGGGATGACCTACAATTCGCTGGCCGCGATCGTGACCGAGGGGTACATGGCCTACACGGGTGCCACCATCGAACAGATCGCCGCGGTATGCGTCGCCTGCCGCAAGTGGGCGATGCTCCAGCCCAACGCCATGTTCAACAACAAAGAGATCACCGTCGAGAAGGTCGTCAACGCGCGGATGGTCTCATACCCCCTGACCACGTTGATGTGTAACGTGCTTGGCGATGGTGGAAGCGCCTATATCATGACCACGGCCGAGAAAGCGCGCAGGGTCTGCGACAGGCCGGTGTACGTGCTCGGCGAGGCCTCCGAGTACTCCCACAGGACGATAACCAGGTCGAAACAGAAAGACCCGGGGAAGATGGGCGACGACCTCGCCGTCACCGCGAAGCGTGCCTACGAGAACTCGAGCCTTGGGCCCGGGGACATGGACATCTTCGAGATATACGGCTCCTACCCTGTGATCTCGCTTATCGTCATGGATTCGCTGGGGATCCTGGACGAGCGGACGTCCGGGGAGCTGGTCCTGGCCGGCGAGACCGGCCCCGGCGGTAAATACCCCGTTTCGACCAACGGTGAGGCTATGAGCTTCGGTCACACGGGGACCGGGGTGGGTTTCAGTACCTTTGTAGAGTCTGTCCGGCAGCTCCAGGGAAAGGCGGGAGCCGCTCAGGTCGAGGGCGCGAAGTTCCTGGTCGAGAACTGCGGCGGCGGGGCGTTCATGGACTGCCACTTCACCGTGATGGGTTACGAGGTCCCGGCGTAGATCGGACGGCTTCGACATCGAAGAGTTCGCGAGCTGCTGAAAAGGAGGAAGCCATGGCCGGTGAAAAGATAGACATCGAAACAATTAAGGCGATGCTGAACCTCTCCGACGAGGACCTCATCAAGCCGCTGCCGATACCAACGAGGTGGTCCCAGCCGTTCTGGGACGCGTCGAGGGAGCACAGGCTCGTGCTCAAGAAATGTTCCGCGTGCGGCTATATCGACCACCCCCCATACCTCTATTGCACCAACTGTCACGCCGACGAGCATGATTGGGTCGAGGCGTCGGGCAAGGCCACGCTCGCCTCGTACGCGATAAACACGTTCGGTGTGCCTTTCCCTTTCTGGGTCGACCTCCCATACGTCGTGGCCATGATCGACCTGCCGGAGGGCCCGAGGATGATCTCCAACGTCGTCGAGTGCGACCACGACAAGCTGGAGAACGGGATGGAGCTCGAGGTCGTGTTTGATGACGTGACCGACGAGATAACACTTCCCAAGTGGCGGCCGGTGGACGAATCAAAGAGGGGGTAGCGAGATGGCGGACGAGCAGACTGCTTTCGAGAAGGATCAGTTCTTCAAGATCGACATCGAGATGCACATCGTTGGCGACATGACATCTATCGAGTACTTTCCGGGCGTCCAGGCGTGGTGGCAGGGCATCGCGGGGGTTACCCGCCAGTTCCTGCTGGGGATCCCGCCTCAATACGTGATAACCCCCGAGGAGATCACAAAGAGGGCCGAGCCCGAGGCCATAATCGACTGGATGGACACTTACGGCATTGACGTCGCGTGCATCATCCCCGAGGCGATGATGGATACCACCGGGTATGCGACCCGGTGGGTCACGAACGGGCAGGCGGCCGCCATCTGCGAGCGCTGGCCGGATCGGCTCGTGCTCACCCCGAACGTGGGCCCGGTGAAGATACGCGGGATGAAGAACGCGCTATGGGAGCTGGAGTTTCTGGTAAAGGAGCACAACGCGCGCATGGTCAAGGTCTACCCGCCCGAGGACCTGCCCATGAACGACCCGCAGATGTATCCGCTGTACGAAAAGGCGGGAGAGCTCGGTATCCCGGTTGCACTACATACTGGCTGGTGCTGGGTGCCGCCCGGTGTCAGCTATAACTGCCTGCCGGTGTTACTCGACCAGGTGGCGAGCGACCTGCCGGACGTCAACTTCATCGCGTTCCACGCGGGCTATCCCAACTTCCTCGACCTCGCTCTCTCGGCGGCCGTCCATCCGAACATCTACTTCGGGCTGAACCTGCTCGTCCCGTGGGCAGCGAACGCTCCCCGCCGGTTCGGCGAGATACTCGGCGAGGCGCTCAGGTGGGTCGGGTCGGAGAGGATCGTATGGGGTACCGACTGCGCGGGCTTCGGCGCCCAGGTTCGGGGCGCGGTGCAGGGCCTGAGAGAGTTCGAGATACCGGAAGACATGTGCGAGGGCTACGGTTACCCGCAGCTGACGGACGACGACAGGGCGAACATATACGGGTTGAACATGGCGAAGCTCCTGCGCATAGAGCCGGAGCGGAAGGTGGAGGTGTAAGAAGATGCCAGCGAATCCAGTGGAAAAGCCTGCCACAAAGGCCGACTTCAAGAACCTTCTGTCCCCCATCCAGATCAAGGACGTCGAGCTGAAGAACCGCATCGCCATGGCTCCGATGAACACGGTGATGTCGCTCGACAACCGGGGTTACGTCAACGAGCAGATCCTGGCCTACTACGCCGCGCGCGCGAAGGGCGGGTGCGGACTCATTATCACCGAGTGCGTGCTGGGCACAAAGCTCGCGGCGAAGTTCCCGTTCACCTCCAACCTGCACTGCTACAACACGTCTTTCGCGCCGGGGCTGGCGGAGCTCGCCGAGACCATCCATGCCTTCGGGGCCCGCACTTTCATACAGATGTCCATCGGCTTCGGGCGGCAGGGCCACGCCCACGACGGCTCCCGGCCGCCGGCCCCTTCGGCCATACCCTATAACGTTCCGTTCGATCTGCTCGCCACCGGGTTCCCGGAGGTGCTCATGAAGTTCCCGGTGCTGCTCCCCATGGCCACCGGAAGCCTCCCTTACGAGATGACCATCGATGAGATACGTGCCGAGCAGGACGAGTTCGCGAACTCGTGTATCTTCGCCGTGATGGCCCAGTTCGACGGCATAGAACTGCACGCGCCCCACGGCTACCTGGAGCACCAGTTCCTCTCCCCCCGAACGAATAAACGGACGGACCTGTACGGGGGAACCCTCGAGAACCGCATGCGCTTCCTGGTGGAGGTATACATGAAAGTCCGCGAGGTGGTGGGCCCTGACTACCTGGTCGGCATGCGTCTGTCCGCCGACGAGCATATGCCCAACGGCGTCACCCACGAGGAAGCTCTGGAGGTCGCCCGGGTGATGACACAACTGGGTGTCGACTACATACACTTATCGGACGGCTCCTACGAAGCGCTGAAGCACTTCTTCCCGAGCGAGGACGGGACGATGCTCGACGAGGCGGCAAACTTCAAGAACACCGTACCCGTGCCGGTCATGGTGCCTTCCATACACGACCCGAAGAACGCGGAGAAGGCCATCGCAAGCGGGAAATGCGACATAGTTTCATTCGGCCGGCAGATGTTCGCCGACCCCGAGTACGGCAACAAGGTCGCGGAGGGCCGGCCGCAGGACATCAAGCGATGCAAGCGGTGCAATGAATGCCTGATGCGTGCCGAGGTGGGGCTGCCGGTCAGGTGCATCGTCAACAAGAACGTGGGACGAGAAAAGTACATGCCCGAATACTGGCGACCTGCTGTCAAGACCATGTCGGTCCACAAGATGAAGGTGCCCGCCAGGCTGCCTGACCACCTGCGCCATCACTGAAGAGGCCGGGATAAAGGCCGGCAAAGAAAGGAGGGCCCGATGCCCGATTACCAGTGCCTGCTCTATGAGCTGGACGGCGAAGTCGCCAGGATCAGCATGAACCGACCCGACCAGCGCAACGCCATAAACATACAACTTGCCGAGGAACTGCTGGACGCATTCACCAGGGTCTCGAGCGAGGAAGACGTCAAGGTAGTGCTCTTCTCCGGTGCTGGAAAGTCTTTCTGCGCGGGCGGCGACCTCTCGGTACTGCCCAGCTTCGACCACTACACGGTCCTGGACTGGATGGGAAAGACGGGCACCGCCATAGTGAGGGCAATCACGGAGAACGACAAGGTCGTGGTGGCCAAGGTCAAAGGCCACTGCATCGCCGGCGGGCTCGAGCTGGCGCTGGCGTGCGACCTGATATACGCCAGTGAGAGGACCAAGTTCGGCGTCACGGAGATCGCAATGGGCATCCTGCCGGGCTGGGGGGGCACGGTGCGCCTGGCGCGCTGCCTTCCCATCTTCCGCGGCAGGGAGATTCTCCTCTCCGGCAAGCGCGACTACACGGCCGACGATTTCTACGAGATGGGGCTCCTCACGCGCGTCTACGCCGAAAATGAATTCGAACAGAAGGTGGACGAGATGGTCGCCGTCCTTTGCGGGAACCCCGCTGACTCGCTTCGTATGGGAAAGGCCGTGCTGAACAGATCGTTTGACGGGCTGCCGCTGGACCATGCAATGGCGATCGAGCGCAGCGCCATCGCGTGGCTGTTCCACAGTGAGCACGTGACGACGCTTCGAGCCGCCGCCCTGCAGGCGTTCGAGGCAATGAAGAACCAGGACCAAGGGAGTTAGACGATGGACTTTTCTTTCACCGAGGAACAGGAGCTCATGCGCGCGACGGTGCGCGAGTTCTGCGAGAAAGAGATCACCAGCGAGAAGATACGCGAGTGGGAAGAGACCCGCGACTTCATGCCGCCGGAGGTCTGGGACAAGGCGGCCGCAATGGGACTGTTCGCGGCGTCCATCCCCGAGGAGTACGGCGGCGAGGCCGCCGACATGGTAACCGCCATGGTGGGCTTCGAGGAGATATCAAAGGCGTCCACGGCAGTGGCTCTCGGCGTCGGTGCCACCATCGGCTTCGGGACCAGGCCTATCCTGGAGCTCGGCAACGAGGAGCAGAAGCGCGAGTTTCTGCCGCAGATAGCGGAGGGGAAACTCAAGTTCGCCTTGGCGCTCACCGAGCCGGCGGGCGGCACGGATATCCTTGGCGCAATCTCCACCTACGCCGATACCGACGGGGACGACTTTGTCATCAGCGGCCAGAAGATCTACATCACCGGCGCGCACGTGGCCGATTACCTGACTACCGTTGCCATTACGGATCGTGAGAACCCGAAGCGTGCGCAGTCGCTCTCCATCATCCTTGTGCCGGCGGGTACTCCGGGCGTCGAGATCCGTCTCATCCCCAAGGTGAGCACGCACTGCTGCGGTTCCTGCGAGATATTCTACGACAACGTGCGGGTGCCGAAGAAGAACCTGCTCGGGACGCTCAACAACGGCTGGTACGACGTGCTGGGCACGCTCAACCCCGAGCGCATCGGGGTCGCCATGATATCGGTCGGGCTCGCCGAGAAGGTGTTCGAGGAGTGCCTCGCCTACTCAAAGCAGCGCGAGGCGTTCGGCAAACCCATCGGGCAGTTCATGATAATCCAACATTACCTGGCGGACATGGCCGTCGGCATAGAGAACGCGCGCAACCTCGTCTACAAGTGCGCATGGCTCGCCGACAACGGCAAACCTTATCACGTGGAAGCGACCATGGCCGGGCTCTACGCCTCCCAGATGGCGCTCGACGCCGCGACCGTGGGCATGGAGATATTCGGGGGCTACGGGGTGACCATGGAGGCCGATATCCAGCGCTACTGGCGCGATTCGCAGCAGATGGTCTTCAGCCCGATTTCGAACGAGATGAGCAAGAACTTCATCGCGCAGTGCTACGGCCTGCCGAAGTCGTTTTAACAGGTCCGCAAATACCAGTTCGGCGTCAGGCGCCCTGCGGTGAAAAACCGTTGATAAAACGGCCCGACAGAACGCGGCGGGGTGCCTGACGGCGTCACCGGTAAAACAAGGGGGAGGCATCATGGGTTACGACGCGCTCTTTGAGCCGATCACTATCGGGGATGTCGAGATCAAGAACCGCATAGCAATGGCCCCTATGAACATGGTCTACTCCAACCCGGAAGGTTACAACTCCGAACAGTGGCTGGCCTGGTACGCCGCGCGCGCGAAGGGCGGGTTCGGGCTCATCATCACGGACTGCGTGGTGGTGAACCCGTATTACTGGCGCGCCTCCGACCACGTGAACCCGCACCTCTTCACCGACGAGAGGCACGGCCGCGGGCTGGGAATGCTGGCCGACCAGATCCATGCCTTCGGAGCAAAGACCTTTATCCAACTCAGCCCGGGCTTCGGCCGCCAGGGACACGCGTCGAGCGCATCGCCGCACGAGCCTATCGCCGCTCCCTCCGCGATCCCCATCAAGATAGACCTTCGAAATTTCAGCAAGGGCTGGATGAAGCAGATGAAGCGGCTGTCGCCGGAGCTCGCAGAGGCGGCCGGCGCGCTGGAGGCGCTCAAGCAGATGAGCGATGAGCAGTATGCCGAGCTCGAGACTTCGCTCATCGATTTCGTGAGGCAAACCGACCCGGAGTTGCTCAAGGTCGTCTACGGGGAAGTCCCGCGCGAGCTCGAGATCGCCGAGATAGTCTACCTCGAGGAAAAGATGGCCGAGATGTCGTTCGAAGCGCTGCGCTACGGGTTCGACGGCGTGGAGATCCACAGTCCGCACGGCTACCTGATACACCAGTTCCTCTCGAACCGTTCGAACAAACGCACCGACGAGTACGGCGGCTCTCTGGAGAACCGGGCGAGGTTCCTCCTGAACATCATCAGGAAGACGCGCGAGCGCATCGGGCCGGACAGGGTGCTGGGAGCCCGCTTCTCGGGCGACGAGCTCATGCCGGACGGCGCGACCAACGAGGAGATGCGCGAGTTCGTGGCGATGGCGGCAAACGCGGGCCTGAGCTATATAGACGTCTCGCAGGGTTGCTACGAGAACCCCGGCGCCTTCGCGCCCGACGGAGAGGCCGAGATGCTCAAGTACGCCCCCGGCTTCAAGGAAGCGTCGGGCGGGCTCCCGGTCGTCACCCCGACGTTCATAACACCCGGGGCGGCCTCCGCGGCCATAAGCGAAGGCAAGACCGACATGGTGTCGCTGGGGCGCCAGGCGACCGCCGACCCGTTCTGGCCCGCGAAGGTGAAGGCCGGCCGCGAGAAGGACATAGTCAAGTGCATAAGGTGCAACCTCTGCTACATGAACCTGTTCGAGCACAAGTGGCTTCGCTGCGAGGTGAACCCGACGGCCGGATTCGAGAAGTACCTGCCGGAGCTGTGGCGGCTCAACGCGCCCGACATCAAGAAGAAAGTCGACAAGTTCATGAAGCGGGCCGAGGGGCTCTTTTGAACCGGGGTCAAACCCACCTGACAAGGAGGAAGTAACATGAGCAGCGTCCTGGGCGACATTCCGAGGAAGCACGCACGCCTCAACCCCGACTGGGAATGCGTGGTGTGTGAGGACGTTCGCCTGAACTGGAGGCAGTTCAACGAGCGCATCAACAGGCTGGCAAATGCCCTTGCCGGCAGGGGCGTCGAAAAAGGCACCAAGGTGGCGATCCTCGCCCTCAACTGCCACAGGTATCTCGAGATCTATTACGCCGTCGCGAAACTCGGCGCGGTCGCGGTACCGCTTAACTTCCGGCTCTCCGGCGAGGAGCTGACGTACGTAATAAACCATTCGGACGCGGTAGTGCTCATGGCCGACGCAGGTTTCATGGAGGTTGCGAAAACAATCCTGCCTGGCCTGCAGAGCATCAAACTGCGGATCGCCCTCAACAGCCCGGAGGAAGGCTGGCTCGACTACGAGGAGTTGCTCTCCAAGGCGTCCGATTCCGAACCCGAAGTCCAAGTCGACGAGGACGACCTCTGCCACCTCCAGTATACGGGAGGGACCACCGGCCTCCCGAAGGGCGTCATGCTCACGCACCGCAACTACATCACCTCGGCGATAGGCATGCTCCTGACCACAGTGGCCGAGGAGGGCGACGCGACGCTCCAGGTCCTTCCGATATTCCATACCGCGTGGTGGCCCTCGCTTATCCACCACTACTGCGGTGGTCGCGCGGTCATTGCCAAGCGTTTCGACTTCAGCGAGATACTCGCCACCGCCGAAAAGGAACGCGTGACCCACATCAACATGGTGCCCATCCTTTTTTCCTGGGTCCTCGACTTCCCTGACCTCGACAAGTACGACCTGTCGAGCCTGAAGTTCCTGTCGTATGCCGGCGCCCCAATGCCCGCCGACCTTATGAAGCGCTGCATCGAGAAGTTCGGCCCCATCTTCCAGCAGGGCTACGGCCTGACGGAGGCCGCCCCCCTCGCCACCATCCTGCTCGAAAAGGATCAGAGCACGCTTGTTGGCCCCCCGGAGATCACGCGTCGGATATCCTCGGCCGGCCGCGAGTCGATGGTCACGGAGGTAAGGCTGTTTGACGATGACGACAACGAGGTCCCCGTGGGCGAGGTGGGTGAGATAGTCGTTCGTGGAAAAAACATCATGAAAGGTTACTGGAAGGATCCGGAGCTCACCTCGAAAGCGCTGCGTGGTGGGTGGCTGCACACCGGCGATCTTGCTACTCTTGACGAATATGGGTTCATCTACATCGTTGACCGCAAGAACGACATGATCATTACGGGCGGCGAGAACGTTTACCCATACGAGGTAGAGAAAGTCCTCTTCGAGCACCCGGCGGTGCTGGAGGTGGCGGTTGTCGGCATACAGGACAAGACCTGGGGTGAGGCGGTCATCGCTGTTGTCGCGCTCAGAGCGGGAGAGACCGCCACGGAGAAAGAGCTGATCGGGTTCGTCAAAGAGCGAATAGCGGGCTACAAGACCCCAAAGAAGGTAGTCTTCATGGACGACATCCCCAAGACCGCCATAGGAAAGATACTCCGCCGCGACGTCCGCAAGATGCTCCAGGCGGAGCAGGGGTAATCTCGATGCCATCCGTCGGCATGAATGAAAAGCGCGTGGTAAGGTCTTCGTGTCGAGGCTGCCATGGCGTCTGCCAGGTGCTGGTTCACATGGAAGGCGATCGCGTGGTCAAGGTTACGGGCGACCCCGACAGCCCGACGAGCAGGGGCTATCTCTGCCCCAAGGGCGCCGCGGCCCCCGAGCTCCTCTACCACCCCGACCGCGTGGTCTACCCCATGAGGCGCAAGGGAGAACGCGGCGATAACAACTGGGAGCGCATCTCCTGGGATGATGCCCTCGGCGAGATGGTCGAGCGGCTCGATGCGGTCCGGCGCGAAAGCGGCTCAGAGTATTTCGCGATGATGCAGGGCACAGGGCGGCCTTACACATCCTTTACAACGCGCTTCGCCAACGCCTACGGAACGCCTAACTTCACCGGCGTCGCGCACCTCTGCTACTTCCCGAGGTGGCTCGCGAGCGTTCACACGCTCGGCCAGTTGCCGATCTGCGACTTCTACGGGTTCGGCGGAGAGATGCCGGAGTGCATCGTGCTGTGGGGCAGCAACCTCACCGAGGCCGGGGCCTCCGACGGGATGTGTGGGGGCATGGTCGCAAGAGCACTCAAGAGCGCAAAGTCGGTGATAGTGGTCGACCCGAGGCGCATAGGCCCCGCCGAAAAAGCGAACCACTGGCTTCAGCTCAGGCCCGGAACCGATGGCGCACTGGCCCTGGCCATGATCAACACGATCATCGAAGACGACCTGGTGGACCACGACTTCGTCGAGCGGTACACCAACGGCTATGACCGCCTGGTCGAACACGTGCGTACGTTCACGCCGGAGTGGGCGGAACCTATCACGCGGGTCTCCGCTGATGACATCAGGGCCGCGGCCCGAGCCTACGCATCGAGCTCGTCGGGCGCGATTCTCTGGGGCAACGCCGTTGACATGAGCGCCTGCAACTACCAGACCGCGCGTTCGATTTTGATATTGATGGCCATCACGGGCAACATAGACAGGCCGGGGGGCGAAGTGCTGTGGGTCCCGCCGGAGGGTGTCAAGCAACGTTCGGTATTCATGAACGTCGAGGTCGCCGGGCTGCAGTTCCTGCCACAGGACAAGGTCGGCCTCGCCGTGGACGCCGGTAAGTTCCCGGTGTGCGTCTCGACCCATCCCCCCACGTTCTGGCGCTCGATCGTGACCGGCGAGCCGTACCGCGTGCGCGCCATGTGGATCGTCGGCTCAAACCCGCTGTTGACTATGACCCACTCGCTCGAGGTCGAAAAGGCTCTTCGCAACCTGGAGTTCACGGTGGTCTCTGATTTCTTCATGACCCCCACGGCGCAACTCGCCGACCTGATATTGCCCGCCGCGACCTGGCTGGAGCAAGACGATGTCGCCAATATCCACAAGATATGGTGCGTGCTGGCCCGCAAGAAGGTGGCCCAGGTGGGAGAAGGTCGCGACGACCGGGAGGTCATCATAGACCTTGCCCACAGGTTAGGACTCGACGAGGCGTTCCCCTGGAAGGACCTCCGCTCCTACTTCGAATGGGTCCTCGAGGATACGGGCCTGGACTTCGAGGCGTTCTGCGAGAAAGGCATCCTCACGGGCGAGATGAGATATCGCAAGTACGAGACCGAAGGCTTCGCAACGCCTTCGGGCAAGCTCGAGTTCGCAAGCAGCATCTGCGAAGCAATGGGTATCCCCGCACTACCGGTCTACCGCGAACCACCGATGTCCCCTGTCTCAACGCCCGAACTCGCACGCGAGTACCCACTCATACTTACGACCGGTGCGAAGTCCAAGGGCTTCTTCCACAGCGAGGGACGTCAGGTA
>DATCGY010000227.1:0-8471 GCA_036508635.1 Candidatus Anoxymicrobiaceae bacterium
GTGATCGAAGCGATGGGGGCCGGCAAGATAGCCGCGGCCGCCATGGACGCTTACATGCGCCGGTGAAGATAGTCGTACAGGAAAAGACCGGGGGCCGCATCCATGTTGACCGGGGTCAGTCGGTATCCGCTTGCTTCTGGAGCTTGTGTGCGGCGTCGGGAGGTACTATTGCGTGGATCTTCCTCTTTCCGGCGATGACGTTGTCGATCTCCTCGAGGAGGGTCTGGTAGTTTGAGTCATCGGTGACGTCAGTCTTCAACTCCATGGCTTTGAGCAGGTGATACCTCGCCTTCTGCGGGTCATTCTTGAAGAAGAAGTAGATGGATGCGAGGTTGTACTGCAGGGCAGAGGAGTCAGGGTTGTAACGGAGCCCCTCGAGAGCAAGCCTGTAACCCTCATCCACGCGCCCCAACCGGGCAAGCATCCAGCTCGCGTAGTAATACGCCATCGTATAGTGCGGATCGAGCCGCGTGATCAACCAGAAATACGGATATAACGCCTGCTCCCTGAAGACATTCTCTTTCATGTAATCGTGATGGATGCCGTCGGTCTTCGTCCACAGGTTTGCCGCGAGCGACTGCCGCATACCTCCCAGGAGGTCCAGAACGGACCTTGCGGTGTCGTATGGCGAACTCTGGTCGACGCCGCCGTTTGAAGCGGAAGAAGAATTGAGCGAGTACTGGACGAATACCGCTCCGGTAAGCATGACGACTATCACCGCGATCGCCATGCCTGTCGATACCATCCGGTCTCCTGGACCTCTCCTTTTCTTCATCAGAGGTCTTTGCTCCTGAACACCAGGTACGCCGCCACCATGAAGGTCGCGACGAACAGGAGTGCGTACGCCGTAACCCGCAACATGTAGGCCGCGCCTGCGCCCCCGCCGTAGCCGACCTGCTGGGACAGGTTGAAGTTCTCGAGATTGGGGATGACGTAGTAGAAAGCCCAGGTGAATACCTTGCCCACTCCGAAGGCGCCTTCGACCAGCTTCTGGTGCAGGAAGCCGGTCTTTACATGGCACAGCAGATAGAAGAGCACTGCGGCGAAGGCGTTTACCGGCACGGTCACGAAAGTGGAGAGCATCATACAGAAAGCGGCTATGACGGCACATTCGAGGAACACCGCGAACACGCCCTCGAAGATCAGGGGGGTGAAGACGTGCAGTCGTATGAATATCAGCAGGACTATCTCGAGCCCCATCACCACAAGTATCGCGGCGATCGATACCATGATGCCCACGTATTTCCCCGCGAGGTACTGGAACCTGCTGACCGGCTTGGAGAGTATGTTGTAGATGGTCCGGCGCTCTACCTCGCCGGGAATCTGGCTCACCGACAGGATGACGGCCAGTACCACGCCGAAGAGCGAAGAGAGGCTCAACGAGATATCTCTTAGGAACTGGGCGCGGGCGCCTAGCTCGAAAGTCGGCAGGAGCGGTGATAGTGCGACAATCGCAAGCCCGAAGAGGAATACGACATAGAATACCTTCTTCCGGGCCGCGTCCTTGATGACGTTGACTGCAATCGAAAGAACGTTTTTCAACCGGCCGTCTCCCTGATAGTCTCCAGGAACAGCTCCTCCAGCGAAAGTCGGAGCGGCGTTGCCGAGATCATCTCCATACCCAGACCGTGTGCCGTCTCGAGCGCGCGGAACGTAACGTCGTTTTCCACGTCCACGACTGTCCTGCCATCCGACTGCTCGATGTCACTGGCAACGGGGATGAGCGCGTCCAGCGCGGCGGGGTCTTCACCTTTGAGGATTATCCTGGTCATTCCACGCACGGCGAGAAGGTCGTCGAGCCTGCCCTGCTTCACTGTGCGGCCCATGTTGACGATGCTGACGCTGCTGCAGATGGTTTCCACCTCGGAGAGCTGGTGGCTCGAGAGGAAGATCGTCTTGCCGCGTTCCCTTAGCTGAAGGAGGATGTCGCGTACCTCTTTCTGGCCGAGCGGGTCCAGGCCGCTCGAGGGCTCGTCCATGATACCCAGGTCCGGGTCGTTCAGCAGCGCCTGCGCGATACCGAACCGCTGCAGCATGCCCTTTGAGTACTTGTCGAGCGTCAGGTGTGAGTCTCGCCTCAGGCCGACTAGGTCCAGTAGCTCGGGGGTGCGTTGAGCGAGAAGCCGGTGCTCGAGGCCGAAGAACTTCCCGTACAGCGCGAGGCCTTTTTCCGCCGTGAGGAAGTTGTAGAAGTAAGGTTGTTCGGGAAGAAATCCGAGGCGTTCGTGAGCCTTTCGGTCCCCCAGGGGGCATCCGAGCAGGGACCCATCACCCTCATCGGGGAACACGAGACCGAGAAGGACCTTGATGGTCGTGGTCTTGCCGGCACCATTAGGGCCAAGCAGGCCGAAGATGTCACCGCTTGCGACATCCAGAGACAAGTCCTCGACGGCCATCTTCCGTTTCATCCTAAGGCCGGTTCGGTAGGACTTCTTGATATTGTTAAGAGCAACCGCGGGCTTTTCCAAGGTAGTCTCCATAAGCGCGCGAGGACCGTTTGATTATACCAGAGCCCCAGCGCGCGGACCGTGCCAGTCAGGCTCCGGCAAAGTTATGAAGCCCATCAATTTCAATTGTTTACGTGCGGGAGTGCCGGTTGACGGAATGCAATGATTACAAGCGACAAATCCTTTACAATTGGAGTACGGAATCAAGCAAGATCGCTGGAGGGTCACTTTGTGTGAATCGAATGTCTACCTCCGTGATGACAACGGTGACGAGCTCGTAATGGAAGACGCGGTCCTTGTCGAGAGGGAAGGTAACCACGTCCGCGTGACCGATATCCTCGGTGAGGAAAAAGAGTTCATCGGCGACCTCGAAGAAATCACTTTCCTCGATCACCGCATCGTCATCCGCAAGTAAAGGGGCTCTGGGTACGTTTTTTCCTCGAGGTCCTCGTGGAAAGAGCGATATCTCTCAGATGCAGGTCAACTGCGGAGTTCGACGGAAAAAAGTACCCCTCGCCCTGCGATAAAGGACAATAAGAAAACTTCTATCGCGCATACAGGGGTCAAACACACCTTCAGCGTTATCACAACTTGAACACGAGTCTCAGCCCCGGCTCCGGGTGGCGTGTGACAGACTTCGATGTCCTACCGCGGGGGTTGAAAGAACAGATCTGACCCTGAGGTTTTCACGCCAACCCGATCAAAGGCCCGCACAACGCCAACGAATTATCCAAAAACAATTGACACGTGGTCGGGGTCCCCATCGTCAATCCAAAACCAACAATAAAACACTCCACGATGGGGGTAGCGAAGGAGCCTAACAAATTAACGTTAAACAACTGCCTAAGCGTTGGGGAGAGGACAACCGGGCCTTGGAACCGGGTCCCGATCAAGATCGGCGTATCAGACCTAATGCGGCAACTCTTGGGGATATTTGGATGGTCCAAATACTTTAACCCTGAGCTGTACCCGGTTGTCCGAACTTGGTACTGGCAACCGACTCTCCCGGCCTTGCCGGGCTTACCGGCTGCCTGTCGGATGAGAAGCGGTACCTCTGGTACTATTCTTGACTCTGGGGGGGTAAATAATCAATAAATAACCCCATCTGCGGCCAAAAACGGGAGTTAAACAGCAGATTCGCAGGCTAAACGGAAATATTGAACATATTAGTGATCACATGTTCAATATTTTCTTAAGCTCGGAACTCTGACGGCGGCTCATGGGAATCTTGCTCTGGCCAGGATCGTTCATCGTCAGCTCGTACGACGAGCTGCCGATGCGAGTGATCGCCTTGACTTTCTGGAGGTTCACGATATAGCCGCGGTGAGCCCTGAAGAATTTGAGAGGGTCAAGCATGCGCTCGAGCTCCGCAAGCGTGTGGTTCGTTAGGAAACGGTCGTTATCGGTATGCAGGTAAGTATACTCTCTCTGGATGTTGATGAAGTTGATGTCATCGACGTTGACGAGATATATCTTGTCGCCTTTCCGCGCAGGTATCTGCGGCCTGGCCGACTCACGATGCGTCGGCCTTTCAGACCTCTTGAGAACAGCTTCGACCCGGGCCATGAGCTCGAGCGCGCTGAAAGGTTTGGTCACGTAATCGTCGGCGCCCCCTCGCAACCCCTGAACCTTTGACTTCTCATCGGCCAGGGCGGTCAGCATTATGACCGGGAGGTCTCTGCTCTTTGGGTCGTCACGCAGCCTTGTAAGCACCTCCCAGCCGTCGATCTTAGGCAGCAGGACGTCGAGAAGGACGAGGTCGGGGTTGTATTCTTTAATCTTTTTCAGGCCTTCTTCGCCGGTGCTGGCGGACTCGACAAGGTAGCCCTCGAGCCTGAGGCTCTTTGTGATCATCTCGCTGATAAGGGGCTCATCCTCGACTACAAGAACCCTCAGTTTTTCTCCATTCATGAATACGGCTTTCTTTTTTAGCGGCCAGCAAGCAGGCTTTGCCCATCTCAGTCATTACTGCGAATTTTGCCGCTTCGGTGCGACCGCATGCTTACACGGTTCGAGACCGACTAAACCGGCGCGGTCATGACAGGATTATCCTTCATCGAGCGCCACCATGTCAAAAGCAACCGATGTGCTTAACAGACGGGAACAAGCATTCAAACAGTTAACTAGAAATTAACGCCACAATAAGCGCAGGTTAATGCGGCGGAACGATAGTATTTATTAGCGCAGGTCGGAAGGCGCGAGAAGCGACCCAACAGAGGAGTCATGCGATGGTAGACGAGAACGAGAAAGATGTTGAGCAGCCGCAGGAGGCACAAAGCGCGCCATCGCCGGAGCAGACCTCCAACGCTGTACAGGCAACGCCTGAGGCCGCGACGGGTCCGGCACCGGAGCCCGGTTCCAAGCCAGGGGCAACAGCGAATGGCGCGACCGAGCCTATTGCCGCCGTCGGAAAGACAACGGAGCCTCCGCCGCCGCGGAAAGCAAAGTCACGGTCCGGAGGAACCGACAGGGTGGAGCGCAACCAGAAGATCCTTATCGGGTTGGCAATCGCCATTCTCGCGGTGGTGGTAGTTGCCTCCTGTGTGGGACTTGCCTTCGGTATCCACGGCCGCAGGGCTAACCGGATGGAGCTCAATCGTGGAGGAGCGATGCAGCAGCTCCGCCAGCGCGGCCAGCGGTTGATGAACCGCGGACGGCAGCTCCTGGAGAACGGTGAGGCAAGCATCATCCGGGGCAAAGTGACAGCGGTCGACGGCAACAGTGTGACGGTCGACACAGGTAAAGGAAACCAGACGGTAAGCACCACGGGAAAGACAAGGTATCTGGGAGTCGGAAGCACCGGCGGTAACCCGGGCTTGCAACTCACCGTGGGAGAGCAGGTATCGGTCTTCGCGAAAAAAGGCTCAGATGGAAAGCTTGAAGCCGCGTTGATCAGGATCGGCGCCACGACACAGCAGCAGGCTCCAATACAGGCCCCGGTTCAATAAGCTAGAAAAATGGAGGTCTTAAGACGACCCGGCCTCGGCCTTCGAACCCTCTTCGCGGGCCGAGGCTTCTTTAAGGTCCGCTTCGGCGTAAGCCTCGGTCACGAAGTAGATCGCGCGGTCGAAATAGAGGACTACCCTGTTGTTCAATTCGAGAGCCTGATAGAGCTCGAGGTTGGTGCTGAGGAACCCCTCTTGAAGAACGAACAGCCAGATGTGCCGCTTCAGAAGAAGAAGCGCCATAACCACCTCTTCGACCTCGTACCCTTGGGTCCGCCTCGCCTCGCCTAGCCGCCTGTAGAAAGCTGCCAGCCTCTCCTTGGGCAGACTGCGTCCCAAGAAATACCCTATGCGATCGCATACGCTCCCTGCCCGCTCACGGAGCTCTTCCCGCGTGACGTTCCAGTAAGACCGTGTGTATGGGGAGGTGGTTACCTCGTCCACCCACTTGTCGGCGATCACGTCCGAATTCTTCTCGATGATCTTAATGAGCTTGGTCGCAAGTACCATGGCATTCCCTTCAGAATGGACGGTTGCGCTAACATTCTATTTGAATAGATATTATGTGGCAAATGGCCGATGTTGCTCGAATCAACGAGGTGTCCGCGGCGCGCTCGCGGGCTCTCGTGCAATCGACCGGTCTACCTTGTCGAGGATGGATTCTCCGCTCAGGTTATAAGCTGCGAAGTAGGAACCTCCCATTGCGTCGGCGAGCCTCCATGCCGGACTGGGTCTGCCGGATATGGACGAGTGCGGGGCGCTGTCTAGGATTACCGAGTTGATCCCTTTGTCGCGGATGTCGCGGGCAAGTCCCAGCGCTTCTCTCATCGGGTCGGACGAACCGAGAGTCACGTTTCCACCACCGTCGGATATAAGCACCATGACGGGAAACGGCTGCGGGCTGCGGGACAACTCCCTTTCGAGCACCTTGCATCCGAGCGCCAGCCCGTGCGAAAGCGGGGTCGTGCCCCCGGGAGCGAGCTCGGACAGAAGCCTCGTGGCAAGCGCTTTGCTTGATGTCGGGTTCATCACGATCTGCGCGGTGTCATCCTTGAACACGACAAGCCCCACGCGATCGCGCTTCTGGTACGCTTCGACCAGCAGGGATAGTATAGCCTGCCTTGCTGCTTCCAGGCGTTGCATCGCTCCCATCGAAGCGCTCGCGTCAACCACAAAGATGATAGACGCGCCGCATTTGCGCTTTCTGAGTTTGACCCTTATGTCTTCGGGGATTATGTCAGGCCTGCCTTCGTTGTCTCCGCCTCGCGCGGCCGAAGCCCTGATCGTCGCGTCAATAGCAATATCCGACGCCAGGCGTGTGGGCCCGCTTTTTGCAGCGGGTGTCGTGCTCCTGTAGTACCGGCCCCTCGAATCGAGGACCTGTCGCGCTCCCCTCTTGCCCGCAAGGGTACCTTTCGCCTCACGGTCGGGCAGAGACGTGTCTTCAAACGCGGTTCTGCCCGCGGGCGGCGCCAGTCGCTCCGTTGGGGAGGCGGGAGAAGAGAGCCCCTGGCGCTCCTCGAGCGCGAGGGATTTGAACACCATGCCGGGCAGAGGCAGGGTCTTTGTCGTCGCTTCCGATATGAGTGACGGGACGTCAAGCCGGCGGCCTATACCCGTTCCCAGCGGCCCTCTCGAAACACGATGGTTGAGGGCGAGCCCGGCCACCCGGCCAAGGTGATCGACGGTTACCTCGTTCTGTCCCTCGAGCGCGGCCAGTGCACGGGCGGCGTGGACCATCGCAATGTCAGCGCGATGCCCGTCGGCGCCCGCCTTTTCGACCAGAAGGGCGACCACTTCGAGGACTTCGTCCGGCGTCTCTATGTCTGGATAAACCTGCCTTGCACTGACGAGTCGGCCGCGTAGCGCTTCCTGTTCGGAGTGCCACCTCGTCTCAAACTCTACGGGGTTTTTTCTGAACAGGAGGTTGCGCCGCAGTATCTCGGCCCGGTCAGAGCTGTCGATACCGGCATCCACCTCGGCGCACAGTCCGAAGCGGTCCTCCAACTGCGGTCGAAGGTCACCCTCCTCCGGGTTCATCGTCCCCACCAGTATGAAGCGTGCGCCGTGCCGGAAAGATATTCCCTCGCGCTCGACGACGTTGATCCCCATCGCCGCGGAATCGAGCAGCACGTCGACCAGGTGGTCTTCAAGGAGGTTGACCTCATCGACGTACAATATCGACCTGTTGGCACGGGCCAGGATCCCGGGCTCGAAACTCTTCTCGCCATGGCGCAACGCCTTTTCGATGTCGAGCGTGCCCACGACCATCTCTTCCGTCGCGTTCAGTGGGAGTGTGACGATCTTCATGCGGACCCTGCTCGAGGGTAGCGCTCCTTCATGAGCCAGTCGCCCGGAGCAGAAACCGCACAGCGATTCGATGTCTCCAGGGTCGCATGAGAACGGACAATCAGAGACAACTTCTATCTCGGGGAGCAGGTAAGCGGCAGCCCTCGCGAGAGTCGATTTGGCGGTGCCACGGCGCCCCCTGATGAGCACTCCACCGACTTCGTTGGTGACCGCATTGAGCAGCAGAGCAAGCTTGATCTGTTCCTGTCCGACTACCGCGGTAAACGGGTAGACTACCTCGTTCCTCTGCAAGTAAGCCCCCATTCGACTATCTGAAGTACCTAAAAACCATACATATTGTGACGCATTCCGATTAAAACCTCAATATGTAGAATAACATGAAAACGAGCTTGATCAATCTAAGAACGTATCCAGGCCGCCTCGTCACGCCTCCCGGAGGCGCCCCTGGCGGAAAAGGTCGTAACGCTTAAGTGGTCGAAGTTTTCTTACGTACGGAAGGGGGTTGTGTTTGAAGATGTTGGCCCCTTGTGTTAAAATCTTGCGCGATTTGTGTATACAGCGAACCAAGAACGCCTAAAAGAAAGCTTGCCTTTGAAATACCCGTGCTCCCTTTTGCCGGCCGGGCATTGAGAAGGAGAAAAGCACCGGGAGGTTGATAGCATCTTTACGAAGAGGCCAAGAACAGAGTTAATACTGGGCGCGGCACTGATCGTGATGCTTGTTCTAATGCTTGTTCCTGCCACTTTCGCCCAGACTCTCGACCAGCAGC